>CACYYH010000044.1:11230-24179 GCA_902778565.1 uncultured Eubacteriales bacterium
CGCGTTGCAAGAAATCTTCTTCTGTATTTCAGCATCGCGTAGTTTGTGATCCTGTTTACGTATACAGGATCGAATATTCCTCCGAAAACACCCAGAATAGTGAAACCTTGGATAAATTTGGTATAGATCATTTCCTTTACCAGAGCGTCCGAAGTCTGCCTCATCTGATCTTCCTTGGATATGCTCCAGCCTCCGATGACGCCTCCGTCGGAAGCGATGACCTCGATGGCTTCGTTTATCTGCGCATCCCCCTCGACGAACTCTTCGTCATCCGTCATGGATACTTCGATGACTTTCAGTATGAAGATCTTTTCGTTTTCGTCGTGATAGTCATATCCATAGCTGAGAGCTACCTCGTACACTCCCTTGAGCACTATGGCCATGAAGAGCGGTATATCCGGAATGCCCAGTCCCAGAAGTCCCAAAGCAACGCCTTCCACAAAAGAGATGATCAGGTTCAGCAGTCTGCTTCCCTTGGCATCCCTGGTGAAGCTCCTTGCCGACCTTGTATCTCCGTACATTTCGTTGGCAAATTTATTCACCTTGAAGTCCGCTTGTTTCTTTGCCCTGTTATATGTAAGCTCTATCAGCCTTGTGCCCTTCTCAAAAATTACCTGAAAGGCCTTAAAAAAGGCCACAGCAAGAGTGCCGCTCAACTTTTCGGGTATAAAGCGGTCCAGTTTCATGAGCAGAAGCGACGTGGGTCCATCCACTCTTTTCTTTTTGTAGCGGACCTCTTTTTTCAAAAGGTTCACCCACTCTTTTTCCCAAGGTGATTTTCTGGCCATATCGATAGTATAACAAAGAATCCTTATAAAAACAAATATTCCTGTGTTAAGCACACAGGAATTTTTGTACTCATTGGTTTGTCTTAATAGATGAAGACCGGTGTTCCTACATCTGCGTTATCATACAAGGTCTCAGCGGCCCAAAGAGGCAGGTTCACGCATCCGTGTGAGCCATCCCATGTGTATATATATCCGCCGAACTCACCTCTCCAGGTAGCGTCATGGAAACCATAGGTGCCGCCGATGAATGCCAGCCAGTAGTTGACCGTCACGTCCCACTCGTCCTTCTTGGGAACTTTTTTGGTTGCAGGCGGTTTTTTGCCCTTGTTCTTTGGATCCGCCTTGAACGCATCTATCTCTTCCTTAGTCAGCGGTTCATCCACGAATTCGCCTTCTATGACCTGTTCTCCCTTGAGCTGTACGTTCGTAGCCTTGTGAATGATCTCATATTCTCCGCCCGGAGTATCGTACTGACCGTATAATCCGGAGACGATGTCTGAAGACAGAAGCAGTTCTCCGTCCTTGACGAAGATCATGGTCTGCGAATCCCTGTCAACCTTTATGTATGTAGCCTTTCCTTCGTGGATATACTCTGACTGAGATATCTTGTGCTCTTTTTCAGAAATGGCGCCGGTCTCGGGATCCGGGGTTATTGTATATCCGTTATCCATGGTAACAGGCTCCTTGGCTATGGAGCTGTCATCGTTGATGTAGAAATAATAATCTTCGTACTTGGTAAATCCGTTGCGGACGAAAGCTCCTGTCTCGCCTGCGTAGTATTTCTTATCCTTGTACTCTACAGGCTGGCTCTTCACGATCTTTCCGTCGCTGCCTGCATAGAACTTTTCGCCGTCAGCGTCAAATACTATATCCTTGCGAAGGACTCCTTCAGCATCGAAGGCATAATCTTCGCCGTCAATTTCAGTCTTGCAGGATGACAGGCACACGCCTTCTCCCTTGTTATAGTATGTTTTGCCGTCGTGCTCTTCCCAGCCTTCGGTCATATTGATATGGCCTTCCGGATCAGCGCTGTACACCTTTTCATCTGCGATGAAGATATCCGTGAGCATAGCTCCGTCTTCACCAAAGTAGAAGTGTCCGTCCTCACCGATCTGTTCCAAGCGGTTGGCATACAGGGCGCCGTCTTCGCCGGCATAGTATTTCTTTCCCTCGAATTCGATCCATCCGCCGGTCATTATTTCATCAGCCTTGCTGTAGCAATGCAAAACACCGTCCTCAGATACTATCCTTTCCGGAGTCTGATGACGGATGTTATTAGCGTAGGCAAAACCTGCGGCTGCCAGAAGCACCACTAATACGATCGCGATTATGGCGATCTTCTTCGCAGGTGAAGAAGACTTCTTGGCTGTTTTACGCGAATTTTTAGCTTTCCCACTAGACTTTTTCGCCGTCTGGCGCATAATGTCAGTCCTCCGATAACGAAAAAACAAGCAAACTTTTACTACGTAACATTATATAGAAAATTCTCTCTGAATTCAACTGTCAAAATGCATAAAATACCCAAAATATGCAAATAAAATAAAAGACAGGCACAATATCTCGTGCCTGTCTGAAGGTTTTATGCTTTTTTTCGCCCTTTTGCCTTAAAAATCAGCAGATAAAGGGCCGCCAGGTATACCGCCACAAGGCCTACTACCAGCCAGCACATCATATCGGACCGGGGTGCAAGTCCCACAAATATCAGCACGGGAGCTCCCAGGATTATGCCGAAGCTGCTGCCGGTGATCAGATTGTTGGCTGCAGGTGTTTTAAGCCCCGGATCGATCTCCCTGAGGAGAAGCACGCCGGAACTTATGGTTCCCGTCATCATTCCGTACATTGAAAGCAGTCCTTCGTAGTAATAGCCAGGATAGGCTTTTTTGCAGACGATGGTAAGGTGTATCCACGTGAGCACGGCGCCGGCTATTACGAGGAGTATGAAAGGAAGCAATAAGCCTCTGATATCCTCCAGATAGATCGACCCGATGCCTGCCACTATCATAATATCGAAGAAAAAGCCTGAGATGCGGTTCAGCAGGTAGTTATTCTGATATTGCCTTGTTATAAGTCCGGATTTCTTACCTTTCTCCAGTATCACCCTGAGAAGGATAGCAAGGGCCGAGCCGATGATGAAGTTAAATCCCCAAAGCAGTGAGTTCACCGTTCCTGCAAGGCCGGCCGAAATAGATGCTATGCCTGAGGTCAGGCCGCGGGTGACCAGATACGTAGCCAGATAAACCAGTATTACCATGGCGATCTGAACAGAGAGTTTGTCGATGGAATCGGAAACCGGGATCTCGTCCTTGTTCTGGAAAAAATCTATCGTATACTCTTCTTCGGAACGGTCATCGGCATTCTTAAGTTTGCCTTTTTTTGCAAGGACGTTAAGTATGATAACGCCTACGATGCATGCCACCAGATATCCTGCCGCAGCTATGGCCAGACCGAAACTGCGTCCGCCCACGAAGCCCATGCCCTCGTATGTGGATCCAACGTTATTGGCCTGTCCGGGGCCCTGACCGAAGCCCATGGGAAGCAGCAGACCCGCTGCTTTAAAGAGGTTCGGTATGAGGGTATAGCCAAGGAGCATCGTTATGAGAAGGCCCGATATTCCCTGAACCAGATAGGAACTGACGATGATGGCTCCGGATTTGAGACCGGTAAGATTCCCGGCTGAACCGCCGGGGTTTTCAGGGACTCGCAGGCTCATGGCAATGAAGCCCAGCGCGATCCCGTGATATACCAGTATCTCCATCACTGTGCCATCGACATTCACAAGTCCGATATAACGGGCTATGAGGAGTATGAAACCTCCCAGAACAGCCACCGGCATCAGGGTCCTTCGTATGAAAGCTACCCTCCGCCTCAGGACGTTCGCCAGGAGGAGCGATGCTGCGATCATACCCAGCTGGATGATGACGTTCCAAAGCCCTGTGTTTAATGCTGAATAATCCATTATTTTTCCTTTTCTGTTTTCCCGGCCTGATCCCTGAGCGCCATCTTTGCTATTCTGACTGCGCTTTCCAGATTTCCAGGTATTTTCTTAAATTAATGCCTTTCTCAACGCTCAGCTCATAATATTCTCCGCCGTAGCTGAACAGCAGGATGTGAGTTCTGGTCATGGCCATACTGTCGATATCCTTCAGGCTGAAAGACCTGTCACCGCAAAGGATCCTGTCCTCGTACTGGCTCAGCCTCCCCACGCACTGCAACGTCTCCGTGTGATCGGGACCTATGATCTTCAGTTCTGCATCTCCATCGCTGAACAGTTCTTCACCATGCACGAAGTCCCTTGCTCTTAAAGTCTCCTTCTGCCAGTCCTCCCACTGAGCTATGTCTCGGAAGGGCTTATCAGGTTCAAAAAAGCCATCCGTGCGGTATTTTATATTCAGCCCGCATGAGCAGGACAGTATGTCACCCTCGCTTTTCAAAGTACCGACGCGCCTGCAGTCGGGACAGAGATAAAGGACGCGTTCAAGCCCCACAGCCAGATCTTTTCCTGTGTATTCACGGTGCTCCTGAAGCTGACGCTCCCAGGCGTCTTCTCTTATATCTCGGTTTATGATCCCGGTTATCTCCTCAGGACTCATGGTTTTGAGTTCTTCGGACTTATAGATGCCTACAGCATGGCCGAAGATCGGCCCCCTCCTTATGGTATCTGCCCAGCGCGGCAGACTGAGATAAGCCCCCTCAAGGCGACAAGTCACAAGAGTGGCTCCACTGGATCTCGCCAGTTTTCCGGTAGCTGTGAGAACCGGATTGTTCCTTCCGTCCCAGCTCTGCTCACCTTCAGCGAAGATGCACACTGAATGGCCTTGTTTAAGATGCCTTAAACATGCCTTAACGGTGTCCGTACCGGAGGCAGTGCCTTTGCTCCTTGGGATGGGGTCTACGATCCACTTGAGTATCCTTGTAAGGAAACCTTTACGGAAGAGATGCTCGCTTGCCACGTAATAGACCTGCTTATGTCTGAGACTCTGCGCCACGATCAGCGGATCCCAGGACGTGACATGATTTGATATCAGAAGCACCGGCCCCTCCATCCGGAGGTCATCGTGTTTAAGATCAAATTTCATCCGCACCAAAAGTCCCGCAGTCATCTGCAGAATCTTCCATATTATCTGATGTCGCCTGTAGGTGCTATCCACGGAACGTCCTCCATCAAACCTGCGTTTTTTATATAATACCATTTTTTTACATACTTTTGTATAAAAAATAAAAAAACGGCAGTTTTCGTCATGAAAACTGCCTTGTCGTGGTGGAAGCGGCGAGAGTCGAACTCGCGTCCAAAAGCATATTCGCAGGAACTTCTCCGAGCGCAGTTAATGATTTGGTACTTCGGCTTGGCGGACGCCCATTAACAAGCTTCTGCTTCGCCTATCCCGTTAGGCCTTGTGCTGCCGGGAGTTCACACAAGGGTTCCCCGTATAGTCGACGCCAGTACTCAGGCCTACGGGTAAACCGGAGCTGACGCGCGGTGCAGACTTAAGCTGCGATTGCGAATGTGTTGTTTCTTTTAGCGTTTATATTTAACGGGCCTTGTTTTAGGCGGACTGGCCAACCGCCGCTCGCTTATCCTGTTTCAACACCCCTGTCGAAACCTTTACGCCCCCTTGTTTTGCATTCATATTCTATAACAATACGACATAAAATACAAGAAGAATAATTTTTGCATATTGGAAAAAAATATACAATATGCTACTATGATTCTATAGTAACGAACGCACCTTACGTGAGGCATTTATGAAAGGTATAATCTACGCTATACTGGCCACAATTTCATATTCTTCAACGCCTACTTTTACACAGCTGGGCTACAAAGGCGGTATACAGACCAACACCTTGCTGTTTTCCCGGCATCTCGTATCCCTGATCTGTATGTTTCCGTCTCTTTTAAGAAAAGGTTCGTTCAGTTCGCTCGGAAAAAAAGAACTGCCCTGGGTGCTTCTACTCTGTTTCATGTCCGTAATCGGCAACGTTTCCTTCAACTACGCTTATCACTACCTGCCTAACATGGTGGCGATAGCCATATCGATATCCTACGTGGCCATAGTCTTCGTTATTGAGATGTTCCTCGGAAGAGAAAAGTACAGCAAGGCCAAGGGATTCATTCTTTTACTCTCTGTAGCCGGACTGGTGGTAATTGCCATACCGGGCTTCAGCGGCTCGCTGAACATGCTTGCTTTTGCAGCAGGTATCGTTGGCTCTGTCCAGTATTCCATATACCTGGTCATGATCAACTCAAAACATCTGAAAGACGTTTCCACGGAAATAATCCTTCTTACAGGGGTTATCCCCATAATGATCTATTCTTCCGTAAGATGTTTTATCCACGGAGAGCCTCTCCTTCCGTCCAACACCCTGCAGTGGATAGCCATAATCTGTCTCGGAACCATCGGCGTTATTGTGGCAAGGGGACTGTTCTACAGTGCTGTGCGACTTATCGGAGCTACCAGAGCATCCATGATAGATACCATGGAACCTCTTTCGTCTGCGGTCCTTGGTTACTTTCTGCTGGGTCAGGGTCTGGACATATATACCGTCACCGGCTCTGCGCTCATGATAATTTCGATCCTTTTGCTGCTGCGCCAGAAGAAGAACTCGGAATCATAAAAAGCAATAAAAACGCCCTTGTCTGCAAGGGCGTTTTTTTATAGCAGTGATGCTTCAAGCAATTTTTTTGTGTATTCGTGCTGGGGGTTGTTGTACACGTCTTCAACCGGTCCCTCTTCAACGATCTGGCCTTTGTACATGACCGCCACTCTGTCACATATGGAGTAGCAGACGTTGAGGTCGTGAGTAATGAAAAGGTAGGAAAGATCCAGATCATCCCTGAGTTCCAACAACAGTCTAAGTATCTGTCCCTGGATGGAAACGTCCAGCGCTGATACCGCCTCGTCCGCTATGATGAACCTGGGACGCCTGATGAGGGCTGTTCCGATGGAGACTCTTTGTTTCTGGCCACCTGAAAGCTCGTTTGGCTTGCGGTTTACGTGGGCTCTCTCAAGGCCTACCCTGTCGATCATGTCCAGCACCCTTGCCTTACGTTCCTTCTCAGAGTATTTGCCGAAGATCCTGAGCGGTTCCTCCATTATCCAGCCTACCGTCTTTGATGGATTAAGGCTGGAGAAAGGATCCTGGAAGACCATCTGAGGACGCCTGGTATAGTGGATTATCTCTCCGGTTATCTCAGCGTCGTCCAGCATGCCAAGGATCGCCCTTGACAACGTGGACTTACCACAGCCGGACTCCCCTACAAGGCCCATGATCTCACCCTGTTTGATGCTGAGGTTCACGTGGTTTACGGCTGTGTATACCGACTTGGCGCCAAATACCGAAGATGACTTGTAGGTCACCGTCAGGTCCTTTACGTCCAGTACCAGGTCGCTGGGTTCTGTACTTTTATCTATTATTCTTTTATCGTGTTTCATTATCTGTTTCTTTGCTTTCCTTCGCCCTTACCTTTTCCCTGGTGGGAATGGCAGATATGAGCTGCTTCGTATATTCGTGCTGAGGATTCTCGAAAACTCTTTCAGTTGGTCCTGCCTCAACTATCTCGCCCTTATACATGACTGCGACTCTGTCGCAAAGGTGCCTGATGACCCTCAGGTCGTGGCTGATGAGAAGTATGCCTACGCCGTACTCCTCACTGAGACTTCTCAGCAGTTGGAGTATCTGAGCCTGTACACGCACGTCCAGCGCAGTGGTGGGCTCATCGCAGATCAGAAGTTGAGGAACTACTACGAAAGCGGAAGCTATCATGGCTCTCTGGCGCTGGCCTCCCGAAAGCTGATGAGGGTACTTATTATAGGTAACCTCGGGTTCAGGGAGTCCTACCTTCTCCATAGCCTCTATGACCAGGGCATATCTTTCTTCTTTGTTCTTCTTGGTGTGGAGCACCAGAGTCTCTTCGATCTGCTGTCCGATCTTCATCAGAGGATTGAGGCTGGTCATGGGTTCCTGGAACACTACGCCTATCCCTCTTCCCTGTATGCGTCTCATTTCGTCTCTGGAGCATGTCCTGAGATCTTTTCCGTTAAAGAGGATCTCTCCTTCGATGTCCACGTTATATCTTTCGATCAGTCCGGATATTGCCATGGCGGTTACTGTCTTACCGGAACCCGACTCTCCAACCAGTCCTACACGCTGACCGTTTTTCATGAAGAAATCTATGCCTCTCACGGCTTCTTTTCCGGTGGATTTGAAGGTCACCTTCAGTCCGTGAACGTCCAGCATCACCTGACTGGGATCGTATTTTTTCTTTACGTCAGCCATTACGCTCACCTCCCAGTCCTTCGCCGATCAGGCCGAAGCCAAGCACCAGAAGGATGATTGCGATACCTGCGGACATCGCATACCACGGTGCGCTCATGAGATAGGTCTGAGCCTCGTTCAGCATCCTGCCCAAACTGGGATCAGGGGGCTGAACGCCTACTCCAAGGAAGCTCATGGATGCCTCTGCCAGAACTGCGTTATTGAAACCGATGGCGATGGCAGAAAGCAGCACCGGTACGATGTTAGGCAGTATATGTACGAAAAGCAGCCTCATGGTGCCTACGCCCATGAGTTTTGCATTTCTCACGTAGTCCATGTTTTTCTGTCGGGCCACTTCCGACCGCACAAGCCTTGCGAAACTGGGTATGAACAGTATGCCCAGGGCCAATATGATATTGTACTTGCCGCCTCCGAATATGGCTATGAGGACCAGAGCCAGAAGGATGCTGGGGAAAGCCAGGATGCTGTCGTTTATACGCATCAGGATCTCATCCAGCCAGCCTCCGAAATATCCCGTGAACAGGCCTATGAGTATGCCTACCGTAAGTCCTATGGCTACGGTGGCAAAAGCTATCATGAAGGTAGCTCCCGCCCCCTGCACAACTCTGGAAAAGATGTCTCTTCCAAAGTTGTCCGTGCCGAAAAGATGCTGGAGGCTCGGGCCCTGCATCTTTTCAGATCCGCTCATCTGGTTGGGATCATATGGAGTCCAGAACATGCCGACGATTATTATGACCAGCATTATGCAGGTTATTACCGCGCCGATCTTGAAATGTGAATTCATGCCTTTGATCATTTTCTCACCCCAATCTCACGCGCGGATCCACGTACTGGGTCACGATATCCGCCAGATAATTCATAAATACTACAACAAAAGCTATTATGACCACGATGCATTCGGCTACCGGGAAATCACGGTTTCCGATGCTGGTGATCAGCAGTCTTCCAAGTCCGGGCAGAGCGAATACCTGCTCTACCACGATGGAACCTGCAACTATATCAGCCAAAGTCATGGCGATGTATGTGATGGTAGGAAGAAGAGCATTTCTTAACACATGCACTCTGATAACTGCCCATCTGGAATTGCCGCGGCTGTATGCCGTCCTGACGTAGTCCTTGTTCATCTCATCCTGGATGGAGGCGTGAAGGAGCTTAGCCACCTTGGCCGCCTTGGGAAGGGATATGGCCAGGGCCGGGAACAAAAGGTACACAAGGCCTTTGCCGAAATCCTGGCTCAAAGGCACATATACGCCCGGCGTGAACAGTTTCAGGACCAAGCCAAAAAGATATGCCAGAAGCATACCTAAGAAAAACGGCGGGATAGCCATAAAGATCTGGTTAAAGGCTACGCTGATCCTTCTGAAGGTCTCGTTCTGATATCTCACCATGATGATCCCCAGAGGGATGCTGATCAGAGTGACGATTATCCATGACAAAAGAGAGAGAGTCGCCGTAAGGCTGATCTTTCCCTTAAGTACGTCCTTCACCGGCATGAAATAGCTGTAGCTGATACCGGGGTCCCCCGTTACCAGTCCTTTCAGCCAGCGAAAGTACCTCAGAAAGACGTTTCCGTTCAGGCCGAGCTGCTCTCTCAGCTGAGCCGCTCTTTCCGGAGTGTAGTCCGTCCCGAGTATCTTTGTGACCGGATCTCCCGGTATAATTTGGAAGGCTAAAAAAGCCAGCAGGGATATTAATATCAGAGTGACTATTAATATCCCTGTCTTCTTTAAAACATATTTCATTTATTCTGCGATCTTGAATATCTTTGAGAAGTCTGCCACATAGAGAGGATAGAATTCATAGCCGTAGAAATCGCCTCCCATTGCTACGAAGGAAGCTACGTCCTGAATGTAGACGTTAGCTGCTTCCTCAGTAAGGATCTTTTCGCATTCCTTGAATGCCTCTGTCTGAGCAGCGTCATCTGTTGTTGATACGGCAGCCTTGTAAGCCTTGTCGTATGCTTCGCTTGCAAAGTTCGAGATGTTCTTTCCGTTATCTGACTGGAATCTGGCAAGCATGTCGGAAGCTGCTACGCCGTGAGCGTCGAAGCTTACGATGGTGGACTGATACTTTCTGCCTCTGTAAACGTCCTCAAGCCATGTGTTCCATTCCACCTGGTTGATGGTTGCGTTGATACCTACAGCCTGAAGCTGTTCAACGATTACCTGAGCGGTGTCTACGTGCTGCTGCATGTTGGAAGGAACGGTGATCTCAAGATCGAATCCATTCTCATATCCTGCTTCCTTAAGGAGTTCCTTTGCCTTTGCAGCATCGGGAGTATAATAATTGGTGAGTTCGTCCACGAAGTACTTCTTTAAAGCGGGGAACATGCTGGATCCAACCAGTGTGCCGTGTCCGTCAAATGCAAGGTCAACGATGGCCTGCTTGTCAATAGCGTATGACAGAGCCTGTCTTACCAGAGGATCGTCAAGCGGCTTGACAGCGTTATTCAGGTAGAGTCCCTGAACTGCGTTGGATGCGCCCTCATAAATGTTGAGCCCTGAAAGTTCCTTTACCTGGCTGAACACAAGGTGTGTAGCCATGTCGATAGCACCGGACTTAAGGCTCATTACCAGAGTCTCGGCATTGTCGATGACTTTAAGGGTTACCTTGTCGAGATAAGGCTTTTCTCCCCAGTATTCACCGAACTTCTCAAGAGTGATGCTTTCCTGTACCTTTCTTTCTGTGAACTTGAAAGGACCGGTTCCAACAACTTCCTTTTCGGGATCGATGTCCTTGGGAATGATGGCGGTGGTAATGTGAGCAAGGAACTCTGTATCAGGTGCTTTCAGTTTTACGACAACTTCCTTGTCGCCTATTGCTTCAACTGAAGCTATGCCTGCAACGTCAGCAACCAGAGGCTCGCCGGTCTCAAGACCTGCAGCCCTTGAAAGTGAGTAAACCACGTCGTCGATGGTAACGTCATTTCCGTTGTGGAACTTGACGCCATCTCTGAGAACGAAGGTATATTCATCTGCTGTGTCGTTTACAGAATAACTCTCGGCGATTGCCGGATTGAGATTTCCTTCTGAATCAGGTTTCACGAGACCTTCATAGACATTGAAGAGGATCTCTCTGGTTCCTGCAGAGGAAGAAGATACGTGAGGATCCAAGCTGGAGTCCAGATCAGCGGTAACACCTACGGTGATCTCTCCGCCTTCAACGGGCTCTCCTGCCGGTTCGGGATTGATGTTGATCTCAGGCTCTGCTGAACCGCCTCCGCAGGCTGCCAGCGTAAAAGCCATGATCAGAGATAAAACTACTACTAAGATACGTTTTTTCATTGGTCTTCTGCTCCTTTGAATTGAATTTGGGTAATAAAAGTCCGGCCGTCCGGATATGCGATTGATAAGAATTCTGTTCGCGTTTTTCCGGCCGTCCGGAAGAGCATAATGATCTTTGAAATACTGTTTATATTACTACGATACTATCACCACAAACCTTGAATGTCAAGGAAAATCGACATTTTCAAAGGTTGTGTATGACTGTCGCATATGGTATAATTTTTATGATATCACGACAGCTTAGCAAGGAGCAGCAAAATGTTCAAACCTGATTTTGATAAAACTGCAAACGGTTCAGTTTCCAAGATAAACATGCTGAACAAGGACCCGTTGGGGTACTTCATCCTTTCCATGATGGCAGGCGCCTTCATCGGAATTGGAGTTCTTCTGGCCTTCACCATCGGCGGACAGCTTGACAGCGCAGCCTATACAAAAGTAGTCATGGGTCTTTCCTTCGGAGTAGCCCTGAGCCTGGTAGTTATGGCCGGGGCTGAACTTTTCACAGGAAACAATATGGTCATGACCATGGGAGTCCTTGGCAAAAAGATCCGCATGTCAGATGCGGCTAAACTTTGGGTGATCTGCTGGGTCGGCAATCTGGCAGGAGGCATACTGCTGGCGCTGATCTACCATCTTACAGGACTTTGTACAGGCCCCGTGGCCACCTTCATGGCATCTGCCGCTGCGGCCAAGATGTCCGCAGGCATCGTACCTCTCATCACGAGAGGTATCCTCTGTAACTTCCTGGTATGTCTTGCAGTATGGAGCGCAGGCCGTGCCACATCTGACGCAGGCAAGCTCATCATGATCTTCTGGTGTCTCTTTGCATTCATCACCACAGGTTTTGAGCACAGCATAGCCAACATGACGCTGATGACCGTGGCTCTCCTGAATCCTGCGGAGCAGGCAGTATCAATAGGAGGATACTTCTACAATCTCCTGTTCGTTACAATAGGCAACATCATCGGCGGCGCAGTTTTTGTGGCTCTGCCCTACTATGCAGCCTCCAGAAAGGACGACTAAAAAGTGTTTTAAAACTGTCTGATACGCCATAGTCCGGACAGTTTTTTTGATTTCCTGAAAAAAATGCTTGAAAAGTAAAAATCAATGTGTTATAGTATATCACGCGTCGGGGTGTAGCTCAGCTTGGTAGAGCACTTCGTTAGGGACGAAGTGGCCACAGGTTCAAATCCTGCCACTCCGACCATTTTTTATTTTTTGACATTTTTAAACGGTTTAAATAACGGTGGCGCGGGGCGTTAGCTCAGCTGGGAGAGCGCAAGGTTCGCAATCTTGAGGCCAGGGGTTCGATCCCCCTACGCTCCACCATAATATTAAAGGACGGTTTCATACCGTCCTTTAATATTATCCTGAACAATAAGAGGGGGATCGAACCCGCAGGGCGCGAGCGTAAGACCGGCAGTCCGGTGAACTGCCGGGTAGCGAGCGTGTCGAGCCGACTGAACGAGGAGGCGAGACTATGGTATGACGAGGCGATTACTGCAGGCTCGAGCAGCCGATGGTCGAAGCCGGCCTGAACGAGGCCGGCGAGAGGCCTGGAGCGCAAGCCCCACAGGGGCGAAGCAGCGGGATCCCCCTACG
>CACYYH010000045.1 GCA_902778565.1 uncultured Eubacteriales bacterium
TCCCGTAGAGCCGACGGTGCCTATTACAGTACCGCTTTCCACCCCTTGCCCTTCCTCTGCACAGACCTCTTCCATATGAGCATAAACTGTGGTATATCCTCCTTCATGCTCAAGTACCACGTAATTGCCTCGTTCCATATCATAGCCGGTCTCTTTGACCTTTCCTGAAGCTGCTGCCAGCACTTCAGTTCCGGGTGCCGCGGGCATATCGATCCCTTCATGTAATGATTCAACCCCTATCAACGGATCAGGTCCTTCACCAAAGGGACGGCTTATCATAAAGCTACTCTCCACAGATTCAGTGTCAGTGTTTCTGCCTCCGATGATTCCCTTGCTGAGAGAAATCTGATATGCAGCAAAGACTGTCATACTGCCCAAAATGATTATCAGAGCCGCTATCAGAAGACTTCTGGCAGAGATATGGTATCTTTTTTTATGATCAAATGTAACCCCCGTTCCGTTTTCCACGAGAGCTTTAATATTTTTTAAATTGTCCTCGCTGAATCTATTCATGGTTACCCCTCCAGATCATTTCTGAGTTTCTCTTTTGATCTGTAAATAACATTCTCGATCTTACGCACAGGAAGCTCCATTGCAGCTGATATCTCGGCAGGCTTCTGACCGGCAAAAAATCTCCGTATCATTATCTCCCTTGATGGTTCCTCAAGTTCCATCACGGCATTCCTCAGCCTTGACATATCCTCTTTCCCAATGACTCTGTCGTCAGGTCCGATCATATCGGAAACGATCTCTCCGCTGAGTTCGTCTGTAATATGCGCCGTTATCTTCCTGAATCTATCGATTGCCTTGCTCCTGCATTTGACGCAAAGCCATGTTTTCATGTTTCCCCTTGACGAGTCAAAGGCATTTGAATCAAACCACAGATCGATGAACACGTCAGCCACGCATTCCTCTGCGTCCTGCTCATTGCCTATGCCACCCAGTATCCTGGCTGCCACTGACCACAAGAGCTTCGAGTATTTATTTACAATCTTTTCGAATTCGTATTCCGTCAACTTCAGTTCCCCCTTACCGTCGGTTACCTATGGTACGAAACGGAACAGCTGATTTCTCAAAAAAACTTTCAGGTATTCAGCGAGTTTTTCTATTCCTTCAAGTTTATGCAGTTCGTCCAGTTCAACGCAGTTGTATTCTGCCCTGCAGATGATCTCTCTGGGAACTTCAGCTTGGCTGAATTCAGGCTCAAAGCAAAGATATCTCTGCATTGCCCTTCTGTTGACTCCGGGATTATCCCTGTTTACCAGCCATACCACAGGCGTACTGCAGTTCATAAGCTCGTCTATCGCTTCAGCGCCTTCCATAAGACGCGAAGGAAGCGGATCTATGACTCCGACTATTATGTCTTCATCCTCATATTCGAAGTCATTATCCGAAACAGCATACTTGTCAGGTCTGGAAACGAATACTCTGGACCTTCCTCTTTCATTCAGACTGCGGTCCAGATAATGGGACACAAAAGTCGCGCCTGCACACTCCGATATCCCTTTAACTCCGACCTTAAGGGCCGACTGATCCAAAAAAATACCCTCCTGTAACCTCATATTCCCCAAATCCATTCAACTTACCCCTTGTTACTTCATCATAACGTGTACAGCTTTATAAATGTCGGAAGCTGTCATTCCGTATTTTGCCTTGAG
The DNA here is from genome assembly GCA_902778565.1 of uncultured Eubacteriales bacterium. Taxonomy (GTDB): domain Bacteria; phylum Bacillota; class Clostridia; order Peptostreptococcales; family Anaerovoracaceae; genus RUG754. Next base: position 1,659 of record CACYYH010000045.1, read on the forward strand.
TTCTTCAGGCTTGCCGGATTCGCCGAAGGTATCCTTCTGACCGACCATATATACCTTGCAAGGCGCTTTCTGTGACACACACTCAGCAACCGCGGACCCCAAACCGCCTATTACGGAGTGTTCTTCTGCTGTCACGATCTTCCCTGTTTCCAAAGAAGCTTTAACGATTATATCCTCATCCAGAGGCTTGATGGTGTGCAAATCGATGACTCTGCAGTCTATACCCTCTACTGCCAGTTCCTCTGCTGCCTTCATAGCTTCGGAAACCATGATTCCGGTGGCTATGATGGTGATGTCTTTGCCTTCTCTTAAGGTGTTTCCCTTACCGAGCTTGATATCCTTTGCAGTCTCTTCACTGTAGAAGAAAGGAACAGCAGCCCTGCCCAGTCTCACGTAGGCGGGTCCCTCCATGGCGATCACCTGTCTGAGAAGTTCCGCTGCGGAAGCTCCGTCAGAAGGATTTACCACCGTCATTCCCGGGATGGTCCTCATGAGAGCGATATCCTCAAAGGTCTGATGAGATGCTCCGTCCTCACCCACCGTGATACCTGCATGTGTTGCGCAGACTTTCACGTTGGCATGTGTATATCCGATGGAATTCCTGATTATTTCAAAGGCTCTTCCGGAAGCGAACATCGCGAAGGTGGATGCGCATACGATCTTGCCTGAAAGCGCAAGTCCTGCGGCTGCCCCGTACATGTTCTGCTCTGCGATTCCCATGTTGAAGAATCTTTCAGGATATTCCTTGGCAAATACTGAAGTCTTGGTGGAGCCTGAAAGGTCGGCGTCCATTACCACCAGGTTGGGATACTTTGCTCCCAGTTCCTTAAGAGTGTTGCCGTAAGCTTCACGTGTAGCCATTTTATCAGCCATTACCACTCACCTCCCAGTTCTTCTACAGCCTGTCTGGCCTGTTCTTCATTAGGAGCCTTGCCGTGCCAGCCGGCCTGGTCTTCCATAAATGACACTCCGTGTCCCTTGTGAGTAGATGCTATGATGACGCTGGGTCTGTCTTTGCATTCTCTTGCTTTATCAAAGGCATCGAAGATCTGTGCAAAATCATGTCCGTCTATGCAGATGACGTTGAAGCCGAAAGCTTCGAACTTCTTGTCTATGGGTCTAACGGTCATGACGTCGTCGTTCTTTCCGTCTATCTGCAGTCCGTTCCAGTCCACGATGGCGCAAAGATTATCCAGATGATAGTGACCTGCAGACATGGCAGCCTCCCAGATAAGGCCTTCCTGAAGTTCACCGTCTCCGAGAAGCGCATATACTCTGCCCTTCTTTCCATCAAGCTTATTAGCCAGAGCCATGCCTACCGATACGCTGAAGCCCTGTCCCAGGGAACCTGTGGACATTTCGATTCCGGGAACAAGTCCCATCTTGGCATGTCCCTGAAGGCGCGAACCCATTTTTCTCAAGGTCGCAAGTTCATCAACGTCGAAGAATCCTCTTTCAGCCAGTGCGGCATACTGAACGGGAGCAGCGTGTCCCTTTGAAAGGATGAGCTTGTCCCTGTCTTCCATCTGCGGATCCTCAGGATCGATATTCATTTCTCCGAAATACAGCGCAGTTACGATATCTGCAGCTGACAATGATCCGCCGGGATGGCCTGAGCCTGCATTAAAGACCTCTTTGATCACGTCGATCCTGATCTTGCGGGCAAGTTCTTCAAATCGCTTATAATCCATTTTGTTCCTCCAGAATATTCTTGAAAGCCATCGGTATCCCCTTAAGGATATCTCTGGATATCAGACTGTATTCACCAACTTCTTCAGCCATGAGATCTCCTGCAAGCCCGTGGATGTATACGCCTGTCATGACTGCATTTCTGACGCCCTGCCCTAAAAGAGCCGCGATTATGCCCGTAAGGACATCTCCCGATCCGGCAGTTGCCATACCGGGATTACCGGTGGTATTAACGTAAACAGGATCGAGAGAACCGCCGAACATGGGTCTTACCAGAGTCCTGTTTCCCTTAAGGACTACAGTAGCTCCTGTAATGTCGTAAAGTTCGTTCAGTATCTCTTCTCTTCCTTCGGCCTCAATATCAAAGCCCACGTCATCCTTCAGAAGCCTTGCAGCTTCGCCCATATGGGGAGTGATCACACTTCCGAAACCTCTTAAGCATCTGTCCTTAAGCCTGTCCTGCCAGTGATTGTATGAGATCACGTTAAGGGCATCCGCATCGAATACCAGAGGGCATTCCGCCTTCTCAATGATCTCGTCCACCAGTTCCACCGCATCCTCACCGGTGCCCAGACCGGGGCCGATGACTATGCAGTCATACTCGCTCATTTCCGGTATGCCCAGACTTCTTTCTTTGATGACAACCTCAGGGACAGCTACCTGCACCTGAGCCATTATCTCTTCAGGCACCAGGGCATAGACGAGACCCGATCCGGATCTCAAAGCTGCTTCGCATGACAGGATGCAAGCTCCGGTCATGGTCTTTGATCCCGCGATTATGAGCACCTTGCCGAAATCTCCTTTGTGGGATTCGGTCTTGCGCTCGGGGATGGAATTCATTACCAGTTCCTTAGTTATCTCTTTCATTTCGTCACCTCTAAAGTCCCAGGAACAGTGTGGCCATTGCAAAATATATAGTAAGAGCCACAGCGTCCGAAATAGAAGATATAAACGGATTGGCGATCAACGCAGGGTCCAGGTTGATCCTCTTTACGATAAGGGGCACCATTGACCCCAGAACCTTGGCAAAAATAACTATAAATACCATAGCGCTGCAGATGGTCAGGGCTATCATAACGCTCTCCCCGTCCAGGAACACTACTCTCAGGAAGTTGAAGCAGCTGAGGATAACTCCTACAAGGGCTCCTACCCTTACTTCCTTCCAGAGGACCTTAAGGGTATCTTCAAGATCCACTTCTCCGGTGGCAAGACCTCTGATGATCAGGGTCGCCGCCTGAGATCCGGTATTTCCGCCGGTACCCATCAGCATGGGCATATAAGCAACCAGGCTTATTACCTCTGAAAGCTTGCCTTCGTATGATTTTACGATCATGCCGGTGAATATATAGGCTACCATCAGTATCAGCAGCCAGGGCAGCCTGTTCTTTGCATGCTGCCACACGCTGATATCCAGATAGTCTGTGTCCGCAGTATCGGTAACGTCCACGATACCTGCCATACGCTCGATATCCTCGGTGTTCTCTTCTTCGATTACGTCGATGATATCGTCTACGGTGATGATTCCAACAAGTCTGCCTTCCTTGTCCACTACAGGCATAGCCAGGAAACCGTACTTCTTGAATTCATCAGCTACTTCCTCCTGGTCATCGTATACGTTCAGGTATACAAAGTCGGAGTGCATGATGTCTCTGATCTTGATGTGGTCATCTGATACCACCAGTGTAGACAGAGAAACGATTCCTATGAGTTTGCGGCCCCAGTCCTTGACGTAGCAGGTATAGATGGTCTCAGCATCCATGCCCTCCTTCTTGATATGAGCCATGGCTTCCGCCACCGTCATATCCTTTTCAAGGCTGATATACTCAGGGGTCATAAGGGAACCTGCACAGTCATCCGGATAATTGAGGAAGGAATTTATGAGATGCCTCTCCTCCTTCGGCGTATTCTCCAGAATGGTGTTTACCAGATTGGCCGGCAGTTCCTCCAGGATATCGATCTTATCGTCGAAATCCAGTTCCTGTACGATGTAGTTCAACTCCTTCGTGGTGATGACTTCCACGATTTTCAGCTGGTCATCGACAGGAAGGAAAGCGAAGACTTCTACTGATACGTCCTTCGGCAGAAGTCGGTATACGACGATGGCGCTTTCCAGTATTTCATCATCGTCAAACAGTTCCTCGAACATTTCCGCTATATCTGCTTCGTTATACTTCAGCATCTCATCGCGGACCATGAAATACTTCTTTTCCTGAATCAGTTCGAGTATTTTTTCAAGTGATTCTTCCAGAGCCAGTTCACGGTTCTGCATGATCATCTGATCCATAGGCTACTCCTTTCAGGCAATGCTTTATGCCATCAGGATAATACCGAAAAATCCTTTATCTCACAGCAAAAAACATGCCCAGTTTATTGGTTTTGCACAAGTGCACCGGTATTCGGTTCCCATCGGGGACAGTATCCATGTTTTTTACTCCTTTCTTAAAAATCAGTAAAGCGGGCGACGCACTAAAACAAGCGTGCCTTATGAGGGCATACTCCCACTTATAACTTATCATTAAAATTATACCCCTATTGATACAGTTTTGGCAAGTTGTTTGTTGCATTAAAACATGAAAAAAGCGGCTCATTTCTGAGCCGCTTCCGGAGATCCAAAAGTTATTGTAAGATTTATACAAGTCCCTGAGCCATCATAGCTTCAGCAACCTTTTCGAATCCTGCGATGTTAGCACCCTGTACCAGGCAGTTCTTGGATCCATAGTACTTCTCACCTGCGTTAGCGCAAGCGTTGTAGATGTTGATCATGATCTGGTGAAGCTGATCATATACATCCTGGTGCTGGAATACGGTGTGACCTGAGTTCTGTCCCATCTCGATGCAGGAGCAAGCAACTCCGCCGGCGTTAGCAGCCTTAGCAGGACCAACAGCTGTCATGTTTTCCATGAGGTAAGCAAGAGCGTCGTTTGTGGTAGGCATGTTAGCTCCTTCGCAATAGAACTTGCAGCCGCCTTCTACGATCTGCTTAGCGTGTTCCATATGAACGTCGTTCTGCATAGCGCAAGGAATGAAGATGTCGATCTTGCAGCCTGTATCCTGATATACGCCCCAAGGCTTCTTTCCGGGATAGAATGTAGCTTCAGGGAACTTCTCTGCGTAAGGTGCGCAGATGTTCTTGCCGGATCCACGGAGTTCAAGGAGGTAAGCAACCTTCTCGTCTGTGCTGATTCCTTCAGGATCGTAGATATATCCATCGGGTCCGGAAATGGTTACGAGCTTAGCTCCTAACTGCTGAAGCTTCCAGGCTGTTCCCCAGGATACGTTACCGAAGCCGGAGATAGCAACTGTCTTGCCCTTGATATCTTCGCCGTTAGCCTTGAGCATTTCTTCTGCATACCATACGATACCGAAACCTGTAGCTTCTGTTCTTCCAAGGCATCCGCCGTAAGGGATTCCCTTTCCTGTGAGAACGCCGCCGTCGAATCTGTCTCTGATCCTCTTGTACTGTCCGAACAGGTAGCCGATCTCTCTTCCGCCTACGCCGAGGTCACCTGCAGGAACGTCGGTGTCAGGACCGATGTGTCTGTAGAGCTCTGTCATGAAAGCCTGGCAGAATCTCATGATCTCTGCATCGCTCTTGCCGTTGGGGTCGAAGTCGGAACCGCCCTTGCCGCCGCCGATGGGAAGTCCGGTAAGGGAATTCTTGAAAATCTGTTCGAATCCGAGGAACTTGATGATTCCGGGATATACGTTAGGTGCAAATCTTAAACCGCCCTTGTAAGGTCCGATAGCAGAATTGAACTGATATCTGTAGCCCTTGTTTACATGAACGTTGTGCTCATCATCTTCCCAAACTACTCTGAAGGTGATTCCTCTCTCAGGCTCAACGAGTCTCTCGAGAAGAGCTGCCTTTTCATATTCAGGATGAGCATCCATAACAGGTGCAAGAGAAGTAAGTACTTCTTCTACAGTCTGATGGAATTCAACTTCGCCGGGATTTCTTTTCTTACATTCTTCAATAACTCTTTCTACGTATGTAGCCATTACATATCTCCTTTTCTCATAATAATGTTTTTGGCTTCAGGCCCGCCCGGATAAGCCGTGCAGACCGTATGAACAATTATGTCCTAATTAAGTTTTAACACTATCATTTGTCAATGTCAACACCGACCGAGAGGGCAAAAAATGTTTATTTTTCTGTACAAATTTTCACCCTTTCAGTCAGCCTCATTCATGTCGACCGTAAGGCCAAGATTGGTGAGATAAAGATAGCTCTCACTGACCTTCAGACCTGTTGCAGCCTCTAGCGCGTTCTTGTAAATGGACATCTGAACGCTGTATCTTTCCTTGATCCCCGGAACGTTTCTCGGAGCAGTGGTCTTGTAGTCCACCAGTACTACGCTGCCATTCTCAATGAAGAAGCAGTCGATGATTCCCTGGACCATGGCGTCGTTTCCATCCACTTCCATGATGAGGTTGAAAGGCTTTTCTCTGAACAGCTGCCCCCTGCTCTCAGCCTCTCCGATGCGTTTCCCCAGAGGAGAGCATGCAAACTCATAGAGTTTGGATACGTCAATGGCATCGGCCTCGTCTTCCGTCAGATATTCATCCTTTACCATGGCGGAGATCATTTTTCTTATGGCATCCTCGCCCTCCTGCCTGTCCATGGTTCCGGTCTTCAGGAAATCCATCCTCTCAAGAGCGCTGTGGGTCACGGTACCAATGTGACCGGCGCTGAGTCCGTGCTTTTCGGGTTCTCTGGGCACATTAACATCAAATACCAATTCGTGCTGATATGATCTGCTGTTCAGTTCGCTTACCGAATATTTGGATTTCATCTTCGTATCCTCTTCGAAGGGATATCTGAAATCCATGATCTTTTCGATTTCGGGATCCGGTTTTTCCGGTGCGCGGTCCAGTATTTTAAGCGCCTTTCCTGTGGATCTCTTACGGAGTCCGGCGGTCTTCTCCAGGTCGATATTCTCCACCTTCCTGATCATGCCGGGCTTTGAAGCAAGTACCTTGCCCGCCATGCCGAAGAATGAAGAATCATCCTTCAGCGAAGTCTGGGTGCCGGCTACTGTTTCTTCCGGATCCCTTGCAGTTCCCGTCATGTAAAGAATGTCCTTCGCCCTGGTCATGGCAACGTAAAGCACTCTTTCCTCTTCCTTGGCTTCATCGGAGGAGGCCTTGCGCTTTATGAGTTTCTGGAGCGCGGTCTCTCTGTACCATTTCTCCCTGCGGTTCACGCTTGGAAGTCCCATGCCCAGATCCTTGTCTGCGTTCAGCTGGGATTTTTTGTTGTCGCCACCCAGTCTTTTGGTGAATCCGGATATTATGACCATGGGGAACTCCAGACCTTTTGAGTGATGGATCGTCATGATCCTCACCGTGTCCTCGTCTTCCGTGACCACCCTGGCCTGGCCCATTTTTATGTCTTTTTCTTTAATATGATCCACATAGCTTATGAAGCCGTAAAGGCCGTTTCCCTGGTTCTTTCTGTAATCCAGAGCCTTATCTGCCAGAAGCCTCAGGTTAGCCTGTCTTACGGTACCCCCGGGCATGGCACCCATGGCTGCATAGAAGCCTGTCTCCATCATCAGGGTCCATACAAGTTCCTCAAGAGGCATGGCTTCAGCCATCTTTCTCCAGGCTGCCAGTCTGTCAAGCGCACAAAGAGCCTTTTTCTTCAGGCTTTCATCCGGCCCTTCTGTGCTGTAGTACTTAAGGCATTCATAGTAGGATCCCTTCTTATGGCATGCTCTGATCTCAGCCAGTTCACTGATCTCAAAGCCCAGGATCTCGGACCTCATGACCGTAAGAAGCGGCACGTCCTGTCTGGGATTGTCCACCAGCTGTAGAAGTGACATGAAGCAGTTTATCTCTATAGTATCGAAATACCCCTTGTTGTCATCCACGAAGCACGGAATATTGTTTTCCATCAGGACCTTGAAGAAAACGTCTCCCCTGTTTTTGATACCTCTCATGAGAACTACGATGTCCCTTTTCCTCAGTGGTCTCTCAATGCCTTCTTTTGAATCGTAAATGATCTTACCCAGGCTGTCCCTGATGAGTTTCACGGTGAGGAGGGCTTCTTTTTCGGTCTTCTTCATGTCCTTTATGGCGTCGTCCAGATCATCGCTGTCCTCCCAGTCTTCGCTGATCAGATAGAGCGCCGGCATCCAGTTGTTTCTGCCGCTTTCCGGATCCCCTGCATAAAGAGCTTCGTCCTCGCCGTAGTTTTCCATAACTTCGCTGAAGACGTCGTTTATCAGTCCGATAACGCTGTCCTTGCTTCTGAAGTTCCTGTTCAGATCTATCTTAAGGGAAGAAGAAGCATCGCCCTTTTCCTCGTATTCTACTTTGTATTTTCTGTATCTTGTCTCGAAGATCTCAGGTTCAGCCAGTCTGAACCTGTAGATGCTCTGCTTCACGTCTCCTACGGTGAAAAGATTGTTTTCCCGGGCGATGCGGCTGATCAGAGCCTCCTGAAGTACGTTGGAATCCTGATATTCGTCCACAAAGATATTCTCGAACTTCTCCCTGTAGAATTCCGCCGCCTCATCGTGCTTTAGTATCTCATAGGCAAAGCGCTCAAGATCACCGAAATCCATCAGTCCCTTTGACCTTTTGATCTCAGAAAACAAAGTCCTGTATTCCTTCACCAAGTCTCCAAGGTACTTAACGTCGTCATAGGTGGACGATACACCCTGATACATCTGATCTTCAGTCTCGTCGAAAAGTCTGTCTCTGAGGGCTTCTATGGCCTTCTTGGCGTTCTTTCTTCTGGAGTCCACCTGCGCCTTGATATCATCCAGACAGGCAGAATCCGCTTCAGGATTGTTCTTGGCGCTGAAGTTTTCCTTCCTCATGGTGTCGAGCTTAAAGAGGCTCAATGCTTTCTTGGTCTCTTCATAGTTCTTTTCTCCAACAGGCACCGCAAGCTGGGCAACCTTGGAAAGATCTCCTGCTGCAAACATCGAACCGCGGGCAAGTCCTGCCCTGGCGGTCATGTCGACGCTCTCCTTAAGGAGCTTTCTGCAATTATCCACAGTCTTCTGTGTTTCCTGCCACAGAAGTTCCACTGCATTGCTATTCATGAAGGCGTCTTTTCCGGCCTTCAGGGCTTCCGTCTTTTCATCCAGCCACTCTTCAGGTTCCGGCATGGAATCCAGCCTGTCACTCAGCTCCTTTATCATGGATCTGACCCTGTCATCACTTCTGTCTCTGCTGAATTTGTCAAGGAAAGCAAGGAAAGCCTCTCCGCCCTCCTCGTATCTTCTCTCCATCAGCTTGTCCATGGCGCGGTCTTCCAGGATCACCTTGTTGGCTTCGTCGCAGATCTTGAAATTAGGTTCGCAGCCTATGACAAAAAAGAACCTTTTCACGACTTCCATGGAGAAAGAGTGAAAAGTGCTTATATTAGCCATGGGCAAAAGATCCAGCTGGCGCTTCAGAATACCGATCTTCCTGTTTTTATCCGCATCCTGAGACAGGCTGAGACCGGTTATCTCCTCTCTGATGGCCTTCTCGATCTTTTCCTTCATCTCGGATGCCGCCGCATTGGTAAAAGTGACCACAAGCATCCTGTCGATGGGACATCCGTCCTTAAGTATGAGAGTCTTGATGCGTTCCACAAGCACCGCAGTCTTGCCTGAACCTGCAGCCGCTGCCACCAGCAGATTATGCCCTCTGTCTGAAATTGCCTCGAATTGTTTGTCTGTCCACTTCATTTTTTTCACCTTGAGTTCATTATACTATATTTAACGGCTTTTGAAAGCAGGTTTTTTGTGGTATAATTTATTGTACGGCGGCCTGCGTGCCTAAAAGCGGACTTTTGCTCATCTGCTTCCGGCCTGCCGATAAAAAGATTGGAGAACAGATTATGAAAACACCTACGATGTTAATGATACTGGACGGTTTCGGACTGAATCCGGAGGAATACGGCAATGCCATCAAACAGGCCGATACTCCCGACCTGGACCGCATCTTCAGCGAATATCCTTTCACCAGCATAAACGCTTCCGGTGAATACGTTGGACTTCCCGACGGCCAGATGGGAAACTCTGAAGTCGGACATCTGAACATAGGAGCCGGCAGGATCGTGTATCAGGAACTGACTAATATAACCAAGGCTACCAAGGACGGCAGGTTCTTTGAGAATGAAGCGCTGAATCACGCCATGGACCACGTTATCGAGAATTCCGCAAAGAATCCGGAGCAGGCCCTTCACCTCTTCGGTCTCATGTCAGACGGAGGCGTTCACAGCCACATAGATCACATCAAGGCAGCCATCGCCATGGCTAAGGCCAAGGGCGTTCCCAACCTCTACGTTCACTGTTTCATGGACGGAAGAGACGTACCTCCTACTTCCGGCATAAACTATATCCATGAGATAGAAGCATATATGGCCAAGCTCCAGCTTGGACACGTGGGAATGGTATCCGGAAGATATTACGCCATGGACAGAGATAAGCGCTGGGACCGTGTGGAGCTTGCATATGACACCCTTACGATTCCCGGCATCGTGGCCTACACTCCCGGATCCAACGCCATGAATCTGGTGCAGGCCTCATATGACGTGGACGTCACAGACGAATTCATCCTTCCGGCCATGACATGCAAGGACGCATGGGTCAAGGACGGAGATTCCATAATCTTCTGTAACTTCAGGCCTGACCGCGCCAGAGAGATAACCAGAGCCTTCGTGGATCCGAATTTCGACAAGCCCATTGAAGAAGGCGGAATGGGTGGTTTCAAGAGAAAAACCATTATCAGCGATCTGGTATACGTCTGCATGACTCAGTACGACGCCGAAATGCCCAACGTGGAAGTGGCCTTCCCTCCCAAGAGACTGGAAAACACCCTCGGAGAATACATCTCATCCCTGGGTCTCAGGCAGTTGAGGATAGCTGAGACTGAGAAATACGCTCACGTGACCTTCTTCTTTAACGGAGGAGTTGAAGAGCCCAATCCCGGTGAGGACAGGATCCTGGTGCCATCACCTAAGGTGGCCACCTACGACCTCCAGCCTGAGATGAGCGCCCCTGAAGTAAAGGCCAGAGTCATAGAGGAAATAAAAGCCACCCGCGAGGATGGCTCATCAAAATATGACGTGATCATACTTAACTTCGCAAACTCAGACATGGTGGGACATACCGGAGTCATGGAGGCAGCCGTAAAAGCCGTTGAAACTCTGAACGGATGCGTAAAAGAAATAGTCGACGCCATTCTGGAAGTGAACGGACAGCTGCTGATCACTGCAGACCACGGAAACAGCGACATGATGCTGGACAAGGAGGGAAATCCCTTTACCGCTCATACCACCAACCCCGTGCCCCTTTGCTACGTTTCCCTCGATAAGGTCCACGAGTTCAATGAGCATGGACTTTCCGGCGAAGGCAAGCTTGCGGATCTGGCGCCCACTCTCCTCTATCTCATGGGTATAGACATCCCCAAGGAGATGACCGGAGAAGTGCTGATGAAATAAAGAAAAAAATAAAGAAAAACCGGTTCTATATGATGAACTAGTCAACAAAAAGTAGACACACAAAAAAGCCTATGCAAAGCCCATTTCAGTTTTAAACTGGACTGGGCTTTTGTATTTAAGAGCATATGCTGG
>CACYYH010000046.1 GCA_902778565.1 uncultured Eubacteriales bacterium
ATGATGAATTTGATGAGAAGATCAAAGACTGCGAGGCTGAATCCGAGGAGCTTCTGAAGACTCTTGAAGCTATCACAGACAAGGTATCCGAAGCCAATGAGGCCATAACCAACGCCAGAGTCGCCAAGACAGATCTCGATAACAAGCTGGAAGCCCTGGAAGATCTCATGGCCATCACTCAGGACAATATCGACGACCTCACCGAGCAGATCGACGACAGGATGGAAAAGAGAGATGCCATAGAAGAGAAAAAGGAGCATCTCATGTTCGGCTCCGACGATTCCGAAGAACGCTTCAAGGCACTCAACAAGGAAAAGGAAGATCTGGAAGAGTACATTTCACAGGTGGACAAAGAAAGGGAAGAGCTTCTTTCATCCATCTCTGAGATGACTAAAGAATACAACGTCATCATCGACACCTATAACTCATACGTTTCCCAGAAACAGCAGCAGGAGATCAGACTGGCCAAAAACGAGGCTCAGCTTGAGACCGCCAAGCAGAGGCTGCTTGAAGACTTTGAGATCAGCTACGCCCAGGCGCTGGAGCACAGGATCGAAGATTTTTCATATACTCCCGCAGTCAAGCGCAGCCGCGAGATCAAGAACCGTCTTGAGGAACTGGGTGAGATCAACGTGGGCGCCATCGAGGAGTTCAAGCAGGTATCCGAGAGATACGGATTCCTTCTGGATCAGAGACAGGACATCACCGATGCCATGAACGAGCTCAAGGCCATAATCGACGATATGGACAAGACCATCAAGTCCAAGTTCAAGGCCAACTTCGATGAAGTGGTGAAGAACTTCGAGGAGATATTCAAGGAACTCTTCGGAGGCGGTACCGCAGAGCTTACTCTGGACAACGAGAACGATCCTCTTGAATCAGGTATCGAGATCAACGCCCAGCCGCCCGGAAAGAAACTGCAGAACATCAATCTGCTTTCCGGCGGTGAGAAGTCCATGACGGCCATTGCTTTGATGTTCGCGGTACTTAAGACCAAGCCTACGCCTTTCTGCATACTGGACGAGGTAGAGGCTGCGCTGGACGACGCAAACATCGACAGATTCGCCAACTATCTTAAGAACTTCCACGACATTCAGTTCGCCGTGGTCACCCACCAGAAGGCCACCATGGAGCACGCTGACGTACTTTACGGCGTGACCATGCCGGAGCAGGGCATATCCAAGGTCCTTTCCCTGAGACTGGGAAGTGAATTCGAATTATAATAAATTGATCAAGGAGAAACATGAGCGTATTTAAAGAGAAAAAAGGCTTTTTCGGAAATCTGGGCGCCAGGATCCACGATACCATTTTTGCAAAGATGGAAGTGGATGAGGACGTAATGGATAATCTCGAGGAGATCCTTATAACCTCCGATATAGGTATGGAGACCACCATGAAGATCATGGACAAGATCCGCGACAAGATCGCCACCGACTATATCGTGAAGCCCGAAAATGTCCGCAAAGCTTTATCAGAGATAATCAGACAGTGCGTCGACAAAGGAGACAGACAGCTTCTGACTGAAAAGACTCCGCTGGTAGTCCTGATGATAGGGATCAACGGAGGAGGCAAGACCACCACCATCGGCAAGCTAGCCCACAGGTTAAAGACCCAGGGCAAGTCAGTAATGCTGGCAGCTGCCGATACCTTCAGAGCTGCAGCATCCGAGCAGCTTTCCATCTGGGGAGAAAGAAACGGTATTCCCGTTATCAAGCACCAGGAGGGAGCAGATCCTTCTGCTGTAATCTTTGACGCGATACAGTCCGCCAAGGCCAGAGGCACAGACGTGCTGATCTGCGATACCGCCGGCAGACTGCAGAACAAAAAGAATCTGATGAACGAGCTGGAGAAGATGAACAAAGTCATCTCCAGGGAATGGCCTGAAGCGGCCAGGGAAACGCTTCTCATTCTTGATGCCACCACAGGCAAGAACGCCATTTCACAGGCTCAGGAATTCGGAAACGTTGCAGACATAACCGGAATCGTCATCACCAAGCTGGACGGCACCGCCAAGGGCGGTATCGCCATCACCATCGCAGACGAGTTCGATATGCCTGTGAAATTTATAGGAACGGGCGAGGGCATCGAGGATCTCGAAGTCTTTGACCCCGCTGAATTTATCGGAGGATTATTTGATGAGTAAGCCAATCGTTGCCATAGTAGGAAGACCTAACGTAGGCAAGAGTACTTTTTTCAACAGAATAGTCGGAAAGCGCATCGCCATCGTTGAAGACACCCCCGGCGTTACCAGAGACAGGATCTATGCGGAAGCTGAATGGAATTCCATCAACTTCGGCCTTATAGATACCGGAGGTATCGAGCCTTCATCCACGGACGTTATTTTGTCACAGATGAGGGAACAGGCTCAGATCGCCATGGATCTGGCTGACGTCATCATCTTCATGTGCGACGGTAAGGAAGGACTTACCAGCGCAGATGATGAAGTAGCTGACATGCTGAGAAGGACAGGCAAGAAGGTGGTCCTGGTCATCAACAAGATAGACAATCCTTCCAAGCTTCCTGATTTCTTCTATGATTTCTATGAGCTCGGCCTCGGTGAACCCATTCCCATCTCATCAGCAAATATGCTGAACTTCGGCGACGTGCTGGATGAGATCGTAAGCGGTTTCCCCGATGGTTACGATGCAGAAGAGGAAGACGATATCAAGATCGCCGTTATAGGCAAGCCCAACGTAGGCAAATCTTCTCTGATAAACTGCCTCCTTGGTGAAAACAGAGTCATCGTTTCACCCATTGCCGGAACCACCAGAGACTCCATAGACAGTCCTTTTGAAAAAGACGGAGATAAATATACTCTTATCGATACCGCTGGTATCAGACGTCAGTCAAGGATCAACGACGATATCGAGAAGTACTCCGTAGTAAGGGCTGTAGCCGCCATCGAAAGATGCGACGTCTGCGTCCTTATGATCGACGGAGCCGAGGGCCTTTCCGAACAGGATAAAAAGATTGCCGGCATAGCTCACGAAGCAGGCAAGGGCATAGTCCTAGTCGTTAACAAGTGGGATCTGGTCCCCAAGGAGACCAATACCATGAGAGACTTCAGAAGACTTCTCGAAGCCGATCTTCAGTTCATGAGCTACGCACCGATCCTCTTCATCTCCGTCAAGGAGAAGCAGAGAGTAAAGCAGGTCATTGAAACCTGCAAGACCGTATCGGAGAACAGAGCTCTCAGGGTGCCCACCAGCCAGCTGAACGCCCTTATCCAGGATGCAGTTCTCATGAAGCAGCCTCCTTCAGACAAGGGTAAGCGCCTGAAGATCTACTACGGAACTCAGATCGGCGTCAAGCCGCCTCTGTTCAGCTTCCAGATCAACAGGAGAGAACTGATGCACTTCTCATATTCCAGATATTTAGAGAACAGGATCAGGGAAAGCTTCGGATTCGAGGGAACTTCCATCAAGTTTATTTTCAGAGAGAAAGGTGACAGTGATGACTTCATTGGTTAAAATCATCATTACGGCTATCGTTTCATATCTCGTGGGAAGCGTTTCGCCGGCCATCCTCCTGGGTAAGGCCAGGGGAATAAACATCAAGAAGGAAGGCAGCGGAAACGCCGGTACCACCAACGTGCTGAGAGTCATGGGCGGTAAAGCCGCGCTGATAACTCTTACAGTGGACATCCTTAAAGGTGTGCTTCCCGCGCTGATCTTTGCATCTGTATTCGGTTCTGACACCTACGGATATATAGCATGCATCGCAGCCTTTTTCGGCCACGTATTCCCGATCTATTACGGATTCAAGGGCGGAAAGGGAGTAGCAGTAGCCTTCGGAGGTCTGCTGGGCGTAAACTGGAAGATCGCGCTTCTGTGCCTTCTGACGGTGGTGGTATTCACCCTGATATCCAAAAGGATGTCCGTGGGCTCCATTGCAGGAGCAGCCAGCGCCATCATCTATGCTCTTATTTTTGAAAAGAGTTTCCTCATCTATATCATCATAATGGCAGGAACCATAATATACATGCACAGAGGCAATATCAAAAGACTCATAAACCACGAAGAGCCCACCTTATCTTTCCTTGACAAGAAGAAAGGAAGTAAAGGCTGATGAAGATTTCCGTAATAGGTTCCGGAAGCTTCGGCACTGCGCTGGCCATGCTTCTCACAAATAAAGGCCATGATGTTACCATCTACGGCAGGAACTCCGCGCAGATGGCCATGATGAGGGCCACCAGAGGAAACCACAAATACCTTCCGGGGATCATACTTCCCGAAGCTCTCAAAACCACAGACGATCTGAAGGAAGCTCTGAACGATGCTGAACTGGCAGTTCTGGCGGTCCCCGCACAGAACCTCAGGCCTGTGTTAAAGGAGATCAGCGGTATCAGGCAGGACCTTCCCATGGTGAACGTAGCCAAGGGAATCGAGATAGGGACCCTGAAGCGCATGTCAGAGATCGCTTCAGAGTATTTTCCGGATTCTGACTTCGCCTGTCTTTCAGGACCTTCACATGCTGAAGAAGTGGCCAGGAACCTTCCTACCACAGTATGCGCAGCGTCTGATGATCCGGAATTCGCAAAAAAGATCCAGAGCGTCTTCATGGACGACAATTTCAGAGTCTATACCAACGAAGATCTCACCGGAGTGGAACTGGGCGGAGCCATCAAGAACGTTATCGCTCTATGCTGCGGCATATCCGACGGTCTGGGCCTTGGTGACAACGCCAAAGCAGCCCTTATCACCAGAGGCATCGCTGAGATGACCAGACTGGGAGTGGCCATGGGCGGCAAACCCGAGACCTTCGCCGGTCTCAGCGGTATAGGCGACCTGGTGGTGACCTGTACCTCCATGCACTCCAGAAACAGAAGGTTCGGCATCCTCCTGGGACAGGGCATGGATACCGACAGCGCTCTCAAAAAGATCGGAATGGTAGTTGAAGGCTATACCACTCAGGAAGCCGTGAACTGCCTTGCCGAAAAATACAACGTAGAAATGCCCATAACCACCACGCTTCACAAGCTTCTTCAGGGTGAGACCGACGCTGAGGAAAGCATCGGACTTCTTATGGGCAGGAAAGAAAAACATGAGTAAAAGCTTTTTTATACAGACATTCGGCTGCCAGATGAACGAGCACGACTCTGAGATCATGGCAGGCATGCTCATAGATAAGGGATACGTACCTGCAAGCGACAGGAAGGACGCCAATATAGTCCTTTTCAACACCTGCAGTATCCGGGATAACGCCGACAAGAGATTCTTCGGCACCCTGGGCCAGCTCAAGAAAAAGAAGATGGCAGAGGGGGAGAACTTTACCGTTTGCGTCACCGGCTGCATGATGCAGCAGCAGCACGTCATAGATACCCTTAAACAGAAATATCCCTGGGTGGACGTGATCATCGGTACCCATAACATCCATGAGCTTCCGGATCTTCTGGATAACCTTTATAAAGAAAAGAAAAAACAGCTGAGCGTCTGGCCTGAAGGCGGCGACATCGTGGAAGGACTTCCTTCCAAAAGGCTTTTCAAGCATAAGGCCTACGTCAATATCACCTTCGGATGCAACAACTTCTGCACTTACTGTATAGTGCCCTATACCAGAGGAAGAGAAAGGTCCCGCAGACCCGAAGATATCATCAAAGAGATCTGCTGCCTTGCTCAGGACGGTGTTAAGGAAGTAATGCTCCTGGGACAGAACGTCAACAGCTACAGAGGCGAGGGGGCTGACAAGGTCTGGGATTTCTCCGATCTGATCAGAGCAGTCAACGATATCGAAGGCATAGAGAGGATCAGATTCATGACCTCCCATCCAAAGGACCTGTCAGACAAGCTCATCGACTGTTTCAGAGACTGTTCCAAGCTCTGCCACTATTTCCATCTTCCGGTGCAGTCCGGAAGCTCTGAAGTCCTCAAAAGGATGAACAGAAGATATGACAGGGAAAGATATCTGGAACTTGTGAGAAAACTTCGCGAAGTGGATCCCGACATGGCAATCTCCACTGATATAATCGTGGGCTTCCCGGGTGAAACAGAGGAACAGTTCGAAGATACCCTGGAGCTCTGCAGGGAGGTAGGCTACGATTCGGCCTTTACTTTCCTTTATTCAATCAGAAAGGGAACTCCCGCCGAAAAGTTCGACGATCAGGTTCCCGAAGCCATAAAGCATGAAAGATTCAACAGGCTCTGCGATGAGATCAACTCCACCTCAGCCGTTAAAAATGCGGCTTATGTAGGCAGAGTGCTGGACGTCCTCTGCGACGGACCTTCCAAAAGGAATTCAAGGTCTCTTTCCGGAAGGACAGATACTTTCAAGCTGGTGAATTTCAAGGGGGATCCCGCTCTTGCGGGAGAGATAGTGAAAGTGAGGATCACTTCTTCCAACACTTTCAGCCTGGAAGGGGAATTGGTTTAAATGGAGAACATAACTGAACTGCTAAGCAAGATATCGCTGCCCGCAGTTATTTATGTTATAAATTTCATATTTATTTTTGCAGTGCTGTTTTTGGAGAGAAAGACCTCTTCAGCCCGTCTGGCCTGGATCATGGTCCTTGCCTTCATGCCCATCGTGGGTTTCGTCTTCTATCTGGTATTCAACCAGAACCTGTCCAGGATCCATATCAATCATCTCTACGATGACGAGTGGAACGCGGTGCAGACACTTCTGAAGAACCAGATGAACCGCGAAGATGACGATGATTACTCGGACATGACAAATCCTTCTGCCATCAGCAGAAAGGATATGATAAAGCTCAATCAGGTCTACGGAGAGTCCATCTACACTGAAGGAAACGACGTTGAGCTCATAACAGACGGGAACGATCTGCTTGACAGCATGATAAAAGACATAAGGGCTGCAGAAAAAAACGTCTATGCTGAATTCTTCATCATAAAGAACGACAGGATAGGCAAAAGATTCATCCGTGAGCTGAAGGACGCCGCCCAGAGAGGCGTGACAGTCAAGCTGCTGATCGACACCCAGGGTTCCAGAAGCATAGGAAAACGCGCCTTAAAAGATTTCCTGGATGCAGGAGGGCAGGTGGGATATTTCTTCCCGCCAAGGCTTTTCAGGTTCGGCATTAAGATAGGTCTCAACCTGAATTACCGAAACCACAGGAAGATTCTGGTCATAGATGAAAAGATCGGTTATACTGGCGGATACAACATCGCAAACGAATACTGCGATATGGTTCCCCGGTTCGGTCACTGGAGAGATTCCCATATCAGGATCAAAGGCGAGGCGGTGAAGGAACTTCTGGGAAGGTTCATCCTGGACTGGAGGTTCACCACCAAGGAACCGCTTTCCATCCCCGTATCCATGGACACTCAGAATATAGTGGGCACCAAGGGCATCCAGATAGTGAACTGCGGTCCGGAATCTCCTGCGCAGGAGATAAAGAGGGCTTTCATGAAGATGATAACCACTTCCAAAAAGACCATCTACATCCAGTCGCCGTATTTTGTGCCGGATGCGTCCATCATCGAATCTCTTAAGATGGCCCATCAGTCCGGCGTGGACGTAAGGGTGATGATCCCATGCAAACCGGACCATATCTTCGTATACTGGGCGACCTATTCCTTCATAGGCGAACTGTTAAGGAACGGCTGCAAGGTGTACATTTACGACGGAGGCTTCCTCCATGCGAAGACCATAATAAGTGATGACGAAGTCTCATCCGTCGGATCATGCAATTTCGATATAAGATCATTCAAACTTAATTTTGAGACGAACGCCTTCATCTATGACCGTGAATTCGCGCTGAAGATGAAAGACGCATTCATGGAAGACCTGAAGTCCAGCCACGAACTGACTCTGGAGGACTATAACAACAGGTCGCTTCTGATCAAATTCAAGGAAAACATATCAACATTAATGACAGAAATACTTTAAAGGAGTTCAAATGTTCAGATTCTATATTGCCCTCTGGGCTTCAAAACTTATGATGGCGGTCTATAAGATCCTTGGAGACACCAAGAACGATCTCCCGGGACTTCTGGCATCCAAGATCTGCCCGAATTTTCTGAAGCTGATCAAAAAACCCGCGCTCACCATAACGGTGACGGGTACCAACGGAAAGACCACCACATCCACCCTGATAAACGACTTTCTGAGGTCTGCAGGTCTTACAACTTCCTTCAACGACTGGGGAGCAAACATGCAGGCTGGTTATTCAGTCAACCTCATCAGAGCGGTCAACCTTCTGAACAAGCCGGTGGTGGACTGCTCCATACTGGAGGCTGACGAGCTCACCCTGGACGAACTTATGCCCTGGATTAAGCCGGACTATCTTCTGGTGACCAACATCTGTAAGGACAGCCTCAGAAGAAACGGCCATCCCGAGAATATCTACAATCACATCGAGCACACCTTAAGGCAGCTTGGAGACCATACCACTGCAATCCTGAACGCCAATGACCCGATCTCTTCAGAACTCGGAAAGGACAGCAAGAGGGTATACTTCGGCATGGCGGATACCATGCGCAATCCCTTTGAGAACCTGGGCAAGGACATAGCCATCTGCCCCAGATGCGGAGGAAAGCTGATATATACTTACCGCCACTACAGACATATCGGAAAGTTCAGATGCGAGAAATGCGATTTCCAGACTCCTCATTCCAAATATTTCGGCGAGTTCGTGGATTTTGAGAACAGGACCATGACCATTTCCGGTCACGAATATCCGCTCATCTCAGATACCATCTTCCACGCATTCAACGTTCTTTCCGCCATTGCGGTATTAAGAGAACTGGGATACGGCGAAAACGAGATCAGCTCGTTCCTTGCCACCCAGAAGGTAACTGACATCAGAGAATCCTGCGTTGAATACAACGGCATCGAGTACTATACCTTTGCAGCCAAGTCACAGAACGTATCCGCTGCTTCCACCGTGTTCGAATACATGGCAAAGGAACCTTCTGACAAGGACGTTGTGCTTCTCATGGACGAGGTGCAGGATAAGAACCATCCTACCGAGACTCTCTCATGGCTCTATGAGACCGACTATGAATTCCTCAACGATCCCAAGATCAAGAGGGTCATCGTAGGCGGACACATGTATCTGAACCACAAGCTCAGGCTGCTTCTGGCAGGACTTCCCGAAGACAGGATCGTAGCCGTGGAGGATGAGGCAGACATCCCGCTTTACGTGGATCAGAGCGGCATAAAGAAGGTCTACGTTCTCTATGAGACAGACTGCGTATCAAAGGCCGTTAACATGAGAGACAGCATAGTAAGATACGTAAAGGAGGGCAGAATATAATGAAGATCGTTGAATTCATGTATCCTGAATATACCAATATTTACGGAGAATCATACAACCTTGAATATCTTAAAAGGTGCAATAAAGACATCAGAGTAATAGAGACACACGTAGGGGACACTCCCAAGTTCATCACCGGTGAAGCTGACATGGTATACATGGGCTGCATGACCGAGGACAAGCAGGAGAAGACCATAGAACTTCTGATGCCCTACAGGAACTTCATCATAAACGCCATCCAGAGCGGCATAATCTTTGTCGTAACAGGAAACGCTCTTGAGATCTTCGGCACGAAGATCATCGGCGATGAGGTAATGAGCGACAACAAGATCGATATAAGGGGCCTCAGCATCTTTGACTATCAGTCCGTAAGGCACATGAAGCAGATGCGCCACAACTCCCAGTACATCGGTAACTTTGAAGGTATGCTGATGCTGGGCCACAGAAGCCAGTACAGCTACTGCTACGGCGAGTTCAATAATTACTTCATCAAGATCTACAGAGGTATAGGCATGAACCCGGACACCGACAGAGAAGGGGTACACGTAAAGAACTTCTTCGGAACCTATTCTCTGGGTCCTTACTTCATAATGAACCCTCCATTCACAAAATACATTCTGAGACTTCTGGGTCTCAAGGACGATCTTCTCTTTGAAAAGGAGATCATGGAAGCATATCAGTACAGGCTTGAAGAATTAAGGAGAACCATATGAATCTTTCCTTTTTGCTTAAAAAACTGAAAACCCTGGACATGTCCAGATTCGAAGACTGTGCCAAGAGGGTCTCTGTGATCGTTCACAAGCCCTGGAGGGCAGTGCTCCTGGACATTCTTTTCTGCACAGCCAAATACGGCTCAGGCTGGGTTGATTACGAAGCCTTCAAAATGTATGAAAAGAACGCCACCGAAAGAGGCTACATCCTCACCATCGGCAAAAACAACGAACTGATAAAGAAATACAACGACAAGAGATATATCCAGTATTTCGAGGACAAAGCCATCTTCAACAAGAAGTTCGACAAGTTCGTTAAGCGCGACTGGGTCATGGCAGGAGAGGGCATGGTATACGGAAACATCGAAGGCACCGCTCTCACCGAGGACGACCGCGTTCATGGTGTGGGACCTGACAAATTCCGTGAATTTCTTTCCGGCAAGGAGTACATAATGGTCAAGCCCCTTGACGAAAGCTGCGGCCACGGCATAGAGAAGATCAAGGTAGCCGACTGGGATCCTGAAGAGCTTTATGCTTATGTGCTGGCTAACGGAAAGCCTCTCTGTGAGGAAGTGGTGGTACAAGATGAGACCATGAGTCTTCTGAATTCCTCTTCAGTTAATACCATCAGAGTCACCACCATACTGAAGGACGGAGATGCCAGGATAGTTTCCGGAGGCATCAGAATGGGCCGCAACGGAAACCACGTGGACAATTTCAATTCCGGCGGTTTGGGAGTGATCTACGACAGATCCACCGGCACCGTCATCTCAGATGGTTTTGACAGAGAAAGAAACGTATATCTCACAGTTCCGGAATCCGGAATCCAGCTGAAAGGATTCCAGATACCGAAATGGGACGAGATTGTAGCCATGATAAAAGAAGCCGCTCTCGTAGTGCCTCAGGTGGGTTACGTGGGCTGGGACGTATGCTTAAGCAAGGATCACGGTCCTCTCCTCATCGAGGGAAACAGCTTCCCCGGTCAGGATAACGCCCAGGAGCCATCTCTCAACGCCGGCACATATAAGGCGGTTCTGGAAGCATTAGCAGAATGAACGATATAATATACAAAATAAAAAGATTTTTCGGGAGCATGGATCCTTTGTTCTGGGTCTTTCTCGCCATACTGGTAGTTGAAAGGCTGATGAACGGCACGGATGATCTGGGCCAGGCCATCATAGACAAGCTTCTGATGCTTCCCGGCATAGTTCTGGGAGTGACCCTCCACGAAGCAGGCCATGCCTATGCGTCTCACTGGCTTGGAGATCCCACGCCCAAGGCTCAGGGAAGGCTTTCCCTCAGTCCTTTCGCGCACATGGACCCCGTGGGCTTCGTCTTCCTGCTGATAGCAGGTTTCGGATGGGGCAGACCGGTGGAGATCAATTCCTATTATTACAAAAACAAAAGAAGAGACGAGTTCATCGTCTCTATTGCGGGAGTAACTGTCAATCTGCTCCTGGCCATAATATTCGCGTTTATAACCCGGGCTCTGGTGGGAGTTTACGGATACAGCAACGAAAGGAACGCCATTTACTATCTTTCCATGGTATGCACCTACGTGGTATTCATCAATCTGGTGCTGATGGTGTTCAACCTGATACCCTGTCCGCCGCTGGACGGGTGGGGCATAGTCACCCAGATCTTCGATCTCAGAAAGCACAGCTGGTGGTATCCGGTTTACAGAAGAGGTTCTCTGATCCTCATGGCCCTCATCATATTCAACGTGACAGACGTGATACTTACGCCGATAGTCACCTGGCTTTACAGGCTGTTCCTGCTTTAAGCTCCGGACCTGATCCTGAGCATAGAGCGGAATGCGTGCTGCTGGGCAGCTTCCTCGCCCTGTGAAACGTTCCTGGTCCTGAAAGCATCGAATATGGCCTTATATTCCTTCCAGATGATCTCAGGATAGTTGACAGGATATCTGGTCATCCTCTGGGTATGCTCGATTATGAAGTCATACTTCAGAAGGGAACGTTCGATCTCGTGATTTTTGGCAGCGTCGTAGATGACGGCGTCAAAGCCTCTGGCGAACCTTTCCAGCTTGGGAATATCTCCGGTGGGAGCATAGAATTCGATGAATCCGTATACTTCCTGGAGAACGTCCATCTCATCCACCGTTATCCTCTCCACAGCCCAGCGGACTGCCTGAGGATAGAGGAGGTTCTTCATATAGAGGATATCGTCCAGCATGCGGCTGTCGATCTCCGAAACGAAGGCTCCGCGGTTGGGTATGAGATCTACGAAACCTTCCGCAGCCAGCTGATTTATTATCTCCCTTAAGGGAGGTCTGGAGAGGGAATACTGATCGCAAAGCTTGTTTTCGATAAGCCTCTGGCCGGGTTTGAGTTCATGATTAAGAATGGATATCTTGATCTGTTCCCGGGCTTTTTCGGCAGGGGTGCGGTTATCCGCATAATCGTTATTTAAAAAGTCTATGTTCAGCATGACTTGCTCCTTTACTGAAAATCGTATACAATTTTAACATTTATTCGCAATAAAAACAATGCAAAAAGATGATATAATCAGAATACTGGACATATTGGAGGAGACCTATCCCGAGGCGGAGTGCGCTCTGGACCATCAGGACGTGTTCCAGCTCCTGGTCTGCGTGGTGCTTTCCGCA
>CACYYH010000047.1 GCA_902778565.1 uncultured Eubacteriales bacterium
AAAAGAAAAAATGGCAGGAATGCTTAGACGCAGCTATGGGTTCTGTTAAAAATATCCTGGTAGCGCTCTTCATCCTCATGCTTGCCTATACCATGGCTAACTGCTTCATGGGATACGGCGTAGGCGCTGCCATCGTAAACATTGCACTTAAACTCGGAGTCACAGCAAAGACAGTTGCAGCTATCGGTCTGGTATGCACAGGTATCCTTTCCGTAGCTACAGGTACATCCTGGGGAACATTCGCTGCTTGCGCACCTATCTTCCTCTGGCTGTCTCACATCGTAGGCGGAGATCCGTATCTCACGGTCTGCGCTATCGCAGGCGGATCATGCTTTGGTGATAACATCGGACTCATTTCCGATACGACCATCGTTTCATCCGGTATCCAGGGCGTTCAGGTAGTAGACAGAATCAGACATCAGGGCGTATGGTCAGTAAGCTGCCTTATCCTTGCAGCGATCGCATTCTTCGTTGCAGGCGGTATGATGGGTCTTTCCGGAGAGTCTGTTGAAGGCTTCGATATTTATGCAAATCTTTCAGAAGATGCTATCGCTTATATCGAAGAGAACAAAGCAGTTGCTCTCGACCTTCTGAATCAGGTTGATCAGGGAGTAGCTCTCTACATGGCAATTCCTCTGGTTCTTGTAATTGCTCTTGCGATCATGGGATTCAATACCTTTGCATGTATCGGTTCAGGTATCGTTTCTTCCTACATTCTCGGAAGATTCGCAGGTACTGCAGGAACAGTTCAGGAATTCCTCGATGACTTTATGTATTCAGGTATCGAAGAAGCCGGCAGCTGGGTAATCCCCATGATGATGTGGGTAGCAGCCTTCGGCGGAGTAATGCAGCTTATGGATTCATTCCAGCCTCTGGCTAAATTTATCGCTAAGATATCCTTCAGAGTCAGACATCTCCTTGGATGGAACGCTGTTCTCTGCTTACTCGGAAACGCTGCTCTTTCCGATGAAATGGCTCAGATCGTTACCATCGGTCCCGTTATCAAGCAGGTTACAGACGACAACGTATATTGCGCTAATGAAAAGGCAAGATACAAACTGTCTCTGAGAAATGCCACCTTCGGAGACGCCATGGGCGTATTCGGATCACAGCTCATTCCTTGGCACGTATACCTTGGTTTCTACGTAGGTATCGCTGCTGCAGTATATCCTGTAGTTGCCATTACTCAGCTTGATATCATAAAGTTCAACTTCATGGCCATGATCGCCGTTGCATCACTTCTCATTCTTACCTTCACCGGACTTGACAGGTTCGTTCCTCTCTTCGCTATGCCCAGAGAGCCTGAGGTACAGCTTAAGAAGAACATGAAGACCGAAGAAGTCGGTGCATAATTAAGACAAACTAAAAGGCAGTCCTCAGGGGCTGCCTTTTTATATTGTTTTTTAAGTTTTTAATGTGCTTGCCGGTCAGATAGTTCCATCCTCTTTCGGTGAAACGGATCCAATCATGTCGGTCACTGTGTTTTCAAACAGGAACAGCTTGTCAGAAAGGATCTTTGTAAATGAAGAAATCAAAGCCACGTCAACTATGAGTTCTGTGGCAGGATCCTTAAAGGCGTTCCCCAGGAACTCGTTTCTGACCACGAGTTTCTTCAGCCTTTCGATCCTTTTGAGGAATATATCCGCAGAGCGTTTGTGCTGCTGCCTGAAAGCATCATAGAATATGTGAAGATCTTCCTCTCCTGTATCCATGGGGAGGAGAGTCTGTATCTCAGAAATGCTGAGAGACGGCTTCAGGGCGCAAAGTATCAGAAGATAAGCCAGGTGCGTCCTGTAGTAGCGCTTCTTGATGGGCTGGGGCATGAATTTTTTGCGGACATAATTATTGATTGCAGGTGCTGTAATGATGTCGTCTGAGTCAGGTCCCTTGTCCAGGTACTTAAGCTCTTTTTTGAGATAGATCACGACCTGCTCCATATAAAGGCCAAGATCGGGGATAGTGTCCCATGCGGGGAGTTCATAATCTCCGATGTAGTCTTTACAAAAGTCTGTCCACTGGTCGATGATTTTGTCGTCTATTTCCATAGGTCTCTCCATTTGGTGTCGTAAAACTTTTCATGAATATTATACAATAAATGTATAATGGAAGGCAAGAAGATAATAAAGCTTTTTGCTTGACATTGTCTAAAGGAAATGATAATCTAATCTCAAGGATTAGATAAAACAATATCGGATAGTATATATATTCAGACGAGGAGGAAAAAATGGCAAACGGATTGGTACATTCCATAGAACGTGCTGCATTCAGCAAGATCCTGGATAGAGCGCTGGTTAAGTCAGGAGAGAAGAGCGTACAGGAGGCATTCGGACCTCTCCTTGACAAGGTAAAGAGCATCATGGGAGATGGCTGGAGCGATAAGGCCTATGAGAACCTTCAGTATATAATAGATCACCCAGACAGCAAGTGGGGACGCTATGTGGAAAGGATCATCAGGGATACAGATCCGAAGGTACTAAAGGCTTTCCTCATGAACGTCTTCTTTGAGTCAGGACTTACTGGCTATAAGCAGTCAAAGATAAATAAAGAAAAATACGGCATCAACATGCCTTGGCTCATTCTGATCGATCCCACCACAGCCTGCAACATGCATTGCACGGGCTGCTGGGCAGCGGAATACGGTAATCAGCTGAACCTTTCATTTGAAGAACTGGATTCTGTTGTTACCCAGGGCGAAGAGCTGGGAATCAGAGCATATCTCTTCACGGGAGGAGAGCCGCTTATCAGAAAGAAGGATATTTTCAGACTTTGCGAGAAACATCCTCACGTGGCCTTCCATGCATTTACCAACGGAACCCTCGTGGACGATGAGTTCTGCAAAGAATGCCTGAGAGTAGGCAACTTCTTCGTATCCGTTTCCATCGAAGGTTTCGAGGAATCAAACGACGGAAGAAGAGGCGAGGGACACTTTAAGAAGGCACTGGCTGCCATGGATCTCATGCACAGCTACAAGCTGCCCTTCGGAGTTTCCATCTGCTATACTTCAAAGAACTATCTGACGGTAACTTCAGACGAGTTCCTGGATATGCTTGTAGAAAAAGGATGTATCTTTGCATGGTACTTCCACTACATGCCGGTGGGAATGAACGCATCCACCGAGCTCCTGCTGAGTCCTGAACAGAGAGAGTACATGTTCCACAAGATCCGTGAGATCCGCGACATGGAAGGCGGCAAAGAACTCTTTGCCATTGACTTCCAGAACGACGGCGAGTTCGTAAACGGCTGCGTGGCAGGAGGCGAAAAGTACTGTCACATCAACGCCAACGGCGACGTGGAGCCATGTGTATTCATCCACTATTCATCAGCAAATATTAAAGAAAAGAGCCTGCTGGAATGCCTGCAGCAGCCGCTGTTCAAAGCATACCGCGACGGCCAGCCCTTCAATGACAATCTGCTGAGACCTTGCCCGATGCTTGAGAACCCCGACAAACTGCTGGAGATCATCAAAAAGACCGGAGCCAAGTCCACAGACCTTGAGGCTGTTGAGTCTGCTGAGCATCTCTGCTCAAAATGCTATGAGTATGCTGAGAACTGGAAACCCATGGCCGAAAAGCTCTGGGCAGAAGAGGGACACGAAGCATAGTCTTGTATATATTTAGTTAGTGACTGCCTGATTCTGAACTGTTCAGTTTCAGGCAGTTTTTTTAGTGCCTATGACTGCCTGGAAATCAATATTTCCAAAACAGACATGCACACACATAAAAAGACTGCCTCAAAAGATTTGAATCAGGATCGTTTGAGACAGTCTCATTTGTTTTTAATAATCAACGTGCCTTTCTCAGCCTGAGCAGCAGAATGAAAATGACGTAAATTACTGCGGCCAGCAGGACAATGCCTGAAAGATAGAAGGCCGCGTTGTAAACTTCACCGAATCTTCCCATGAGGCAGAGGGGAATGCTCAGGGTGAGGGCTATGGGTATCAGAGCGATCTTCAGGACAGTCTCCGCAAAATATTTTTTGCGGAAGATAAAGTATATGATCAGGCCCACAAGAGATGCCGCGATACCGATGATGAGCCATCCGTTGTATATGAGCCTCGGCAGGGTCTGGACTCCGCCGCTGTCGTTCCCGGCTTTTTCTCCTGAGTAGATCAGCTCGTCGCCATCGGGAGAAGGATAATAGTAGACTTTACCGAGATCCTTCTTGTCGCCGAGCATGACCATGGTGCTCTGGCTGATCCCCCGGATGCTTTCCCATCTTGTGCGATAGCAGCTGATGAAGAGCAGGGGCGATCCCGTGTCGGGGTCCGTGACCTTTTCAATGTCATAGCCTGATACTTTGTCCCCCAGGACGGCCATGACCTTTCCGTCGGGCAGCTCCTCGACGGTGATGGCATCGCCGGCTCCTGAAACATAGATGGGGCTGTTCAGGTGGACAGCAGCCGCGCTTATGATAAGCAGGCCGATGAGGAAGCCCAGCAGTATGCTTACATATTTTTTCCTTTTGAAAAATTCTTTTGATATGGAGAAACTGTCACGGGTTATGTCCTGCATATCTTCTCTGGTAAGGCTGTCGGAGAGCCTTTCCCCTTTAAGGAGCTCCGGCACCGTTACTTCAAGATATTCTGAAAGCGCCTCCATATTGTCCAGATCCGGGAATCCGCGTCCTGTCTCCCAGCGCGATACAGCCTTGTCGGAGACGTGTATCAGCTCAGCCAGCTGAGCCTGGGTAAGACTCTTTTCCTTTCTGAGATCCGCGATGAATCTACCGGTCTTTTCGTTGTTCATAAATCTCACCTCCTGAATAAACAGTACCACATCGTCCAAAAAAAGTCACCCTATGATTAATAGAGTGGGAGAAAGCCTTGATTTATGCTAAATTCACGCTACAAAACTCATGCTCTCTATGGTATAATTTAGATAGTATAATTGGTTAAAATGGGTGACTGTGGGTATAAATCCCATATAGTTAAAAAGAAAGGAAGAACAGCATGGATATGAGAGCTGCGGCAGATGACTTCAAGGTATGTCTCTGCAAACAGAAGACAAAAAAAGAACTCATTGACCTGATCCGCGAAAAGGAGATCAGGACCCTTGACGATCTGAGAGAGATCGGTGACGTAGGAAACAAATGCGGAGGCTGCGGCGAAGATCTTTTGCAGCTTCTGGAGATCGCATACGAATAGAGTAAATAAACTGCTTTTGGCAGTAACATAAAAGCATTATTTGATTTTTAGGAGGAACCAAATGTATTGCACAAAGAAAATTACTGAAGATCTTTACTGGGTAGGAGCTAATGACAGAAGGCTTGCCATGTTCGAGGGCGTGTATTCAGTACCTCGCGGAGTATCCTACAACTCATATCTTTTACTCGATGAAAAGACCGTACTATTTGATACTGTAGATAAGGCAGTGGGACCGCTGTTCTTTGAGAACGTGGAGCACGTTCTGAACGGCCGCGATCTGGACTACGTTGTTATCCATCACATGGAGCCGGACCACAGCGCTACATTCCTTGAACTGCTTTTAAGATATCCTAACGTAAAGGTGGTCTGCAACCAGATGATCCTCATGATGATCAAGCAGTTCTTCAACAAAGACCTGACTGATCGGGCTGTGATCGTAGGGGACAAGGGTGAGTTCTGCTCAGGAAAGCATAACTTCACTTTCTACACTGCTCCCATGGTTCACTGGCCGGAAGTTCTCATGAGCTATGAGCATGAGGATGGCATTCTTTTCTCAGCTGACGCTTTCGGAACCTTCGGCGCTCTGAACGGCGCTATCTTTGCTGATGAAGTTGACTTTGACGCTGAATACATGGACGAGGCCAGAAGATACTACACCAACATCGTAGGAAAATACGGCGAGCAGGTCCAGATGATCCTGAAGAAGGTACATGGCCTTGAGATCAAGATGATCTGCCCTCTGCACGGCTTTGTATGGAGAAGAAAGATCGAATCCTATCTTGACAAATACGTCAAGTGGGCTACATATACACCGGAGGAAACCGGAGTATGCATCGCTTACGCTTCCGTTTACGGACATACCGAGAACGTGGCTGAGATCATCTCCTCTGAACTGAGAGACAGGGGTATCAAGACCGTTATGTATGACGTCAGCGTTACTCCTGCATCTGAGATCATCGCTGCATGCTTCCAGTACAGCCATCTGCTGTTCTGTTCCACCACATATAACGCAGGCATATTCGTGTCCATGGAAGAACTCCTGCACGACCTGGCTGCCCACAACATTCAGAACAGAACCGTTGCTTTCGTAGAAAACGGTTCCTGGGCGCCTACTTCCGGACGTCTCATGAGAGAGATCATCGGCGGACTCAAAGATATGACCATGCTGGATCAGACGGTATCCCTGAAGTCTGCTTTAAGACCCGGACAGGAAGCTGACATTGAGGCTCTGGTCGATGCCATCGACAAGACCATTCCTAAGTTCGAGGCACCTAAGGTGGACGAAGCGGCTATGGCAGCTGCAGAGATCGATTCCAAGACCTTCCAGAAGTTCAGCTACGGCCTCTTCGTTCTGACTGCAAGAGCAGACGGCAAAGACAACGGCTGCATCATCAATACCGGAATCCAGCTCACTTCACAGCCTAACCGCATCAGCATCGCTGTGAACAAGGCAAACCACACTCACGACATGATCAAGGCTACCGGAATGTTCAACCTTTCCTTCCTGTCAGAGTCTGCAGTCATGGATACCTTCAAGCACTTCGGATTCCAGACCGGTAAGGAAGTCAACAAGTTCGACGAGCACATTCCTGTAAGCTATGCTCACTCTGCAAACGGACTGGCATACATCACCACAGGAACCAACGCATACATGTCAGGTAAGGTAGTTGATATGTACGACTACGGCACACATACTCTGTTCATCGCAGAGGTAACCGAAGCTGTTGTGCTGAACAACGATCCTTCCGTGACCTACGCATACTACTTTGCTCACATCAAACCCAAGCCGCAGGCTAAGCTCGAGGAAGAGCGCCACGGATGGGTATGCAAGATCTGCGGATACTTCTACGAGGGAGATGAGCTTCCCGCAGACTTCATCTGCCCGCTTTGCAAACACCCTGCCGAAGATTTCGAAAGAGTAGGTTAAGCAAAAATACATTTCAGGCCGGCGGGATCCGTCCCGCGGCCTGTTTTTTGGAGGAAAGGAGTCGGTTAAATAATATCATCTGCGAGCGCTCGCGCTTAAGTCCTCGCGCAGCAGTGCTAAGCTCCGTCTGCGCCGAAGGCTTGCCGATCGCTAAGTACCGGCGCTGCGGAAATCGCAGCTGATATATTTAACCTCCTTTGGTGATTATAATAGGTAGTATTGGAGAATATATATGAATTTAGTAGATAGGTTTTTAAAATACGTTAGTTTTGAGACTACATCCTATGAAGATGCTGAATGTTTCCCTTCAAGTCCTAAGGTCTTCGACCTGGCGGACTGGCTCGTGGAGGAACTGAAAGGCATTGGGCTGGAGGATGCGGCCCGCGATGAGTTTGGATATGTGTACGCACATCTTGAAGCCACTCCCGGAGTTGAGGCGGAGACCATCGGTCTTATGGCACACATGGACACGTCGTCAGCAGTTTCCGGAGCTGATATCAAGCCCAGGACCCTGAAGTACGAGGGCGGCGATATACAGCTTAATCTGAACGTGGTGATGAAAGAGGCGGATTTTCCGAACCTTCAGTATTTCGTAGGCGATGAGCTCATAGTTACCGACGGAACAACGCTTCTTGGGGCTGACGATAAGGCGGGGATCGCAGAGATCGTGACTGCTGTGGAACATCTTCTGGCTCACCCTGAAGTGAAGCACGGAAGGCTGGCGCTTTGCTTCAACCCTGAAGAGGAGACCGGAAGGGGCACTGAACATATAGATCTGAAAAAATTCGATCCTGTATATGCATATACTCTTGACGGCGACAGACTGGGCGGCATCGAGTACGAGTGCTTCAACGGCGCCGGCGTCAAGTTCAGGGTGAATGGCATCAACATCCATCCGGGCTCAGCCAAGAACAAGATGAAGAACGCAGTTCTCATCGGTACGGAGCTTATCGGCATGTTCCCTCCTGCAGAAGCGCCTGCTCACACAGAAGGGTACGAAGGATTTTATCACGTCATGGGATTTGAAGGTGATGAGTCCTCTGCTAAGATCGGAATGATCGTCCGCGATCACGACAGGACAAAGTTCGAAGAGCGCAAAGCCTTCGTCCGCCGCGTTGTGGAATACATGAACGCCAAGTACGGAGAGGGCACAGTAGAACTTGACATGAGCGATACTTACTACAATATGCGCGACATTCTGGAATCCAGAATGGACGTGGTAGACAAGGCTCTTGATGCCATGAAGAGCCTGGGGGTCGAACCCTTCGTAACTCCCATCAGGGGAGGCACAGACGGAGCCGGACTCACATACATGGGAATCCCTACGCCGAACCTTTCAACCGGCGGTCAGAACTATCACGGCATCATGGAATTCGTTTCCATCGATCAGATGAAGAAGATGGTAGAAGTCATCGTCAAGCTGGTCAGCGTTGAATAAAAAACTGAAAAGAAAGCACCGGGTTTATCCCGGTGCAATTTTTTTGCAAAAAACTGTTGACAAAGGAAATTGGGTGTATATAATTAAATTGTACTCAATCGAATTTAGTTAAATCAAACATCTCGAATATAGAAAATACATTCAACGGAGGTAAGACAATGGCAATTTATGAACACAGCGTTAAAGCAATGGACGGCAGCATGGTTTCACTTAAAGACTACGAGGGAAAAGTTCTCCTTATCGTAAATACAGCTACAGGCTGCGGTTTCACACCTCAGTATACAGATCTCCAGGCACTTTATGAGGCAGATCACGACAAAGGTCTCGAGATCCTGGATTTCCCCTGCGACCAGTTCGCACACCAGACACCCGGTACTGATGAAGAAGTACACAACTTCTGCACCGGAAGATTCGGCATCACTTTCCCTCAGTTCTCCAAGCTGGAAGTTAACGGAGAGAACGCAGAGCCTCTTTTCGCAGAACTGGCTACAGCTCTTCCTTTCGAAGGTTTCGGTAAAGGCCTTAAGGCAATGGCAATGAGCAAAGTGGCCAAGGCTGTCGATAAGGAGCACGGCGACAAGGCATATATCAAGTGGAACTTCACCAAGTTCCTGGTAGACCGCGAAGGAAACATCGTGGCAAGATTCGAACCCACAGCAGATATGGCCGAAGTAAAGGCAAAAGTTGAAGAGGTACTCTAAGGAAGTGATCCACATGAGATCAGACAATAAAGCAAATTTCTCAAATAAAGATATAACTCCATTTTGCCCGGCGGCAGTGGCAGGGCCCGACGCTTCCGCATTCTCGCCCGAGGATGCGCTGAAGCTGGACGTGCAGCTCTGCTTCCCGCTGTACGCGGCGTCCCGCGAGGTGATCAAGAACTACAGACCTCTTTTGGAGGAGCTTGACCTGACCTACACCCAGTACATCGCCATGATGGTGATGTGGGAGCAGAAGGCCATCAGCGTGAAAGACATGGGACAGAAGCTGTTTCTGGACAGCGGCACGCTGACACCGGTGCTGAAAGCGCTGGAGAAGAAGGGCTACGTAAGCCGCAGAAGGTCACCCGATGATGAACGGGTTCTCATAGTTGAGATCACGGAAGATGGAGAAGCCCTTAAGAATCAGGCTGTCACGGTACCTCAGAAGATAGCGGACTGCATCAGCCTGGAGCCACAGGAGGCTATGGAACTTTACAGGATACTTTATAAGATCCTGGGAAAAGAAATATGAGGAGATAATGTAAAATGAAAGCAGCAGTAAGATATTATACGAAAACCGGAAATACCAAAAAGATCTGTGACGCCATCGCTGAAGCCATCGGCGTGGAGGCAAAGTCAGTGGACGTTCCTCTTGAAGAGGAGACTGAAGTGCTCTTCCTGGGAAACTCGGTATATGCCGCTAACATAGATAAAGAAGTAAAGGATTTCGTTGAGGCCAACAAGGATAAGATAGGATGCCTGGTGAACGTCAGCTCCGCTGCTCTCCTTGAAGGGACCTACGGAAGAATGTCCAAACTCTGCGGCGAGCTGGGCGTAAACATCGACCAGCGCGAATTCCACTGCAAGGGAAGCTTCAAGTTCATGCACAAGGGAAGACCTAACCAGCAGGATCTGGATGAGGCGGCAGCCTTTGCAAAGGAAATAATGGCAAGCAAATAAGATAAGTCCTTAAATAAACAGAAAAGAATAAATGAATGATGATTAAAAGCCCCGGACACCCGGGGCTTTTGGTTTACCGGGGCTGCGTATGATGGTATAATATTAAAAGAGGAAAATGATATGAAACAAAAGACAGAAAATTATCAACTTCATATTGATGGCGACAGGCAGTACCTGACTTTTCCCGGACTGGATGAGTTCAGGGAACTGAGACACGCCTTTACCACCAGGCACGGCGGCGTAAGCTCCGGCTTCGTGTCCACCTGGAACTTCGGAGAGCCTGAATTCGACTCGGAGGAGAATATACTGAGGAACTTTGAGATCCTGGCGGAAGTCATGGGAACCACGGCGGACAAGATGGTGCTTACCTATCAGACTCATACCGTGAACATCATGAAGGTCACGAAGGATGACGCCGGAAGAGGAGTTACCAGGCCCTGGGGCTATACTGACGTAGACGGTCTGGTGACGGACGAGAAGGATCTCACCATCGTTACCACCCACGCGGATTGCAATTCAGTGTTCTTTTACGATCCCATAAAGAAGGTCATAGGCCTGGCCCATTCAGGCTGGAAGGGTACCCTGGGAGGTATCAGTCGGGAGATGGTGGACATCATGACCCGCGAATATGGATGCGATCCGAAGGATATCATAGCAGGAACCGGACCGGCGCTCTGCAAGGATTGCTTTGAAGTAGACGCGGACGTGGAGGAGGCCTTCATGGCAGCAGATCCGGAATACAGTCAGTTTATAGAGACGCGCGGCGTCAAATACCACATAGATCTGAAGGCTATCATAAGACACGATCTAATGAAGAAGGGCCTGAAGGAAGAGAACCTTATGGACATGGAACTCTGCACCAAGTGCGAGAAGGATAACTTCTTTTCTCATAGAGGTCACAAGGGTAAGAGAGGTCTCATGGTAGCTGCCATGAGGCTGGTGGAATGACAGGTCTGCGCCGGAACTTTGCGCTTTTTTGTAAATAAGGAGGGAAATATGCCTTTACTTGCAGGATTCATGGTGCCTCATCCTCCGCTGATCGTGCCCGCAGTGGGCCGGGGCGGCGAGGCAGAAATAGAAGAAACAACAAAGGCTTATGAAAAGGTGGCGGAGGAGATAGCCGCCCTTAAGCCGGAGACCATAATCATAACCAGTCCCCACAGTATAATGTATGCGGACTACTTTCACATCTCCCCGAGGGACAGTGCAAAAGGATCATTTATCAGCTTCGGGGCTCCTGAGGTAAGCTTCAGGGAAACCTACGATACGGATCTGGTGGAGGCCATCTGCGACCTGGCGGCTGAAAGCGATTTCCCGGCAGGGACCATGGGAGAACGTGACCGCCAGCTGGACCATGGCACCATGGTGCCACTCTGGTTCATAGAAAAGAAATACCGTGACTTCAAGCTGGTGAGGACGGGGCTTTCGGGACTGCCTCTCACAGACCACTATAAGTTCGGACAGATGATAGCGAAAGCGATAGAACAGACCGGAAGACGCACGGTGATAGTTGCCAGCGGCGACCTGTCCCATAAGCTTCAGGACTACGGCCCTTACGGTTACGCGCCGGAGGGACCGGAGTACGATAAGAGGATAATGGACGTCATGGGAAGGGCTGCCTTCGGAGAACTTCTGGACTTCGACGAGACCTTCTGCGACAAGGCTGCAGAGTGCGGCCACAGGTCCTTTGTCATAATGGCGGGAGCCATGGACGGCAGAAAGGTTGAAGCAAAAGTGCTTTCACATCAGGACGTGACCGGCGTGGGCTACGGCATAGGAACCTTCTATCCCGGAGAAGCTGACGAAGAAAGGCATTTCCTGGACAGCTATATGGCAGAACTCAAAAAGAAGACCGAAGCCATGAGGGCCTCGGAGGATCCCTACGTGAGCCTGGCAAGGCAGTCTTTGGAAACCTACATCAGGACCGGAAGAAAGATCTCCGTACCGGAGGGCCTTCCGGAGGAAATGCTTGATACGCAGGCGGGAGCCTTCGTTTCCATACATAAGTTCGGCAAGCTTAGAGGCTGCATCGGTACCATCGAAGGCGTCAGGGATTCAGTGGCTGAGGAGATTATAAATAACGCCATCAGCGCATCCACTGAAGACCCCAGGTTCAGTCCCATCACCGAGGATGAACTTAAGTGGCTTGAGATAAACGTGGACGTGCTGGGTGAGGCGGAATACATCTATTCCATGGATCAGCTGGACGTGAAACGCTATGGCGTCATCGTAAGCAAAGGTTACCGGAGAGGCCTGCTTCTTCCAGACCTTGATGGTGTGGATACCCCAGAGCAGCAGGTGGCCATAGCCAAACAGAAGGCAG
>CACYYH010000048.1 GCA_902778565.1 uncultured Eubacteriales bacterium
CAGCATATGCTCTCAAATACAAAAGCCCAGTCCAGTTTAGAACCGAAATGGGCTTTGTATAGTTTTTTAGTTTGTCTACTTTTTGTTGACTAGTTCAGCATCAAGCGGTCGTTTTTTTGTTGTTCTTTTACAGTATATGCACTCCGTCCATGAGTTCCTTTTCGAACTCCACTCTGTGAGCGGGAGTGTAAAGCCCCGGCATGCCGCCGGTGTGGATGAAGATCACCTTTTCGCCCTGCTTGATCTTTCCTTCGCGGACCATGTCGATGATGCCGGCGAAGGCCTTTCCGGTGTAGCAGGGATCCATGAGGATGCCCTCCTTTGAAGCCATTAAACCTACGGCCTTCCTCACCTCTTCAGATGGAAGATTGTATCCGCCTCTTACGTAGCCCAGTTCTATGTCGAAGTCTGCTCTGTCCACCTCTACGTCCATGCCGAAGTGGTCCTTGACCTCGTTCAGATGGTTTTCAAGCTGAGCCAGGCTCTTTTCACTGAAGGGCATGATGGCGATTCCGGTGAGATGCAGGGAAGACTTGATGTCCTTAAGTCCTAAGTACAGGCCGGTATATGTACCGGTGGATCCTACGGTGTCTATGACTCTGGCGCCTTCCAGACCCATCTCCTTTGCCTGGCGGTCAAGTTCAACGGCACAGTCATAATATCCCAAAGCTCCCAGCACGTTGGAACCTCCCATGGGGATAAAATATACCTTTTCACCTTCGGCTTCATACTTCGCGGTGACGTCGGCGATCAGCTCGTTCATCTGGACTGAGCCCGGACGTCCGTCGGGTTTCTTCAGATAGAGCTCGCAGCCGAAGAGCCTGTCCAGAAGCATGTTGGCGGTAAGTTCGCCGGGATATTCGTCAACCGCCAGGATGGCGCACTTCATGCCGTATTTTGCTGCCATGGCTGCTGTCTGACGGCCGTGATTGGTCTGTCCGCCGCCGACGGTTATCAGCATGGTAGCGCCCTGATCGATGGCGTCCTGCACCAGATATTCCAGCTTCCTAAGTTTGTTTCCGCCGGCGCCAAGGGGCGTCAGGTCGTCGCGCTTCAGGTAGAACTCGATACCCAGTTCTTTGCTGATGGATGGCATGTATTCCAAAGGTGTCTCATATAATATGTTCAGTTTATTTACGTCAAAACTCATGTCGGCCTCCTTTTCTGATCAGTTTGATTATATCGCATATCCGCAAAAAACAAAAGACCCGCAGGTGCTTGACCTGCGGGATTTTTGTTTTGTTTAAGCCAGGAAGCCGTTGATGATCTGCTCTTCAGCCTCTTCGGGAGTAAGTCCCAAAGTCATGAGCTTGATCAGCTGATCTCCTGCGATCTTACCGATGGCAGCCTCGTGCACCAGCTGAGCGTCCAGACAAGCTGCGTCCAGCTCAGGAACTGCCAGCACTCTGGCGTTGTCCATCAGGATGGCATCGCACTCAGTGTGTCCGCTGCACTCTGCCTTTCCCACGATCCTGGAGGTGTACTTCTGATATGAATTGTCGCGGGCAACGGATCTGGAGACTACGTCTGCGGAGGATCCGTCTCCGTTGAGTTCTGTAAGATATACGGACTCAGCATGCTGCTCGCCGTGGGTCATGAGACGCTCTCTCACCACCAGCTTGGCGCCCTTGGCCAGCTCGGACTTGGTGGTCCTGATGGTGGAGTCAACGCCCTTGATCTGGACCATCTCCATCTCTACAGATGAATCCTCGTCCTGATATACCTCGGTCACGGGGTTCAGGATGCGCTTGCCCATACCGTCGCCGGAACCGTAGTGGTTCTCAACGTACTTCACGTGAGCACCCTTTCCGACAAAGAATCTGTGGATACCGTCGTGCTGTGAGTCCTCACCGCCGCAGTTGTGGATGCCGCAGCCTGCCACGATGGTCACGTCCGCACCGTCTCCGATATAGAAGTCATTGTATACAACGTCGGTCATTCCGGATTCGTCCATTACTACGGGGATGTAGCAGGTCTCGCCCTTTGTCTCAGGAGCGATATGGATATCGATACCGGGCTTGTCGGTCTTTGAAGTGATGTTGATGTGCTCGGTCACCTGTCTTTCGGCAAGGCCGCCGTTGGCGCGGATATTGAATGCTCCGCCGGGCATGCAGGTAAGTCCTGCTATGGTCTCAAGAAGGTCCTTCTGGGCCTGTGAAAGCTCTGCCATTACCTTGCACCTCCTTCTTCAACGTTCATTCTGCCGCAGATGCCGCCCTCGAGGGTAGCGCCGATGATGTCAAGCATCATGTCCTCTTTCTTGCCGATCTTGGTGATCTTGCCGTCAGCGATCATGATGATCTCATCAGCGATGTTCAGGATCCTCTCCTGGTGAGAGATGATGAGAATGGTTCCCTTGATCTCCTCACGCATGGTCTCAAAGATGTGGATCAGGTTCTGGAAGCTCCAGAGGTCGATACCGGCCTCAGGCTCGTCGAAGACTGAGAGCTTGGTGCCGCGGGCAAGGACTGTAGCGATCTCGATCCTCTTCAGCTCTCCGCCGGAAAGAGAAGAGTTCACTTCTCTCTCGATGTAATCTCTGGCGCAGAGACCTACAGCGCTGAGATACTCGCAGGCCTCACCGGTTCCCAGATCTTTTCCGGAAGCGATGTTGATAAGGTCATGCACCTTGATGCCCTTGAACCTTACCGGCTGCTGAAGCGCAAAGCTGATGCCCATCTTAGCCCTCTCGGTGATGGACTTGTCTGTGATGTCCACGCCGTCCAGAAGGATCTGGCCGGAAGTGGGCTTCTCTATTCCCATGATGATCCTTGCCAGGGTGGACTTGCCGCCGCCGTTGGGTCCGGTCACCACATAAAATTTGTTTTCATCAAGTTTCAGACTGACCCCGTCGATGATCCTCTTCGTGGATCCATCATCCTCAGTCACGTCGAAAACGATGTCTTTAAGTTCAAGCATATTTACTCCTTTTGGCAGCGGGCCCTATCGCGCGCCTTTCACGCTGCCCTTACTGCCTACATAATTGCTATACCACAACTGCGAAAAATCAAACAGTCGCAAATGATATTGTATACTTTATTAAGACTTTTTTCAAGACAAAAATTGCCGCGGATTCCGCGGCAGCAAAGCAATTTGTCAAAATTGTCATAAGAAATGCCTTTTTATCAATTCCTCTATGGATTTCCGCTCCGGAACAAACTTCTTTGTTTCCATTGTAATCAGCAGATCATCCCCCAGAACAAAACCATTCCTTTCATAATCGTGCAGCTTATCTACGTTCTTTTCCGCATAAGCAGGATCGTCCATCATGCCGAAATGCTCGATGACTATCTCCTTGCGCTTCCTGACATTCAGCCCCGCAAAGTCCGGCCTGATCCAGCCATGCCCCTCCAGGTATATCTGCGGCTCGAACACGTGTGGTACCCCCGCTTCCTCCATCAGATCCGCCCAAAGCTGCTCAGACTTGGATCGCACCCGGTATCCTTCTGCTGTCAGAATGACCGGATCGGCTTCGCCGAAGCCCATGGGCTCACATTTTTTGCTCTCCAGCCACCTTGCAATGTATTCGCTATCAGGAAGTTTAATGGGATTTATCAAAGTTTGTCTGGTCAGTGACAGAGATTCATATACATCTTCAACAGATTTATCCTGTAAGTTGATCAATATGTCAATTGTTTCTAGTTCTGCCTTGCCTGATTTCAGAATCTTTCGATCATAGTCTTTCTGAGCCAGAGCTCGGATAAATTGCATGTCTTTTTTTGGTAGATATTTACCCGAAGTATCTTTTGGGCCTTTCAAACAATAAAAAGACGTGCTTCCATGGGCAGAACTGGTTCTCAGTCTTCCTGCCGGTGCACTTTCAAGGCTTTTTTCTTTTGCTTTTATAAGATTTTCGAGATATTCTTTTCTTCTTTTCAGTTGATTGCAAAATTGTTCACTCATTCCAAAACCCCTTTTCTATTGTTCAGCTAAAAACTGTATTAAATCATATTTTAGCTGTAAATATCTGGCATCTTTCCCCTTATACGATAACCATTTACAGCTAAAACTCCTAGATTTCCATGTCTTAGCCTGAATATTTCTCTTTTTTCAACTACTCTAATTTTAATTTGTCAAATATTTCAGGCTAAAATTGCAAATCATTGAAATCTTAGCCTGAAACCATAATAGTGCAACATAATTATTAGCAAAATTTACAGCTAAAAAATCGTATTCCTTCAATTTTAGCTGATTTGCAAACAAACCAAGCCCTTACCTCGCGCAGATCGCCTCGATCTCTACCAGGCCGCCTTTAGGAAGGGCTGCCACCTGGAAGGCTGAGCGTGCCGGCAGCGCGCCGTCTGCAAAGAATTCCGCGTAGATGGCGTTTACTTTTGCGAAGTCTGCGATGTCCGCCAGCAGCACGGTGGTCTTCACCACGTTTGACATGGTGAGGCCCGCCTCTTCAAGGATGGCTTTGATGTTTTCGAGGGACTGGCGGGCCTGGGCTTCTACGCCGCCTTCAGGGAAGTCTCCGGTTTCGGGGACGAGTCCCAGCTGTCCTGATGTGAAGATGATGTCAGTCACTTCGCTAACTTGAATTGCCTGTGAATAAGGTCCTACTGCTGCGGGAGCCTTAGGGGTTGCGATTACTTTGCTCATTTTATTCCTCCTGTTCTGGGTGCGCCGCAAAATCATTCGATCTGCTGCGCCGTTCACTGTTCTGGGTGCGCGTTGTGCTGCACTGTCCGCACCGCGCCGCGCACCTTTACAAAAAGGGCCCGCATACTGCGGGCCCAACCTCTCATAAATATTATGCGTTTTCCTCTTCTGCCTTGTGAGCGTCGATGATCTTCTGTGCGTTCATGGCAGGTACTTCCTGGTATCTTGCGAATTCCATTGTGAAGGAACCTCTTGCCTGAGTCATTGATCTGAGCACGATGGCATAGTCAAAGAGTTCAGCCTGAGGAGCTTCTGCGTGGAGCAGCTGCTTGTTGCCCGGAAGAGGATCCATACCCATTACGCTGCCGCGTCTTGTAGGAAGGTCGCCCATTACAGCGCCTACGTAGTCAGCGGGAACGGTGATCTCGAGCTTCATGATGGGTTCG
This sequence comes from uncultured Eubacteriales bacterium, assembly GCA_902778565.1. Classification (GTDB taxonomy): domain Bacteria; phylum Bacillota; class Clostridia; order Peptostreptococcales; family Anaerovoracaceae; genus RUG754. The sequence goes on from CACYYH010000048.1 coordinate 5,049, forward strand.
AGCAGACAAGGCTTAGCCTCAACGATACCTTTCTTGAAAGCAAGGGATGCTGCTGTCTTGAAAGCGTTTTCGTTGGAGTCTACAGGGTGGTATGAACCATCGTACAGAACTGCCTTTACGTTCTGAACCTTGCAGCCTGCGAGAGGACCTCTCTCCATGCATTCGCGGAGTCCCTTTTCAACGGCAGGTACATACTGCTTGGGAACGGAGCCGCCGAATAACTCTTCGGAGAATTCGAACTCTTCTTCGGAAGGTGAGAATCTGATATGAACGTCGCCGTACTGTCCGGAACCGCCGGTCTGCTTCTTGTGCTTGCCCTGTACGTCGGACTGTCCCTTGATGGTCTCGCGGTATGCGATCTTCTGAGGAACTACGTTTACAGCTACGCCGTATTTATCCTTAAGCTTGGAAAGTGCGATGTTGATCTGGGTCTCGCCCTGGCCGCCTACCAGTGTCTGTCTGGTCTCAACGTTTCTGGTGAGTACGAGGGAAGGATCTTCCTCTGTAAGTCTTGCGAAACCTGAGGAGAGCTTGTCGTCAGCGCCCTTGTCTGCAGCTTCGATTGCCTGATAAAGTGTAGGCTGAGGGAAGTTGATGGGTTCTACTTCAATTTCATTATTCTTGTCGGAAAGCACGTCGCCTGTCTTGGTGTACTGAAGCTTAGCAAAAGCAACGATATCGCCTGCAACTGCCTGAGGGCACTCGCCCTGTGTCTTTCCTCTTAAGAAGAACATGGAACCGAGCTTCTCGTCCTTCTCTGCTCTGTGATTGTAAAGGCCCATACCGGGAGTGAGCTTGCCGGAAATAACCTTAGCAAGGGAGATCTTGCCGAGGAACGGGTCTGCAAGGGTCTTGAAGATGAAAGCTGCGGGTTTGCCGTTAGCGTCAACGTCTGCCTTGGGAACGATGTCGATGATGTTCTGAAGAACTTCCTTGATTCCTTCGCCCTTGATTGCTGAGCACTGGAATACGGGGCAGATATCTCCCTGAGCGATACCCTTGGAAAGTCCGCGGTTGAACTCTTCATCGGTGAATTCCATATTCTCAAAGTAGATGTCCATGAGTTCCTCGTCAACCTCAGCGATAGCTTCGGAAACAGCATCTCTGTCATCGAGGGTTACTACGGAAGAACCGAACTTAGCCTGAAGGTCTGCGATGGTCTGATCTACATCAACGTGCTCCTTGTCGGTCTTGTTGATGATGAAGAACTTAGGTGTTCCTGCTTCTGTGCAGGCATCCCATGCCTTCTCAGTACCGACCTGTACGCCGGAGGAAGCATCAACTAAGATAGCCGCTGCTTCTGCTGCTCTCAATGCGCCCTGAACTTCACCTGCGAAATCGAAGAATCCCGGAGTGTCAAGGAAGTTGATCTTAACCTTGTTGAACTCAACAGGAACGATTGTGGTGTTGATGGAATATCCTTTTTCGATCTCTGTCTTGTCATAGTCAGATACCGTTGATCCATCCTCAACTTTACCAAGTCTGGAAATAACGCCTGTTGCTAAGAGAGCTGCTTCGAGGAATGTGGTCTTGCCGCTTCCGCCGTGGCCGAGCAAAGCAACGTTTCTGATAGTTTCTGCTGTGTAGCCTTTCATTATATTTGATCCTCCTAATAAGATTTACGAATTTAATAGTGTCTTCCGACACATACCTAAAATAAATTATATCAAACAAGGCATCAATTATCAACAGGTTTTTAATACAAAAAACGGAGCCCTGAGGCTCCGTCTGATTCAATATGTTTTTGTTCTTAGAATTCTGCGTTCTTAGGTGTTCTCGGGAACGGCTGCACGTCTCTGATGTTCTGGATACCTGTGAGGTACATGATCATTCTCTCGAAGCCCAGACCGAAGCCTGAGTGTGTGACTCCTCCGAACTTTCTGAGGTTCAGGTACCACCAGTAATCTTCTTTGTTGAGACCCAGTTCTTCCATTCTGCCTTCCAGGACTTCCAGTCTTTCTTCTCTCTGGGAACCGCCGATGATCTCGCCGACTCCGGGTACCAGACAGTCACATGCTGCAACGGTCTTGTTATCATCATTGACCCTCATGTAGAAGGCCTTGATATCCTTCGGATAATCGGTTACGAAGATAGGCTTCTTGAAGATCTCTTCTGTGAGATATCTCTCGTGCTCTGTCTGAAGGTCGATACCCCACTCTACCGGGTACTGGAATTCTTTGCCGGACTTCTTCAGAAGGTCAACAGCTTCAGTATATGTTACGTGACCGAAGTCTGATTCCAGGATGTGGTTCAGTCTCTCAAGCAGTCCCTTGTCCACGAACTGATTGAAGAAAGCCATCTCCTCAGGAGCGTTCTCAAGCACGTATGAAATGATGTACTTGACCATGTCTTCCATGACTTTCATGTCGCCCTTCAGGTCGCAGAAAGCCATTTCAGGCTCGATCATCCAGAACTCGGATGCATGACGGGCTGTATATGAGTTTTCAGCTCTGAAGGTAGGTCCGAAGGTGTAGATGTTTCTGAAAGCCAGGGCAAAGATCTCGCCTTCCAGCTGTCCGGAAACCGTAAGGTTGGTGGACTTGCCGAAGAAATCTTCGCTGAAATCGATCTTGCCGTCCTCAGTTCTGGGAATGTTGTCCAGATCCAGAGTGGTTACTCTGAACATCTCGCCGGCGCCTTCTGCATCGGAACCTGTGATGATGGGAGTGTGAACGTATACGAAGTTGTTCTCCTGGAAGAATTTATGGATAGCATAAGCTACTAGAGATCTGACTCTGAATACAGCGCTGAAGGTGTTTGTCCTGGGTCTTAAGTAAGCGATCTCTCTTAAGAACTCCATGGAGTGGCGCTTAGGCTGGAGAGGATAATCCGGTGTGGAAGTTCCTTCTACCCAGACTTCGGATGCCTTGATCTCAAAGGGCTGCTTGGCATTCGGTGTGAGGACCAGAAGACCCCTGACGCCGAGAGCAGCTCCTACGTATGATTTAGCTATCTCGTCATAATTATCAAGGGAGTCCTCTTCGTAAACTACCTGTACAGACTTGAAGAAGGAACCGTCATTGAGGTCGATAAAGCCGAACTTGTTGGAATTACGGTTATTTCTGATCCATCCCTTCACAAGCACTTCTTTGCCGCCGTAGACTTCAGTGTTCCTGAATAATTCTCTTACTGTTGTTGTTTCCATGTTGAGACTCCTTTGTTAATAGATTTCTAAATATTGATGATACCACAAAAAAAGGCCGATTTCAACCGTTTCAAAGGTTAAAATCAGCCTGCATTTGTTAATTATGGTTTCATCAGAACCAGCGTCTCGCTGTGACCTTAAGGCTCTGTGAATATTCAACGTAATCGTGTCTCAGCGATCCTGCAGCATCTCGGTATTCCTGAAGTTCTCTGCTGTGTTTGAGACGAGAGGATATCTTGGAAACGTCAGGGTTGGCATCCAGGTTCTTCTGAATGGCTTCATCCACTGTGGATATCAGCTTGGAAGCCTTGTCCTTTATCTCAGCCACCTTCTTCTGGATCAGCGCCTGATCGCCTGCGGCCTCTTCAGTCTTCTGAAGGATCTCATCCAGGTCCTCGGTGATATTTTTGTACCGGAGTTCCTTTTCGTAGTAGCCGTATGCGCCGCTGTGTCCGGTGAGGTCGATGCACCTTCCGGAATCGAAGTAACCGTACATGGTGGCCACAGGAATGAGGCTTCTGTACTTCGGATACAATGCCTGGGGCTCGTAGTAAACCTCAAGGGCGCGGTCGATCTTTTCGAGAGATTCTGCATTCTCTGCGATCTCACGCTCGTATTCCTTGATGGTAATAGCCTCGAGTCTGGCCTTCTCGTTCTTGTGATTCTTGATTATATTCTCAAAATCCTTAATATCGTTATTAAGCGATTCGATAGTGTCTTTCTCCAGCTGGTCCTGCTCTTCGGAGTATTTCTGAGTGGCCTCGTCTTCCTTCTTTTCGTGCTCCGCCTTGCCCTTGAAATACTTCACAGCCTGGACTGCAAAGACCGCCAGCGCAGGTATCAGGATCAGCAAAGCAATGCCTAAGCCTACGTTAAGGCCCTTGAATGCGCCTGCTGCCTTTCCGATGAAATAGATCACCAGAAGCGCCAGTACACCAATGCCAAAGATCTTAAGATCAAAGTTGAACTTGAAATTGAAGACCTTCCTGCGATACTCCAGTTTCTTATAGTCCTTCAGCTGAGTCCTGGTGCGCTCTGCCTTCTTCTCATAGCTTTCGATGGCCTCTTCCTCGCGGCGTACCTGCTCATTAGCATCAGCCAGCTTAGCATCCAGCTGTCTGCCTATCTCCTCTATCTCATACTTCTGCCATTCCAGATCCGAAGCTCTCTTGAGATACTCCGTTACAGCTACCGTGTTCTGCTCCACAGCAGCCGTATATCTGTCCCCGGGCAAAGTATCTGCTCTCAGCTTACCATAGCCAAGCGATGCCTTCTTATCAGCAGCGGAAGTCTTGTCAGCGGGCTTTTTTGTCACACCAAAAATGGACGTTTTCGCACCGCAACGGGAGCAGAAAACGTCTTCATCCTTAAGAATGTTTCCGCACTTCGAGCAAATCTTCATCAATACCTCCGACCGGCTCCTCTCCACCGGTCACCCCCTTTTGTCATACTTTTACATAAGGATTATATCACAAGATACTGTGTAAATCTACCTCAAAACTTGCGGAAAAATACAATTTTTTAATTTTTTTCGTGAATGTTTTGTGAAGCCTCGAAAGGTCAGTTTTTGGCTATGAGTTCCATGAGCTTCAGGGTCACAAGGCATGAATTTTCGAAGGCATTCATGGGCAGAAATTCCGCAGATGAATGGAAGTTCAGAGCGCCTGTGAAATAGTTGGGCGTAGGGATGCCTTTGGTGGAAATAAAGGATCCGTCGGTGCCGCCGCGCATGGCTTTGGTCTTCGGCTTGATGCCAAGTTCCTCCAGAGCTTTGTAAAGATAATCTATGCAGACCTTGTTGTCATCGTTCAGAGCATCGTAGATATTGCCGTAGATATCCTTCATCTCCAGGCTTAACTGAGCCTTGGGATGTTTCAGCTGAGTGATCTCCATGGCCTTCTTCAGGAACTCTTTTTTTGCATTGTACTTCTTCAGGTCGTGATCCCTGATATCTATCATGACTTTTGCATCAAGGCTGTCGGAGAATATGTCAGTGACCCAGAGATATCCCTCGGTGTCTTCGGTGTGCTCAGGCATCTCTGCCCTGTCAAAGAGATTGATGTAATCCACTGCCACCATACAGGGATTCACCAGGTTGTTCTTGGATGACATGGGGTGCGCGGGAACGCCTCTGATGGTCAGAACAGCCTCACCTGCATTGAAGGTCTGGTACACCACCTCGCCCTCCTCGCAGCAATCGATAGTATATGCGAAATCCACAGGAAACTTGCTGAAATCCATTGTTTTGGACCCTCTGAGGCCTGTTTCCTCGTCCGGTACGAAAGCTATGAAGATCTCGCCATGCTCGATCTCAGGATCCTCCTTTAAGATCTCCAGAGCCACCATGACATTGGAGACTGCGGCCTTGTTATCAGCGCCCAGCACCGATGTTCCGTCGCTCACTATGATGTCCTGGCCGATATAGTCCCGGAGTTCCGGATGATCTTCCTCGCGGATATATATCTGCTTCTCCTCGTTCTGAAGGATGTCACCGCCGGGATAGCTTCGGATGATCTGAGCGTGTACTTCAGGCGAAAGATGAACGTCAACCGTATCCATATGACAGCACCAGCCAACTACAGGCACCGGCTTGTGTCCCGGAGACAGTCTTGCCGGCAGCCTGCCGTAGACCACGCCGGTTTCGCCTATCTCTATGTCCTGCACGTCCAGTTCTTTAAGGTCATCTGCCAGGGTCCTGGCCATCTCCCACTGCCCTATGGACGAAGGAATGGTCTCATTTGACGGATCGCTCTGGCTGGGGATCGCGGAATATTTCAAAAATCTCTGTTCAAGTCTCTTCTTAAGGTCCATGTCTGCCTCCTTGGATGTATAAGCTTTTCTACTATATTATTATACTATATATGCAAAACATGATAAAGCAAAAAGAAAACAGGGGCCGGAATTAATCCGGCCCCTGCGGGTTTGTTTGATTCAGGCTTACGCCTTTTCAGCATTTATGCTCTGTTCTTTCTGGTTCTGAAGAGAAGCATCAGCAGAAGGATGAGAGCTGCAACGCCGATCACGATGTAAGGTACGACTACTGTTGTGTCTCCGGTAGGAGGTGCGGGAGGTTCCTCATACTTGTTGGTGAACGTAGCCTTACCGCTGTATTCATCGGAGATCTGAAGGGTTCCGTCACCATTATCTTTGATGGTGACCGTAAGCGTCTCTGCGTGTTCATCGTACTTGATGTTAGCCTGTCCGTCGTTTACCTCAGTGATGGTGTATTCATAGGTCTGTCCGGCATCGTTTAAGTCGAAATCCA
>CACYYH010000049.1 GCA_902778565.1 uncultured Eubacteriales bacterium
ATGAAGTCGGCTTCTTCCACGAGGCCGCCGCGGTAAGTGATACTGAAGTGGCCGTGGCGTTTGTCGTTCAGGAACTGACCTTCGTAGACCACGCCTTCGCTGTCGGTGAGCCTGCCCTTGCCGTTTTTGACGTACCAGTTGTTTTCGTAGGTGACGGAGCCTTTGTACTGGCAGAATCTGAGCTTCTCGTCGTAGTATTTGCTGCCATAGCTTATGACGATGTCCTTGGTTGGAACAAAGCCTTTGAAGCTGTATCCCTCCACCACGGTGCCGTCGCTGAACTCGGATCTCAGGTGGCCGTCGATGATGTCGTTATGGTAGTCGCCGGAATGAAATGCAAAAACAGAGCCGTCCTCGTTATAGTAGGTGGTCTGGCCTTTGCCCTCTCTCAGGTTGTTCGACCAGATACCCTCGTAGCGGCTTTTGTTCGACGGGAAATAGGCGTTTCCGTATCCGTCCCATCTGCCGTCGCTGAAGGTGCCTTCATATATGCGTCCGTCGGCGTATTCCATCCTGCCCTGGCCTGTTATTCTGTTGTTCATCATCTCGCCGGTGTAGCGGCATCCGTCATCGTAAATGATCTCGTACTTTCCGCCCGGCAAAGGATTGATAGTTGACATACTGTCTCCTGAATGGTTTTTAGAAATCGATGATGGCCATGAACTTGTCGGGATCAAGGGAGGCACCGCCTACCAGCGCTCCGTCGATCTCGGGCTGATCCATGATTTCTGAAATGTTCTCGGGCTTGACGGATCCGCCGTACTGGATGATGATCTCGTCTGCAGTGTCTTCGTCATAGAGTTCTATGAGGGTCTCTCTGATGAAGCTGCACATGTCTCCTGCCTGTTCCGGAGTGGCAACTCTGCCTGTTCCGATGGCCCAGATGGGCTCATATGCTATGACGCATTTAACAGCATCGCTTGCAGGGATGCCCTCAAAAGCTCCGATGAGCTGGGCTTTTACATGTTCGTTCTGGGTGCCTGCGATCCTGATATCTTCAGACTCTCCTACGCAGATTATGGGTCTGATGCCGCCGGCGATGAGGGCCTTGGCTTTTTTGTTGACGGTTTCGTCGGTCTCGCCGAAGTACTGTCTTCTCTCGCTGTGACCTACGATGCAGAAGCTGCAGCCTGCTGCCTTAAGCATTTCTACTGAAACTTCTCCGGTATAGGCTCCCTCTTTTTCGAAGTATACGTTCTGTGCGCCAACTTTAACGTCGCTTCCCTCGAATCCCTCGACTACTGCGGGGATGTCGATGGCGGGAGCGCAGATCAGCGCCTGAACGTCGGTGTCTTTGTATAGTTTTCTGAAACGTTCACAGAAAGCTTCGGCTTCCTGAGGTGTTTTGAACATTTTCCAGTTTCCTGCTATAAGTGGAATACGCATTTTTTCTCCTTTGTTATTGGTGGTAAGCGGTTTATCTTTACCTAATGTGGCATTACGTGACAAATGCCGGTTTTGGTGAATTATCACGTAATTTAGAGTGTTGCATTTATTTTTTACGTGACAATTTACAATTATTTAAAATTGTCACGTAATATTTTTTTAAAAATCCATTTATTTCGGGCAATTTATATGTGGAACGTGCCTTTTCTGCTGCTGGAATTCGTAAATCGGTGCTAAAACCGACGAAACAAGACTCGGATTTACGTGACAAATTACAATTATTAGTATTTGTCACGTATGTGAATTATTTGCCATATTCAATTACGTGACAAAACGTTTGATACGGGATTTTGTCACGTAAAATTGTGCTGAGCATGTCCGGGCGCAGTTTATATAGGCCGCGGAGCAAACTGTCCGAATTAAAAGTACGCGCCGGCTCTGCCGGCGCGGTGGTTTTTATAATCAGTCGCAGAACTGCTTAAGGTATTTAAGTGTTCTGATGAGCTGGCATGTGTAGCTCATTTCGTTGTCATACCATGCCACTACCCTTACCTCGAAGATGTGGGTGCCGCACTGCTGTGCCAGTGTCTGGGTGGCGTCGAAGAGTGAACCGTATGTCATTCCGATGATGTCGGAGGATACCAGTTCTTCTTCGGTGTATCCGAAGGATTCGTCAGCTACGGCCTTCATGGCTGCGTTGATGCCTTCTACGGTTACGGTGTCTGTCATATCCTTAAGGGTCGCGTCAAGGATGGTGATGGAACCTGAAGGTACGGGTACGCGCTGTGCGGATCCGATGAGCTTGCCGTCCAGTTCGGGGATTACAAGACCGATGGCTTTGGCTGCTCCTGTGGAGTTGGGTACGATGTTGATGGCGCCTGCTCTGGCACGTCTCAGATCGCCTTTTCTGTGAGGTCCGTCGAGGATCATCTGATCGCCGGTGTATGCGTGGATGGTGGTCATGAATCCTGTACGGAGTTCTCTGTAGTTGTTCAGTGCCTTTGCCATGGGTGCCAGGCAGTTGGTGGTGCAGGATGCGCCGGATACGATGTTGTCGTCCTTGGTCAGGGTCTCGTGGTTAACGCCGTAAACGATGGTCTTAAGATCGTTTCCTGCGGGTGCAGAAATCAGTACCTTCTTAGCGCCGGCGTCGATGTGAGCCTGTGATTTTGCTTTGGAGGTATAGAATCCTGTGCACTCCAGCACTACGTCTATGTCCAGATCCTTCCAGGGGCAGTTGTGGGCGTCGGCTTCTTTGTATACCGGGATGGTGACTCCGTCAACTGTGATGGATTTGTCGTCCCACTCTACTTTATGTCCCTTGTATCCGCCCTGTACTGAGTCATACTTCAGAAGGTGTGCCAGCATGGCGGGTTCCGTCAGGTCATTGATAGCTGCAACTTCAATATCAGGATCATCAAATACCTGTCTGAATGCAAGTCTTCCTATTCTTCCGAATCCATTGATTGCAACTGTGATCATTATTGTGTCCTCCTTAATTAGTGTTGTGATGCCCGCCCGGCGGCCGGCGGCCGCCCGGGGCTCCGCCCCGCCGCGCGGAGCGCGGGGCGGGCTGTATGTCCTTATTTGTCTTCTATCACTGCGATTCCCGGAAGGACTTTGCCCTCGAGGAATTCGAGGGAAGCGCCGCCTCCGGTGCTGATATGTGTCATCTTGTCTGCAAAACCGAACTGCTCTACTGCTGCTGCAGAATCGCCGCCGCCGATAACGGTAACTGCATCGATGCCTGCAAGGATCTCTGCGATGGCTTTGGTTCCTTCTGCAAACTTGGGCATCTCGAAGACTCCCATAGGTCCGTTCCAAACGACGGTCTTGGCGGTCTCGAGTACGGCTTTGTATGCTTTAACTGTTTCTGGTCCGATGTCAAGGCCCATCATGTCTTCGGGGATCTCGTCCACGAAGTATGTGGCGCTCTCAGCGTCGTTATTGAATTCCTTGGCGCAGACTGTGTCTACGGGGAGCATGAGCTTAACGCCCATTTCCTCTGCCTTCTGAAGGAGCTCAGCAGCGAGGTCGATGTTGGGTTCGTCCAGGATGGACTTGCCGATCTCGTAGCCCTGTGATTTGAAGAAGGTATATGCCATGCCTCCTCCGATCATGAGTACGTCCACCTTCTTGAGAAGGTTTTCGATGACTTTGATCTTGTCTCCTACCTTGGAGCCTCCCATGATGGCCACGAAGGGTCTCTCAGGATCTTCTACTGCCTGTCCCAGGAACTTGACTTCCTTTTCGATCAGGAAACCGGATACGCAGGGAATGTAGTCTGCACAGCCTGCTGTGGAAGCGTGTGCTCTGTGAGCTGTTCCGAAAGCATCATTTACAAAAACATCTCCGAGAGAAGCCAGCTCTTTAGCATAATCTGCTCCGTTTTTGGTTTCTTCCTTCCTGTAGCGAAGGTTCTCCAGAAGCATCACTTCTCCTTCTTTGAGTTCTGCTGCTGCGGCTCTTACCTCGTCGTCCACTACTGTGGGGCTCGGAATGAATTTCACGGGCGCGCCGAGAAGTTCAGCAAGTCTGTCAGCAACCGGCTTAAGGCTGTATTCGGGCTTAGGCTCTCCTTCAGGTCTTCCCAGATGGGACATCAGCACTACCTTAGCGCCCTGCTCAACCAGATAGTTGACGGTGGGCATTGCTGCTCTGATCCTGGTATCATCGGAGATCTTGCCTTCTTTAAGAGGAACGTTAAAATCGCATCTGACTAAAGCTCTCTTACCTCTCCACTCTACGTCTTTAACAGTTTTTTTCATTGATATTTTCCTCCTGAAATGGTCCGGTATGTTTCCGGAAATGATGGTTTCGGCAGGTCTTCCCTGCTATATATTAGTACCGTCTTCTCTTGGATGACGATAAAATATTCATGCTTTCTCTGTATTTGGCCACGGTCCTTCTGGAGATCTCGATACCTTTCTCTGAAAGGATCTCCACCATATCCTGGTCGGAACAAGGCTTCTTCGGATCTTCTTTGTCGATGATCTCTTTGATGAAGGTCTTGATGGAATTGGATGACAGTCCGTCTCCCGTTCCTCCGCCTACGCCGGATGAGAAGAAGTACTTGATCTCATAGACTCCTCTCGGGGTCTGGATGTACTTGCCGTTGATACTGCGGCTGACGGTGGACTCATGGACTCCAACAACGTCTGCGATCTGTTTCAGAGTCATGGGCTTCAGGTACTTGTCGCCCTTCTCAAGGAACTCAGTCTGATGTGACATGACGGCGTTGGCCACGTTATATATGGTCCTCTTTCTCTGCTCGATGGACTTGATGAGCCAGAGCGCGGAATTATATTTATCGGAAAGATATTTCTGCACTTCCACGTCTTCCTTATGGGTCTTGGCAAGGTTCACGTAGAAAGAGCTTACCATTAGATGCGGAATGGTGCTGTCATTTGTAACGATGACAAAATCATTGCCTTCTTTCTCAACGATGATGTCGGGAACCACGTATCTCACCTGCTCCCCGGAGGAATATGCTCTGCCGGGCTTGGGATCCAGTGTCCTGATGAGATCAGCCACCATCTGCACCTGGATAACTGTGAGTCCTGTACACTTGGCAATGTGCTGCAGGCGGTTCTCTCCAAGATCGGAAAGATGGTTCTTCACTATGTAAAGAAGGGTTTCTTCTTTAAAGCCCTTCGCCTTGAGCTGGATGATGAGACACTCCGCAAGGTCCCTGGCTCCAACGCCAACAGGCTCGAAGCCCTGGATAACCTGAAGGATCCTCTCCACGGCGCAGAGCTTCACTCCGAACAAAGATGCTGTCTTCTCAAGGTCAGCAGTAAGATAGCCGTTTTCATCGATGGATTCCACCAGATAGCGGCCTATCTTTCTTTCACAGTCCTTAAGGTCTGAAAAAGTCAGCTGAAGAAGCAGGTAATCCTGCAAAGTATCTTCCCTGGAGGTGTACTGATCAAAAGATACCACCTCGTCGTTGGTAACTCTGTGTTCCCACTGGCGATAGCTTATGTCGTCGTATTCAGCCTCCACGACCTTCTCCCTGAGATCGATGTCATCCTTCTCAGCTTCCCTATACATCAGTTCTTCTGACTTGCTGAATTCAGGCTCCCTCTCGTCGTTTCTGGAGTCGTGGCCTACAGTATTATCCATCTCCAGGATGGGGTTCTCCATCATTTCTTTGGAGACGAATTCCTCCAGTTCCTGGGAGTTATACTGCAGTATCTGGATAGCCTGAATAAGCTCAGGGGTCATAGTGAGCTTCTGAGTCTGTTCAATTGTAAGATCATATCCTAATTTCATAAAAAACATCCCGGGTGGTAAATTCCCGCATAATCTTACCACCGCTAGCAAATATTATACCAAACCGCAAAAAAATGTTCAAGAACAATAATGAAGTATACAAATAAAAAACAACCCCTGAAATACAGGGGCTGCAATGGTTTATTATACTGTTTTACTCTTCTTCGATCTCAAGGATCTTTCCGTCTGCGATCTCAGCAAATCTTTTGATCTTCTGGGTAGTGGTCTTGATGAAGGGTCCGTCCTTGATCTCAAGGGCCTTGATGGCCTTGTAGTTGGTGGTCTTTTTGTTGATCTCCCGGATCTGGTGCATGATCAGCCTGTAGATCTCTGCAAGAGATACGTCACCATAAAGTTCCTCGATCTTATTATAGTCAGGGATGACTCTGGCGGTGACGATGAGTTCCTTTTCGTCGGGAACTTCTTTGCCGTAGACCATGGACTCTTCTATCTCCTCAACGTCTCCCAGCAGGAGCTCCAGTTCTTCTGGATAGATGTTTTTGCCGTTCTGGGTGACTATGACGTTCTTGATACGTCCGGTGACGTATACGAATCCGTCCTCATCCACTCTGCCGATGTCTCCTGAGTGGAACCAGCGTCTGCCGTTGGCGTCCACTTCGATCACGTCCCTGGTGGCTTCTTCATCCTCGTAATATCCCATCATGAGGGTATCTGTGGATATTACCAGCTCGCCCTCACCCTTCTCGTCCGGATTGTCAACGCGGATGATACCGTTATGGATGGTCTTTCCTGCCGAACCCACTCTTGTGTCGTACTCAGGGGTTACTGCGGATATCGGGCAAGTCTCTGTAAGACCATATCCCTGAAGGAAGATGACGCCCAGATCTGTGAACCACTGTCCTACCTTGGGATCGATGGGGGCTGCGGCGGAAACGATGTATTTCAGTTTACCGCCTACGCCGTCGTAGATCTCTTTGAAGACCTTCTTCTTAACGTCGATTCCTATGTTCTTAAGAGCATTTGTTGTCTGCATCATGTAGAGAACAGCCTTTTCTTTGTTGCTCTTTTTGACGGTCTTCATGATGGTGGCATACAGATGCTCGATGAGAAGCGGAACGGCGATGATGATGGAAGGCTTGGTCTCCTTCAGGTTATCTGAGATGTACCTGAGTCCCTGGCAGACGGCTATGGACGAACCGTAAGCCAATGCCAGCAGGAAGCCTATGGAAGATTCATAGGTATGATGCAAAGGAAGCACCGAGAAGAATCTGTCGTTTTCGTTGATCTGCACATATGCTGAGACTGCGTTGATGTTGTTGGCCAGCTGCCTTGCGGAAGCCATTACTCCCTTGGCTGAAGCGGTGGTTCCTGAGGTAAAGAACAGGGCTGTGAAGGCATCCGGGTCTCTTTCGATCTTCATGAAGTGATCGTCGCCGTTTGCCACCATTACTCTGCCTTCCAGGACTACTGAATCAAAGCCGCAGAAATATACTTCCTTTCCGGATGGAAGAACTTTGGTCTCAGGGGCCTCATCGCTCCTCATCTCTATGAAGCATCTTACCGTAGGGAGTTTTTCCTTCTCCATCAGCTTTTCGATCTTTCCCTTGACCTTAGGTGAAAAGATCACGCAGGCTGCCCTGGCTCTGTTGATGGTAAGTTCGATCTCGTTTTCGGGAAGTTCCTTATCCAGAGGCACTGCAAGACCTGCGCCGCAAAGCGCAGTGATGTAAGATACGTACCAGTCGTACTGGTTCTCGCCTATTATGACTATAGGCTCACCTTGCTCGATATACTTGAAGGTCAGCGCGGTTCCCAAAGCTTCCACGTCCTTGGCAAAGTTACCGTAGGTATACTCTTTGAAGTGCTTGTCTCTCGGTTTATCTTTATCGAGGATAAACACTCTGTCCCTGAACTTCTCAGTTCCGTAGAGAAAGATCTCCTTGACTGATTCGTAATGAGTCGGAGGATAAATATCATTCCTTCTGTCTACTCTTGGTGCATTCTGAACGTACTTTTCAAAATCCACCCTGAGTTCCTCGATACGGTCGATGTTATCGAGTTTCAGTTTGGGCATCTTGATCTTCGGAAGCTTTTTGAAATCGTTAAGTCTGTTGATCAGGCTGTTTTTCTTCCTTGCCATTTTAATTCACCTTTAAAAGTTTTATGCGTTTCTTCCGCAGCAGTTCTTATACTTCTTTCCTGAACCACAGGGACAAGGATCGTTTCTGCCGGGCTTCTTTTCCACGTGAACGATCTTGGAACGTCTGTAGTCCTTAACGATGGATCTTAATTTATCTTCATCAAAAACGTTGAGCCATTCCTCAAGGGTGTAAAGATAATCAGCGTCAGCCTTGAGCATGTTGAAATAGAGCTTCTCGTAATCGATGTCGAATTCCAGATCTGAATCCTCGGTCACTGCTTCGAGATCCTTTTCTTCCTTAAGGGAGGAATTGATACCGTCCATGAATCCCATGAAGATAGCGGGCTTGGCTTCAAACTTCTCAACTAATTCGCTGAACTTGCCTGCAAGCTTTTCAGGATAGTTAGCCAGGATGTGCTGATATACTCTCTGTTCAGTACCTGCATATTCTTTCCAGAAATCGTCAAAGGTAGCTTCTGTCTGATTTTCCATGAGGTCCTGCCACTGTTTTAATAAAGTCATTTTTTTACTCCTTAATTATATAATTTCGCCCTTTTAAAGGCTTTTATTAGCGATTATTTTACCAGAGAAATGATATCTCCTACTATTGCAGCTCCTGTGGGAAGAGCTCCGGCGCCCTTGCCGTAAAACATGGTCTCTCCTACCATGTCTCCCACCACATAAACTGCGTTGAACTCGTTGGATACTCCTGCCAGAGGATGTGTCTTGGGGATACCCTCGGGCTTGACGGAGCACTTCACTGTTCCGTCGGGATTCAGCACTGCGTGAGCAATGAGCTTGATCTTCTCGCCCTTCATCTCTGCTTCGCCGATATCCAGCTGAGTGATGTGTCTGATGCCGCATCTGGGGATATCCATGGGGGCTACGTACTTGCCAAAGAGCAAAGCGATGAGTATGCTCAGCTTATTTGCAGCGTCTATACCGTCTACGTCTGCGGTGGGATCCTTTTCTGCAAAGCCTTTTTCCTGGGCATCCTTCAGAACGTCATCGTAGGATGCGCCTTCCTCGGTCATCTTGGTGAGGATGTAGTTGGTGGTTCCGTTAACGATTCCCATTACCTCCAGGAAGTTATTGCAGCTGAGCTGTCCGCGGATGGCTGTAAGCACAGGGATGCCTCCTCCTACGGAAGCTTCGAAAAGGAATTTAACGCCGTTTTCGTCAGCTGTTTTGTTCAGTTCCTGCCATGAGTTGGCGATGGCCGCCTTATTGGCTGAGATAACGTGCTTTCCTGCCTTCATGGCTCCCAGCATGAAGCTTGTGGAGGGTTCGATGCCACCAAGGGTCTCAACTACGCAGTCGATATCTGCGTCGTTATATATGTCGTTTATGTCTTCGGTATACAGTTCGTCGGGAATGTCCTCTCTGTGTCTGATGTCCAGTATGCGTGTTACCCTGATATCAGCTCCGGTGCGTTCCTGAATGATGTCGTGGTTTTTAAGAAGTATGTCATAGGTGCCGCCGCCGACGGTACCGCAGCCTAAGATGGCAACGTTAAGTTTCTTCATAGTTTCCTCCGGTAAGTTTGTTATCTGAATATTTTACTATATATTTGTTCTTCATGCAAGTATATGCGATGGCGTCTGCTTATGATATGCCGCAGACATAGCCCGCTTTTCTGTAGGCTTCCTTGGACTTTTCATAGGCAAGTCTGGGGAAATCGTCCTCTTCCACGTAGATGGTGCCTGTATGGATGAATCCGCACTTTTCAAGGAGATTCTGCATGACTTTGTTGTCTCCGTGGGTATCTACTCTAAGATGACCTCCGCTTATTTCATAGGCCCAGTTGAATACGAATTCGCCGATCCCCTTGACTGTACCGTCAGCTCCAAGTCTGTGGACTACTGCATACTGGCTGTCATCCAGCCACTCACCGTCCTCTATATTGAGATAAGTTGGATCCGGTCCCCATACGAAGCCGAAATGTGCTACGACCCTTCCGTCATGTTCCACCACAAAGCCGGTGCCTTCTTCTATGTCCTGCTGGATCCTCTCTGCCGTAGGCCAGCCTGTGGGCCCCCACTGGTATGGATTGCCGTGCTCAGCCATGAACTGTCTGGAATATTCGTAGATCTTCATTACTGTATCGAAGTCGTTCTGCGTTATTCTTCTGATCTCCATGTTACTACCTCTTAAATGTCGTTAAACGCATGATGGTTGGGTATGTTTTTGCAGATTTACTTATCTTTATTACTGTAAACTACCTCAAGGAATTCTTTGACGTATTCCGCGTACTCTCCGGGAGCTGTGATCACCGATTCCGCATGGGGTGCGCCCTTGATGAGCCTGAGATCTTTGTATCCTTCTGTCGCTATCACCATGGCTTCGCTGTTATATGGCGGGATCAGGTTGTCCGCTTCTCCGTGTATGAAAAGAATGGGTATCTTGTTCCCTTTCAGAGAGTCTATGGGACGCATCTGGTCGAAGGTCACGTGGTATCTTAACTTAATGAACAGCTCTTCGAATTTTAGCAGCGCTTCAGGTATATGCATGTATTTCATGCCCCCTGCCAGCACCCTGTACAGATCGCTGAAGGCGCAGTCGCTTACTACAAAATCTATTTCCGGCTGATAGTACAGAACGGCTATGGAAGTGGCTGCTCCCAGGGATTCTCCGTGAAGTCCCAGAGCTTTCAGATCCGGATAGCGTTTGATTGTGTCTTTGATTAGCTCTCTCAGATCCTTTCTTTCCCTGATGGTATACGTGCAGTATGTGGGCTCGTTTTCACCATGGCCTCTCAGGTCGTATGTCACCACGTTGAAGCCCAGATCAAGGTATATTTTGGCGTATTTCAGAGCGCCGAAGCGGTTGTCAGTATATCCGTGGGAAATGATCACGTACTTATCCGAAGGTTCGGGGTTTATCAGGGTCTGGACGTTTATGACGTAGCCGTCGAAGCTGCTGAACTTGTAGGTCTCCTTTTTAAGAAGATCGTACCAGCTCAGGTCATAACGTTCCTCCTGCCAGGCTCTGGATCCTTCGTAGGTCTGTCTTTTTATTCCCATGGTTATGCCTGAAAGCACCCAGCCTGCTATGAACAGCAAAACTATCAGTGCAGCCAGTATTATCAGTATTATAGTAAGCGCGTTCATCCAATACCCTTTCGTATTTTATATGTCTTTTTTATACTTCTTTAATGACGGACCATGCGTCTATGAGCCTGTCCAGGGTCCACTGGGCGTTTGCCGGGCTGGTGGAAGGAAGACATGTGGCTTCCCTGCCCACTGCAGGTTCGATGTATTTGACGTAGAGTTCGTGGGATTTTTTGCCGTTGGTGTAGATGTGCTCTATGGGAGCGTTGTCCAGGATCATGCTTATGTCGTTGGCTCTGGCATTTCTGATGCTGGAGTCGGAGGATCCGGTGATCTCACAGCTTGCGATGGAATCCCATAAAGCGAGTTTATTGTTTAATATAAGGCGTTTTTTGTCATCGATGGTGGCCGGCGCGACGGAAAAGAGCCCAGGATCAGCACCCTGCTCTCCCCGCTGAAAAGCGGCCCAAAGGGATGTGTGATATATGTGGATCCGGTTTCTTTCTGCGCCATTCCGTCAATGACCTCCTTAATATTTTATTATATCATAACCGGAACTTGTAAAACAGCGTTTTTTGCGATAAAATAACCGAAGCAAATCGATTAAGGAAGGTAAGATCATGAGTCTTCATATAGTTTTCGTAGAACCTGAAATTCCGCCTAATACAGGCAATATCGCCCGCACCTGCGCCGCCACCGACACCGTGCTGCACTTAGTGAAGCCCCTGGGTTTCAGCATAGACGACAAGGCGCTGAAGCGCGCCGGCCTGGATTACTGGCCCTACGTGGACGTTAGAGTCCATGAGTCACTGG
>CACYYH010000050.1 GCA_902778565.1 uncultured Eubacteriales bacterium
GAGTAGCCGATGAAGAGCAGAACAGCATCGGAACCATCGACATAATAGAAGATGGCATAAAGGGAGACGCCGTCATCGTCTGCGAGCCCACTGAACTCAAAGTGAACAACGGCAACCGCGGTCTGGAATGGTTCAGATTCCATTTCATCGGAAAGACGGTCCACGGCGGTGAGCAGGCAAAGGGAATAAACGCCATCAAGAAAGCTGTTGATTTCATAAACGCCATGGAGGAAAAGCTGATCCCCGATGTTTTTGCCAGGGGAGGCACCGTGAACTACGGAGTTATCCACGGAGGCACCCAGCTTTCTACAGTGGCCGGCGAATGCGAACTTCTGGTGGACAGAAGATACACTTCAGATGAGACTTATGAGAGCATGTATAAGGAGTTCACCGATCTTCTGGACGAACTCTCAGCTAAGGACCCCAAGTTCAAATGCGAGATGGAGGTCCTGGACGTCAGCGTCATGAAGGAAGGTTACGTGCACGAGCCTGCCTATACTCCGCTTGACAGCGACATAGTAAAGATAACAAAGAAATACAGCGTGGACGCCATAGGCGAGGATTACGACGTGGTATTCATCAAGGCATGGACCGACGCAGGACTCATCTCCACATATCAGAAGACGCCTGTCATCATCTGCGGCCCGGGACTCATGGAATGCTGTCACGCCCTTCACGAGTACGTACCTGTGGATCATCTGCCTAAGGCATCACTGATGTATGCCCTTACTGCCATTGAATTCTGCGGAAAGGAGTAAAGATGCAGCTTAAGATAAGCGTTCTTTCTGAAGAGGAAAAGATACTGGTTCATGAGAAGACCATAGAGATTTTAAACACAGCCGGGATCTGGATCAAAAGCCCTGCAGTTTTTGATATGCTCAAAAAAGCAGGAGCGCGCACGGATGATGAAAGGCAGATAGTATATTTCACAGAGGAAATGGTGAGGGATGCTTTGGACAAGGCGCCAAAGTCATTTAAACTGGGAGGAAGAAACCACGTCTATGACTTTGTGGTTCCTTCAGAAAACAGCCATCACATCATGAGCGGCATTGCCACCGCCATATACGACATCGAAACAGGGGAGAAGAGAGACGCCGTCATCAGCGATATAGTGGACATCGGAAGGGTATTCCAGAAGGCTGAAACAGGTGCTGTCTGCTGGACGGGGGTCACAGCATCGGACGTACCCCAGAAGACCCACAATCTCCATGAGATGGCTGCCATCATAAGCGGCACCTCCAAACACGTGCAGGTGGAGCTTTCGAGCACATACGAATCGCCTTACGCAGCACGGATACTTGAGGCTGTTTGCGGCAGCAGGGAAAAGGTGATCGAGGACAAAATAGCGTCCTTCCTTTACTGCCCGGTATCACCGCTGACACAGGACCGCAAAATGCTGGAAGCCTACCTGGCTCTGGCTGATTATGAGATACCCGTAAGTATCTATCCCATGCCCATGATAGGGTTGACGTCTCCGGCATCACTGTTTTCGACTCTCTGCCAGAATAACGCGGAAGTATTGTCCGCCATGGTTATATTTGAAACGGCGCATCCCGGATGGCCTTTGATATATGGAACCGCATCGGGGGCAACTAACCCCATGACAGGTGAATATGTGAGAGGTGGAGAAGCCCCTCTGATCAGCCTTGCCTGGACTGAGATGGCCCGCTTTTACGGATTGCCCTGCCAGGTCATCGGCGGAGGAAGCTTTGAGACCATGCCCGCATATCTGGGAGGTCCGGATCTCATAGACGGCATAGGCTGTATAGAATGCGGCATGGCTGTGGACCTGCCCATGATACTCGTCGATGAAGAGATAGGCAAACGCTGCATGAGGATCCGAAAGGGTATAAATACGGGACGCGGAGGAGACCTTACTGAGGATATATTTAAGGAAGGACCCGGCGGTAATTATCTGCTGCACAGGTCCACGATGAAGAACTTCAGAAATAACGATGAAATTTATCATAATATGACGTTCCCTCTCGAAAGGAGAGCCCAGATCGATGAAAGAAGCGTTAACCGGGAGGCGGCGCTCAGTATAGTAAAAAACATCCTGGCAGGACCTCACGAGGACGCTCTTCCGGAAGAGATCAGAATTACCATAGAAAATATTTTGAAAGAAGCGGATGAAGGTATTTCAGAACTATGAAAGATCTTGTTATATTCAACGGACAAATAAATACAATGGATACCAGGATCCCATATGCGGAAGCCCTGGCGGTGAAAGACGGAAAGATAATCACGGTGGGTTCCAATGAAGACGTAAAGAAAGCCATGCCTTTCGGTGCTGAAGTGATAGACGCAAAGGAAAATTCGGTTTTTCCGGGTTTTTTTGATACCCACGTACATCTCACCTTTGCGGGTCTGAACATGACCGGCGTGAAACTGGAAAAGGCCCAATCAAAGGAAGAACTGATCGACATTCTGAAAACTGCTGAAAAAGAGCTGTCCCCGGGCATGTGGCTCCGTGGGACAGGATATGACGAAACCATCTATCCAGGGAGGTCCATGCTTACCATGAAGGAACTGGATGAAGCCTTTGGGCCTAGACCGGTCATGCTTGAAAGGATAGACGCACATCAGATAGCCGTTAACAGCGCAGCATTCACTGCGCTTGGACTGAATGTGGGTGAGCAGGGCGTCGAGACAGATCCTTTAAGCGGTGAGCCTACAGGGATAGTAAGAGATCCTGCCAACGGAAAGGCTCACAGCAGGTTTTCTGATGAGCTGATCACGGATGATATGAGGAGAATGTTCTTGAGAAAAGCCTGTGACCAGGCTCTCAGAATGGGAACCACGTCCATAAGCGCTCTTGAGGGAGGGGCTCTTTTCAGCGACAGAGATACGGACGTTATTCTCGATATCAAAGACAGTCTGCCCATCAATATCAAGGTCTATCACCAGACAATGGACGTGAATAAGGTGATTTCGGAAGGGCTGGATCAGATAGGCGGATGCATAGTGCTGGACGGGTCTCTGGGGTCCCATACAGCGGCTTTATTTTACGATTACAGCGACAAACCCGGCTGCAGAGGAGAATTATACTATTCTCAGAAGGAAATCGATGATTTCGTACTGGAGGCTCATGTCAAAGGCCTTCAGGTATCCATGCACTGTATAGGAGACAGGGCTATAGAGAGACTGCTTACCGCTTACGAAAGAGCCATTGCCAAGGTACCCAGATCAGATCACAGACACCGCTTCGAGCATTTCAGCGTTTCCACCGCGGATCAGGCGGTGAGGGCACGTGCTCTGGGCTGCTGCCTTGCCATGCAGCCGTCATATATAGTCGGCTCTGATATGATGCTGAGCCGGCTGGGGGAGGAAAGGATGAAACGCAGTCTCAACATGAAGACGCTTATGGAGATGGGTCTTAAGGTGGGAGGCGGATCAGATGCGCCTATCACGCCTATCGATCCTTTCCACGGCATAGCATGTGCCATGGAGCACTATAACCCGGATGAACGGATGAGCTTTTGGGATGCAGTCAGGATGTTCACATCCGACGCCGCATATCTGACTTTCGAAGAAGGTAAGAGGGGAAGCCTCAGTCCCGGAAAATTTGCCGACATAGCCATATCAGACTGCAACATAAATGAGATGGATCTGAAAGATACAAAGTCCATCAGAAATATCAGATTCACCCATACAATATGTGATGGGGAAATACGTTACGAAAAATAAAGAAAACCGTCTGTGGAACCGGAAAATGCGGATATAAAAGAAGACCCTGCGAAGATCGCAGGGTCGATTTTTATTTAGCATATATTTCTATCTCTGGAATATCTTCAGCGCTTTCAACTTCCAGTCGCCCTCGAGTCCGGAGTAAGGATGTTCGCGGAGAGGAAGGTTGAATTTGGTGGAACCGAAGAGTACTGTCTGGGGATGGGTGAATTCCTTGAAGCCCCATTCGCCGTGATAGGCTCCCATGCCGGAGTGACCGGTGCCGTTGAAGGGGACACCCTTTACCATCAGATGCAGGCAGACTTCATTTACGCAGCCTCCGCCGTACTGCTGGGTGGTCATGATCTCCTTTGCCCTGGCTTTATCGGTTGTGAAGAGATAGAAAGCCAGACCATGCTCGCGGGATGCGATGAGATCCAGCAGTTTATCTTCTTCGGATGCTTTGTAAGGCACCACCGGAAGAAGAGGACTGAAGAGCTCGTGCTTAACTATATCCTCGTCGGGATCAACAGGGTAGATGACCGTGGGTTCGAAGCGAAGAGTACCGGGATCGCCGTGCCCACCGACTATGATGCGGTCCTCATATTCCTTTGCTCTGGCCTCGCATTTATCGTAAGCATATTCAAGGTTGTTTAGAGGCTCTTCACCGATCTGACGCCTGATCTCGGATGCCAGATACTCCAGGAATTCGTCTGCAACGCTTTCCTCAACAGCCACCTGATTTACGTTGATGCAGATCTGACCGCTGTTCATGATCTTGAAGAAAGCGATCTTTCTGGCTGCGTCAAAGAGGTCGGCGTCAGCTCTTACGATTGCCCAGTTTCCTGTCTCTCCTCCGAGTTCCAGGGCGACGGGAGTGAGGTTATGGGATGCCATTTCCATCACGTGTGAGCCTACCTTGGGAGAACCTGTATAGAAGATCTTGTCGAAGCGCTCCTCCAGGCAGAGGTCAGCCACGTCGTGGCCTCCGTCCACCACCGCTACGTATTCTTCAGGGAAGATATCGGAAAGGATCTTCTGAAGCGCTTTGGTCGTTGCAGGGGACTTGGAACTTGCCTTTATGACTGCAGTGTTGCCTCCTGCGATGGCGGCTGCAAGAGGTCCGATGGAAAGCATGACAGGGAAGTTGAAGGGGCTGATGATCAATGTAGTTCCGTAGGGCATCTTATACACTCTGGTAAAGATGCTGGGGAAACAGGCCGGTCCGCTTAAGTGAAGTTCGGGACGGGCCCAGCGTTTGAGGCCGGCTATGGTCTCGTTGATCTCCATGATCACGCTTCCTATGTCTGCCAGATATGCCTCCGTCTCTGAACGCCCCAGATCTTCCATGAGCGCGTCGATGAGGTCGTCCTCATATAAGTTTATGGCGGTCTTCAGCCGCTTGAGCTGATGGATGCGCCAGTCTATATCAAGTGTGTAGTTCGATCTGAAATATCTTTTCTGTCTGGTAACCAGATCATGTATTGCTTCTTTTGTCCACATGGTGTACCTCCTTGATGATAAAAGTATTATATCATGAAATGGGTCCGGCGACAGTTTTTTGTTGACGAAATCCAAAAATAAGTAGATAATTATACTGTATTATTTTTTGGCAAAATACAGGCCGGAAGGAGATTCTCCGTGAAAGAAGAAGTAAAGAATACTGAACAGCTGACGGGAAAGGAAAACGCTGTTCAGGTGCTGAAATTCGTTTTGTTTTCAATATCAGCAGGCATCATAGAAACCATATCATTCACCATACTCAGCGAACTTTTCAAGCTGCCTTATTGGCCCAGCTATCTGGTAGCTCTGATACTGTCAGTGCTCTGGAACTTCACCTTAAACAGAGAGTTCACATTTAAATCAGCCAACAACGTACCTAAGGCCATGTTCAAGGTGGCATGTTTCTATCTGGTATTCACACCGCTCTCGACCTGGTGGGGCACGGCACTCACCAACGCCGGCTGGAACAAGTACGTAGTGCTCTTCGGTACAATGGCAGTCAACCTGACTACGGAATTTCTTTATGACAGATTCTTCGTATTCAGAGATACCATGAACACCAACAAGCGTGCACAGAAGGAAAAGGAAGCCCACAAGGAGTAGGGTAAGATCAATAAATGAATGAGTGCCTTTGCAAGTACTTTGCAGAGGATAATAGGGAAGCCGGGGAGGAGCCGGCGCGGAGCCGCCACTGTAAGTGAGAAGGGCCCTGCTAATGAAGCCATTAAAGGGTAAAATCCCTTCGAGAAGGCAGCAGGATCCGATGATACACAAGCCAGGAGACCTGCTCATTCAGAACTGTCCGATGACGGTCATATTCGGACAGCTGATACAGTGCTAAAACGGCCGCACTCATGGTGCGGCTTCTTTATTTGCCTGACATTGCAAAATGATCATATCTGAGATATAATATAATTTACGGTTTACTGATATTTAAAGGCCTTTGGCCATAAAGAAAAACAGAAATGAGAAAGCAGATCCAAAGAATCATGATAGCAGCAGCAGGAAGCGGTTCAGGCAAGACCACCATCACCTGCGCTCTTCTGGAAGCCCTTAAATCAAAGGGCAGAAGACCAACTTCAGCCAAGTGCGGACCGGACTACATAGACACCATGTTCCACTCCAGCGTACTTGGGGCGCCGTCTACCAATCTGGATCTGTTCTTTTTTGACGATAATACCGCAAGATATCTTTTGTCGGAGAACGGCTCTAAAGGCGATATCACGGTCATCGAAGGAGTAATGGGCTACTACGATGGCCTTGGTATAGATTCGACGGAGTCCAGCAGCTATCATCTGGCAAAGGTCACTGAAACACCGGTGATCCTCATCGTGAATGCGAGAGGCGCGGCCCTTTCAGTGCTTGCTACCATAAAGGGCTTCAGAGAATTCAGACCGGACAGCAATATAAAAGGCGTGATCCTGAACAACTGCACTGAATCCACGTATAACGTTCTTAAGGGTGCTATAGAAAAAGAGTTTGGTGACGAAATCCGCGCTGTAGGCTTCATGCCCAGAATGGCGGACTGCAGCCTGGAAAGCAGACACCTGGGACTTGTGACTGCAGCTGAAGTTGAAGACCTTCAGGAAAAACTCATGAAACTGAGAGATCAGGCTCTGAAGAGCATCGATACGGACGCGATAGAAACCATCGCTTCCGGTGCTCCGGAACTGGTTTACGATGAGCCTCATATCAAACGTTTCGATACCAGAGTCAGGATCGGCGTGGCCAGAGACAAGGCGTTTTGCTTCTACTATGAAGACAGCCTTGAACTTCTGAAGAAGATGGGTGCCGAGCTGGTGGATTTCAGTCCTTTGGAAGATGATTTTTTGCCCGGAGGACTGGACGGACTGTACCTGGGCGGTGGCTATCCTGAACTCTATGCTGAACAGCTCAGCAGCAGAAAATCCATGAGAGGCGCCATACTCAGGACCGTAGGACAGGGAATGCCTACCATCGCTGAATGCGGAGGCTTTATGTATCTAACGGAAGCCATAGGAGACTTCCCCATGGTGGGAGTCCTTCCCGGCGAGTGCAGCGACAAGAGCAAACTCATGCGATTCGGATACGTGACCATAAGAGCTGAGAAGGATAACATGCTGATGGAAAAAGGGCATGAGATACCTGCCCACGAGTTCCATCACTGGGACTGCACCGAGAACGGCTCGGACTTCACAGCTATAAAGAAAAACGGCCGCAGCTGGAAGGCGGCGACTGCAAACGAGAATCTTTACGCAGGCTTTCCCCACTTTAATTTCTGGGCTGATCCCAGCCTGGCGGAAAACTTCATTGAAGCCTGCATAAGATATAAGGAGAAAAAGAAATGATCGAAAATATCAAACCTATGGATATTGAAAAGCGCAGCTTTGAGATAATAACTGAGATCCTTGGAGACAGAAAGTTCCCCGAGGAGCAGGAAAGCATCATCAAGCGCGTAATACACACGTCAGCTGATTTTGATTACGCTGACAATCTGAAGTTCAGCCCGGACGCAGTGGAAAAGGCGCTGGAAGCCTTAAGAGGAGGTTGCGATATCGTAACCGATACCAACATGGCAAAGGCCGGTATCAACAAGACTATTCTGGCTTCTCTTGGGGGCGAGGTACATTGCTTCATGGCAGATCCTGACGTTGCAGCGGAAGCAAAGGAAAGGGGCGTCACCAGGGCCATCGTATCCATGGAAAAGGCCGCAAGGCTTGAAAAACCTGTGATCTTCGCCATCGGAAACGCTCCTACAGCACTTATCCGCATCCACGAGATGATAGGCACAGGAGAACTGAAGCCTGCGCTGGTGGTAGGCGTTCCGGTAGGATTCGTTAACGTAGTGGAATCAAAGGAACTGATAATGGTTGACGATATACCATATATTGTCGCCCAAGGCAGAAAGGGCGGATCCAACGTAGCAGCCGCCATCATCAACGCTCTTCTTTATAAGATCAAGAGATAGAAAATGAAAGAATACGTCACAGTAGACGGAAAGGAACTCAGGCTTGGCTATACCACCGGAAGCTGCGCAGCTGCTGCATCAAAAGCTGCTGCGATCATGCTTCTTACAGGAAAGGAAGTGCAGCTGATCAGATTGCTGACACCTAAGGGTCTGGAACTGGAACTTGAAGTCGAAGACATAACAACTGAAAAGGATGCGGTATCCTGCGCCATAAGAAAGGACAGCGGCGATGATCCCGACGTCACTCACGGAGCCTTAGTGTATTCCAGAGTCTCATTTACAGATGAACCGGGTATTCACATAGACGGAGGCATAGGAGTGGGCCGTGTCACCAAGCCCGGACTGGATCAGCCGGTGGGAAACGCCGCCATAAACAGCACTCCCAGACGCATGATCAGGGAAAACCTGGAGGAGGTCATGGAAATGACTTCCTATGAAGGCGGACTGGAGGTTATGATCAGCATACCCAAGGGCGTGGAACTGGCTAAGAAGACCTTCAATCCCCGGCTGGGTATCGAGGGCGGCATATCCGTCATTGGCACCACAGGCATAGTTGAACCCATGAGCGAAAAGGCTTTGACAGACACCATCATGGTGGAACTAAGGCAGAAGAGGGAACTGGGGTATGAATATGCTTTGCTGACTCCTGGAAATTACGGTTCTGAATTCATCAGAGACGGACTGGGGCTTGATCCCGAGTGGGCCGTGCAGACTTCCAACTTCATCGGAGACAGCATCGACATGTGCGTGAAGCTTGGCTTCAAGGGAGCGCTTCTCATCGGACACATCGGAAAGCTGGTGAAAATAGCCGGAAACATGATGAATACTCACTCCAAATACGGTGACTGCCGCATGGAGATCCTTGGTTCCGCAGCGGCAGCTTTCGGAGTGAAACCGGAGACTGCTGAATACATCCTGGGCTGCGCAGCCTGCGATGAGGCGGTGCGTGTGCTCCGGGAGGAAGGCATCGATCGCGACACACTGGACCTGGTATCGAGCCGCATAGAGCATAATCTGGACTCACGGGCTTTTAAGGCCTGCGAGGAAGGACAGGAGTTCGAGACCGGAGCCATAATGTTCTCTAAGGAATATGGCTTGCTGGGAGAGACCGGCAGGGCGCAGGAGTTGCTTGGCAGAATCATAACGCAATACGGCAAATAAGCCATAAAACGGTTTTGAGTGATTTAAGCTTACTATTTAAGGTTTTTTTACAGCTTTCTGAACTTTGAATAAGCTCAAAAGCATATTTTACATATTTGAGCTTACTATTTCAGTAACATAGCTCAAAAAAAGCTGGCTTTTCTTAAAAAAAGTAAGCCAAAATAGAGCATTTAAAAATTTGAGCTTATCGGCTTTTCAAAAGCCGTGAATTTTTACCAGAATAAGTAAGTCTGTTTTTAGAAACAATCAAATCAGGCTTACGCATATAATAATCGGAGGAAATAATATGATCCATTTTGTAGGTGCGGGATCAGGCGCGACTGATCTTATCACAGTAAGAGGTGCAAAGCATCTCAGCGAGGCTGACGTAATCATTTATGCAGGTTCTCTTGTGAACCCGGAGCTGCTGAACTACGCTAAAGAAGGCTGCAAGATCTACAATTCTGCAGAAATGACTTTGGAGGAAGTTATCGAGGCAATCAAAGAGGCTGAGGCAGCAGGAAAGACCACTGTACGCCTTCACACTGGAGACTCCAGCATATACGGAGCTGTTAGAGAGCAGTTCGATGAGCTGGATGAGCTGGGCTTTGAGTATGACGTTACGCCGGGAGTATCTGCGTTCTGCGGAGCTGCCAGCACTCTTAAAGCTGAATATACTCTTCCCGGAGTAAGCCAGACTGTGATCATTACCAGGGCAGAGGGCAGGACCCCTGTGCCTGAAAAGGAAAGCATCAGATCCTTAGCTGCTCACAGAGCCACCATGGTGCTCTTCTTAAGCACATCTCTTACTGAGAAACTCCAGAAGGATCTCATCGAGGGAGGATATCCTGAGGACACTCCCGCAGCCATCGTCTATAAGGCTACGTGGCCTGAGGAAAGGATCTTCAGATGTCAGCTTAAGGATCTCCACGAGACTGTTACGGGAAACGGCCTCACCAAGACCTCCCTTATCATCGTGGGCGGCTGCATGGGAGACGAATACATGAGATCTCTCCTTTATCATCCTCATTTCACTACGGAATTCAGACAGGGCACGCCTGAGGATTAATATGAAAGCAAGTATATTTTGCTACAGTCTGAAGGGCAAAGAAACCGCCCGGAAGATTGCAGACCTTATAACAAAAGAATACGGTGCGGAAGTGGAATGCTTTGCGCCTGAAAGGCTTGCGGAAGGCGGATTCGGACCGATACCTAAGCCAAGCGGTGACTTCTACGGGGAACATTTCAGAAACAAGGAAATGTATATCTCCGTGGGCTCCGTGGGCATTGCTGTGCGCCATATCGCTCCATACGTCAGGTCTAAGGTGACGGATCCCGCCGTCATAGTGATCGACGAGCTGGGGAAGCACGTGATACCTGTGCTTTCGGGGCACATCGGAGGAGCTAACCGCATATCAGAAAAGCTTGCCGAGGCTTTAGGCGGTGAAGCCGTTATAACCACTGCCACCGACATCAACGGTAAGTTCGCAGTGGACGAGTGGGCAGCCAGAAACGGCATGGCCATATCAAGCATGAAGACTGCAAAGGATTTTGCCGCAGCCATACTGGAAAGAGACCTGCCTCTCAGGTCGGATCTTCCTATCAAAGGCAAGCTGCCTGCGGGAACTATTGCCGGAGAAGAGGGGGAACTGGGAGTATATATCACCTGGACGAAGGTCAGTCCCTTTGAAAAGACACTGAGGCTGATACCGAAATGCCTTTACCTGGGCATAGGATGCAGGAAGGGAATAGAAGCCGAAGCTGTGAGACAGGCGGTATATAAAGTCGCCGAAGATAACCGGATCGATCTCAGGGCTGTAAAAGGCATAGCGTCCATAGACATCAAAAAAGATGAAGAGGGACTGCTCATCTTTGCAAAGGAGATGGGCATCGTGCCGGAGTTCTTTACGGCTGATGAACTTCAGGCGGTGGAAGGCGACTTCACACCTTCTGAATTCGTAAAAGGCGTCACAGGCGTGGACAACGTCTGCGAGAGGTCTGCTCTGAAAAATGCAGAGAAGCTTATAGTAAAAAAGACTGCGCTGAACGGAGTTACCGTTTCAGTGGCTGTAACAGATATGGAGGTAAGTTTTGAATAAACTTTACGTTGTGGGCATCGGCCCGGGAAACTATGAAAATATGACCATAAGGGCAGACCGTGCGCTTAGAGACTCAGAGGTCATCATCGGATATACCGTATACGTGGATCTGGTTAAAGAACAGTATCCCGGAAAGGAGTTTATGACGACTCCCATGACCAAGGAAGCTGCAAGATGCCAGATGGCACTGGACTGCGCCAGAGAAGGCAGGACCACAGCCATGATCTGCTCCGGAGATTCCGGGATATACGGAATGGCAGCCCTTTGCTATGAACTCAGAGGAGATGACAAAGAACCTGAGATCGACGTGATCCCGGGACTTACAGCCGCAGCCAGCGGAGCATCAATTCTGGGAGCTCCTCTGACACATGATTTTGCGGTGATAAGTTTATCCGACAGACTCACCAAGTGGGAAAAGATCGAGGAAAGACTTAGAGCAGCGTCAAAATCTGACCTCAGCATCGTAATGTACAATCCCGTCAGCAAAGGAAGACCCGATCACCTTAAGAAGGCCTGCGACATCATGCTGGAGAACCTGCCGGAGGACAGGATCTGCGGCATAGCCAGGAATATAGGCCGTGAAGGGGAGAGCATCCGCATCATGACCCTGGGTGAACTGAAGGACGCGGAATGCGACATGTTCTGTACGGTGTTCATCGGAAATGCCATGACAAAGATCATAGCAGACCGCATGGTAACACCCAGAGGATACAGAGAGACAAGCGATACCATATAGCGTTAACAGCTGCCTGAATGCAGCAGAACGGAGAAACCATGGCAGATAAGATCTGCATATTTGCAGGCACAAAAGACGGAAGGGAAATGGCTGAGCTGTTAGCCGGCCGGGGCTTGGACGTCACAGCCTGCGCAGCAACTGAATACGGCGGGGAACTGCTGGAAGCCACCGACAGCCTGAAGGTAAGGACCGGAAGGATGGAAGAGTCTGAAATGGCCGGATTCATGAAGGCTGAAGGCTTCAGCCTCGTAATCGACGCTACGCACCCCTATGCTCAGATAGTCACACAGAATATCAGAAATGCGGCCAAAGAGGCTGAGATAGGATATTTGAGGCTTCTGAGGGCACAGGAAGAGGTGCCCGGTACTGCAGTCTATCTGGAGAACACAGAAGAAGCGGTAAAATATCTTTCTGAAACAGAGGGACAGATACTTCTCACCACCGGCAGCAAAGAACTTGCAGCCTACAGCATGATCCCCGGATTCTCAGAGAGAGTCTGGGCGAGAGTGCTTCCTCTGGAGAGCTCACTTAAACAGGCTGAGGAGGCAGGACTGCCTGCAGGAAGGGTCATAGGCATGCAGGGACCCTTCACGAAGGAGATGAACGTGGCCATGATCCACATGACTCAGGCGGCTTATCTCGTTACAAAGCAGTCCGGCAAGATCGGCGGTTTCGGGGAAAAGACTGACGCAGCTCTGGAATGCGGGATCACTGCAGTTGTGATCGGAAGACCTCCTGAAGAGGAAGGCATGAGCTTCAGCGAAATGACAGAGTATTTGAACAAAAAATTTGGTGTAAAAGTGGAAGAAAAGATACCATGCAGCATTGATACTGCAGATGAAAAGGTAACTGAATACAGCTTTGAAAAGGACAGCGCCCCTCACGTGGTCATAGCCGGTATCGGCATGGGCACGGAGCGCACCATGACCGGCGAAGTGAAGAAGGCTATAGCAGACTGCGAATGCCTTATAGGCGCAGCCAGGATGCTGGAAGCTGCCCGTGAAGTAACGGACACAGAAAAGCCTTCAGTCAAGGCCATAGCTCCCGAGATGATAAAGGCTGCTATCATGGAGCATCCTGAGTATCACAGCTTTTGCGTGCTCATGAGCGGAGACACAGGTTTCTTCTCAGGAACAAAGAAACTCCTGCCCATGCTCAAAAAAGCGAAGGCTGACGTTGAAGTGCTTCCGGGACTCAGCTCCATGTCATATCTGGCATCAAAGGCAGGGGAGTCCTACGATGACGCCAAGATGGTCAGCATGCACGGAAGATCCAGAAATATCGCAGCTGACGTGAGAGACAATACGAAAGTGCTTTGCCTTGTGGGAGGCACAGACGGCACTGCTGAGCTCATAAAGACGCTTACAGCTTCCGGCCTCGGCGACGTAACGGTCCACGTAGGCGAAAGACTGGGATATGAAGATGAAAAGATAACTACCGGTAAAGCCTCAGAACTAGAAGGATGCAGTTTTGACAGCCTGAGCGCCGTTATGATAGTGAATGAAAAAGCAGGACAGAGCCTGAGATTCGGCTTCCCGGACAGCGCATTCACAAGAGGCGGCGACGCCGAAGGCGTGGTTCCCATGACCAAGAGCGAG
The DNA here is from genome assembly GCA_902778565.1 of uncultured Eubacteriales bacterium. Classification (GTDB taxonomy): domain Bacteria; phylum Bacillota; class Clostridia; order Peptostreptococcales; family Anaerovoracaceae; genus RUG754. The sequence continues at coordinate 13,690 of CACYYH010000050.1, forward strand.
GTCAGGGCGGCAGTGCTCTCCAAACTTCAGCCGGGACAGTTCGACACCTGCTGGGATATCGGAGCAGGTACAGGTTCAGTATCCATCGAACTGGCGCTGAACGCACCCTACGGCACCACCTACGCCATAGAGAAAAAAGAAAAAGCTCTGGAACTCCTCAATGAGAACATAAAGAAGTTCGGAGCGGGAAACTGCGTGGCAGTTCCGGGACTTGCTCCCGAGGCTCTCGTGGATCTTCCTGCGCCTGACAAGGTATTCATAGGCGGAAGCTCCGGAAACATGGATGAGATCATCGGTCTCATTCTGGAAAAGAATCATTTTGCAAGAATAGTTGCGGCTGCAGTTTCCCTGGAGACCATAGCCGAACTCTCGGATATAGTGAAAAAATACGATTTCGATGACCGCGAGGTGGTCTGCTTAAGCGTGGCCAGAGCCAGAGAGATCGGAAAATACAATCTCATGATGGGTCAGAACCCCATCTACATTTTCACGATGCAGAACAAAGGACCTGAAATATCCATTGGGGAGGGCAAATGCTGATATCCGTCGGAGCTTTGATAATAGGTTTCGTAATGGACCTGATACTGGGAGATCCCAGATCAATACCACATCCCGTCGTGATCATCGGCAAGTTCATATCTTTTCTTGAGAAGATACTGAGAAAAGCTTTTCTTAAGACCGTAAAGGGCGAGAACCTGGCGGGACTTGTGCTTTGGATCATAGTATGTATCCTGTCGTTCGGAGTGCCTTTCGCATTGCTTCTGCTCTGCCGCAGGGTGGGCTGGTGGCTGGAACTCATACTGGCCTCCGTCATGTGCTGGCAGATACTTGCCACCAAGTCCCTTAAGGATGAAAGCATGAAGGTCTACAAGGCTTTGCTCCACGAAGGAACCGAAGCCGGCAGAAAAGCCGTATCCATGATCGTGGGACGCGACACGGAGAGCCTTTCAAGAGAAGGCGTCATCAAGGCTACGGTGGAGACGGTGGCTGAGAATTCCTCCGACGGCGTGATAGCTCCCATGCTTTTCGCAGCCATAGGCGGAGCGCCGCTGGGAATGCTGTATAAGGCCGTCAACACCATGGATTCCATGCTGGGATACGTGGAAGAACCCTACAAAAACATCGGACTTGTGCCGGCTAAGATGGATGACGTATTCAACTTCATCCCCGCAAGGCTTTCGGCTGTTCTGATGCTCGCTGCAGGCTGGTTCCTTAAACTGGACGTAAAAAACGGCTGGAAGATATTCAAGCGTGACCGCATGAAACATGCAAGCCCCAACTCTGCCCAGACTGAAAGCTGTCTGGCAGGACTTCTGGACGTACAGCTGGCAGGAGACGCATGGTACCACGGAGTGCTCCACAAAAAGGAATTCATCGGAGATG
>CACYYH010000051.1 GCA_902778565.1 uncultured Eubacteriales bacterium
ACCACGGATAAGTCCGTGAACAGGATCTCTCCCGAATTGTTTGCTGCATATCCGGACCCAAAGGCCCTTTCAGAAGCAAAGCAGGCCGACGTGGAGAACATCCTGCATTCCATCGGGATGTACAAGACCAAGGCAAAAAACATCATCAGTCTTGCAAAAGAACTGGTTAAGAAGTATGATGGCATAGTTCCGGATACGTACGACGAACTGGTGGAGCTCCCCGGAGTAGGGAGGAAGACCGCCAACGTGGTGCTTTCCGTAGGCTTCGGTCAGCAGAGGATCGCAGTTGACACCCACGTTTTCAGGGTATCGAACCGCATAGGCCTCGTCCATGAGAAGGACGTGCTGAAAACTGAGCTGGCCCTGATGGACTGCATACCCGAAAACCGCTGGTCCAGGACCCACCACAGCCTCATATTCCACGGCCGCAATATATGCGACGCCAGAAAACCAAAGTGTAAAGAATGTCCGATAAAAGAGCTTTGTCTCTGGGACTCTAAAAATATATGACAAGAGAGGATACCGACATGAAGAAATTAAGAGCAGGCATATTAGGTGCCACCGGCATGGTAGGCCAGAGATTCATAACTTTACTCAGCGATCATCCCTGGTTTGAACTGACAACACTGGCAGCAAGCCCCAGATCAGAGGGTCTCACATATGAGGAAGCTGTGGAGGGAAGATGGAAGATGGATACTCCCATCCCCGAAAAGGTCAGGACCATGAAGGTAATGAACGTAAACGACGTGGAAAAAGTCGCTGCTACGGTCGACTTTGTTTTCAGCGCCGTGGACATGAAGAAGGAGGAGATCAAAGCCATAGAAGAGGCTTATGCAAAGACCGAGACTCCCGTAGTCTCCAACAACTCCGCCCACAGATGGACGCCTGACGTTCCCATGGTCATTCCCGAGATCAACAGCGACCACTACAAGGTCATCGACGATCAGAAGAAGAGACTGGGAACAAAGAACGGTTTCATCGCCGTTAAGCCCAACTGTTCCATCCAGTCCTACGTTCCTGCTCTTGAAGCATGGATGCCCTGGGAACCTTATGAGGCAGTGATCACCACTTATCAGGCCATATCCGGAGCCGGAAAAGACTTCAAGTCCTGGCCTGAAATGGTGGAGAACCTCATCCCTTATATCGGAGGCGAGGAGGCCAAGTCCGAAGACGAACCTCTGAAAATCTGGGGACATATAGAAAACGGAGAGATCGTCAAAGGCGATCAGATCAACATCACATGCCAGTGCCTGAGAGTACCGGTACTGAACGGCCACACAGCCGCTTGCTTCGTCAAGTTCAGAAAGAAAGCCACCAAGGAAGAACTGATCAAAGCCCTTGAAGAATATAAGGGCTTCCCTCAGGAGAACGATCTTCCCATGGCTCCTGCACAGTTCATCAAGTATTTTGATGAAGATGACAGACCGCAGGTCAAGCTGGACGTTGACAGAGACAAGGGCATGGGCATATCCATCGGCCGTCTGAGAGAGGATAAGATCTATGACTGGAAGTTCATAGGTTTATCGCATAATACATTAAGGGGAGCTGCCGGGGGAGGAGTCCTGGGAGCTGAAACACTTTACAAAATGGGATATATAAAGGAGAAATAACAGAATGACTTATTTACAGGCAGTGATCCTGGGTCTGGTTCAGGGTCTGGCAGAATTTTTGCCCATATCATCTTCAGGACATCTTGCTTTACTTGAAAACTTTTTTGATATCAAAGAAGACAATATGCTGTTTTTCACAGTATTGCTTCACTTCGGAACGCTGATAGCAGTCTTCGTGGTGTTCTGGAAGGACATCTGGGAACTCCTGCAGGAGCTGGTCCTTACCATCAAAGACCTTATCGGACGCAAGGGTCTCAGGCTAAATGAAAGACCTGTCAGAAAACTGGGTGTCATGATCATTGTGTCATGCATCCCCACAGCCATCATAGGCTTTGTTTTCGGCGACTTATTTGAAAGTTTCTATTCAAAACCCATCGTTATCGCCATCATGCTCATAATCACAGCTTTCCTGCTGATCGCAGCGGAGACCTGGGGCGGCGGCAACAGAACGGTGGAGAATCTGAACTACAGAAACTCCATCTTTATCGGTATCGTACAGGGTCTGGCGATCATACCCGGTATCTCAAGATCCGGTTCCACTCTGTTCGCTTCACTCTTATGCAAGCTTGACAGAGATTTCGCCGTTAAGTTCGTATTCCTGATCTCGATACCCACCATACTGGGTTCACTTATTCTTGAACTTCCCGACGGTATCAGGGAAGGTCTTCACGGAGAACCCGTAGGACCCGTCATCGTCGGAGTCCTGGTAGCGTTCTTAAGCGGACTCTTTGCCGTAAAGGTAATGCTTAAGGTAGTATCCAACAAGAAGCTCAAATACTTCTCATACTACTTATTTGCCGTTGCAGCGGCAGTGATCATTTACACGATCGTCAAATAGGATATTTTGAACAAGAGGTAACTCAATGGCTCAGGCTAAAAACAAAAAATCGAAAACTAAAAAAGCTTCCGGAACAGAATCCAGAGCCCGTCAGAAGGCCAGGGAGATCCAGGAGAAGCGCAGGGCTGACAAGCGCGTCGTAGACGAGATATGGGCGATCATAACCATCGCCATAGGCATATTCTTTGCGGTGAGCATCTTCACCAGCGGCGCGGGTCAACTGGGAGTGATCCTGAGTAATTTCATGCTGGGAGTATTCGGACGCATAGCGGAAGTTCTTCCCTTCATCCTTATAGTCTTCGGCATACTGCTGTTCGCAAAGGCCACTTCGCATTTCAATCTGAAGACCTTCCTGCTGTTCCTGCTTCTTCTTATCATGATCTGTTCAGCATGGTCCATCCACTTCGTCGAAAACGGTGAGATCAGCTTTTCAGCCATAAAGCACTTCTACGTCACCGGACAGGATCTCACTTCCGGCGGCGTTATAGGTATGCTGGTGGCTTCGCTTCTGGTAAAGTGGCTGGGTGAGATAGGCAGCTATATATTCACGGTTGCCGGCATAATCATATGCCTCATGCTCATCATCAATACTCCGATCTCAAGAGGGCTGATGACCATATCCGAAAAGCTGGAGGAAAGAAAGCTCAGCAAGGAATACGCTCATCTGGATGATGAAGTGGACGTACAGACCGAGATGGCTGCAGTCAGCAGTGAATGGCCGGTTATCAGAAAACCTTCAGCTGAGGAAGTCAAGCAGCAGGCAATAGCCGAAAGGGGAGTATCCTCAGGAGCAGAGCAGAACTATATCGCTCCCTCTGAGCTCTTCGGAACAGGCGATACTTCACCTGTTAAATCCAACAGGGTACTGCAGTACATGAACGATGACAGTCTCTTCGGAAGAACAGATTCCGGCACCAAGGGTCTGGAGGAAAACCAGGCTCCCGGCGCAGGTTTCGGACTGGACGGAGGAACACAGGAAACAAGCAACAGATCCAGATCAAGGAGCAAAGGCATCAGCGTCAGCACATATAAGTACGGCGATGAACCCGAAACTCCTGAAAAGGGTGAAAAGGTCGAAAAGGAGAAATCCGCGCCTGCTGCTAAGCCTGCAGATCCCGACAAGGAAGTCGTAAAGAAGATCAGCGACAAGGAGGCCAGCGAGGCCATGATCTCCTCAAGCGAGATCAACAAGGCCAAAGTCCTCAGGAAATATAAGATGCCTCCTATAAATCTTCTGGACAGACCGGCTCAGGCCAACAGGGAATCAAATCACAGTCTTGAAGCCAAGGCTCTTAAGCTGGAGGACACCTTAAGGTCCTTCAACGTTGACGCGTCCGTCGTTCAGGTAACACAGGGACCTACGGTAACCAGATACGAGATCCAGCCTGCAGTTGGCGTCAAGGTATCTAAGATCGTAAACCTGGCAGATGACATAGCTCTTAACTTAAGGGCAAAGAGCATCAGGATCGAGGCTCCCATACCCGGAAAGGCTGCCATAGGCGTAGAGATCGAAAACGAGAAGTCCACACCTGTAGCACTGAGAGAGATCGTAGATTCGGACAACTTCAGAAACGCCAAGTCAAAGATCTCATTTGCAGTAGGTAAGGACATTTCAGGAGACGCCATCGTAGCCAATCTGAAGGATATGCCTCATATGCTGATCGCAGGTTCCACAGGTTCCGGTAAGTCAGTATGCATAAACTCCATACTGGTATCATTGCTCTATAAGGCTACGCCTGATGAAGTCAAGCTGATCCTCATCGACCCCAAGGTGGTTGAACTCAGCAACTATAACGGAATACCTCATCTTCTGATACCCGTCGTTACGGATCCCACCAAGGCAGCTGCTGCCCTGAACTGGGCTGTTGCAGAGATGGAGGAAAGATACAACAAGTTCCATATCGAAGGAGCAAAGGATCTGGCATCCTACAACGATCTGGTAAAGATGAACGACGAACCGGACAAGGTCCTTCCTCAGATCGTCATCGTAATAGACGAGCTGGCTGACCTTATGATGGCCGCATCCTCACAGGTGCAGGATTCCATCTGCAGGATAGCCCAGAAGGCAAGAGCCGCCGGCATGCATCTCATCGTTGCTACCCAGAGACCTTCCGTAGACGTCATCACCGGCGTCATCAAGGCCAACATTCCTTCCAGGATCGCCTTTGCAGTATCCTCTCACGTGGACTCCCAGACCATTCTGGACGAGAAGGGCGCTGAGAAACTGGTAGGAAAGGGCGACATGCTCTTCAGACCCATGGGACAGGGCGAGCCCACCAGAATACAGGGCTGCTTCGTATCTGACAGAGAAGTAAACTCCGTAATAGATTACGTGAAGTCCCAGGTGGAAGGAACAGGTCAGGACGCACGTCAGGCTGAGATCCTGGCAAGGATCGAACGTTCAGATACAAACGGCTCATCCGCAAAGGAACAGAACAACGGAGGAGACGAGCTGCTGATGGATGCCATCGAACTCGTCATAGACTCCGGCAAAGCCTCAGTATCCATGCTCCAGAGAAGATTCAGGATCGGCTATAACAGAGCCGCCAGGATCGTGGATATCATGGAAGAAATGGGCGTCGTGGGACCTCAGGACGGTTCCAGCCCCCGCCAGGTCATCATGACCAGAGAAGAGTTCGAGCAGCTTCAGAGCGCTCAGGAATCCGGTGAAGAACAGGAGATGCTATTCTGATGAAGGTATATTTTGAGACTTTGGGATGCCCGAAGAATTTCAATGACACACAGGCTGCCGAAGCTTTCTGTCTGAATGAAGGCCTCGGCATCGCTGACGGTCCTGAAAGCGCTGACGTCATCGTAGTCAACACCTGCGGCTTCATAAACGATGCGAAAAAGGAATCCATCGATAAGATCTTCGAGATGGCGGAATACCGCGAAGAGGGCAAAAAACTGGTGGTCTCCGGCTGTCTGTCACAGAGATATGCAGCGGAACTCACCTCAGAGATGCCTGAAGTGGATCTTTTTGTGGGAGTAAACGACTATGAAAGGCTTCCCGGACTGATCAGGTCTTTGACCGACAGTCCTTTGGAAAACAGAAACCTTTCCTCTTCAGACTGCGAATACGCATCCAGGCTTCCTTTGCTGGACAGGCATCTTGAAGAGGGTTCTTACTCGGCCACTCTCAGGATCGCTGAAGGCTGCGACAACCGCTGCGCATACTGCGTCATACCTTCCATAAGAGGCGGATACAGATCCAAATCCATGGAAGACGTGGTAAAGGAAGCGGAGATCCTTGCTAAAAAGGGCATAAAGGAGATCATCCTCATAGCCCAGGACGTAACTAACTACGGTGTGGACATCTACGGCAAATTCATGCTTCCCGAACTTCTTAAGGAACTGGTGAAAGTGGAAGGCATACGCTGGATAAGGCTGATGTACTGCTATGAAGACAGGATCAGCGACGAACTCATCCGCGTCATGGCAGAAGAGCCGAAGATCTGTAACTATATCGACGTTCCCATCCAGCATTCCTCTGATAATACTCTTAAAGAGATGAAGCGCAGATCCACAGGCGCTTCCATCAGGGACACCCTTGGAAGGCTGAGAGCAGCAATGCCCGACATAGCCATAAGGACCACCCTTATCGTGGGATTCCCGGGAGAGACCGAAGAGGATTTTGAAGACCTTCTGGACTTTGTTGAGGAGCAGAAATTCCAGAGACTCGGTGTTTTTGCATATTCACAGGAAGAGGGCACCGTGGCCGGTGACCGTGAGGATCAGATACCTGAAGAAGTGAAAGAATCAAGGCTGGATCAGATAATGAGGATGCAGCTTGAGATCAGCTATCAGCATAATCAGGAACTGATTGGCTCCGTGCTGGAAGTCCTGGTGGAAGACATGGATGAAGATGGCAGCTATGTCGGAAGGAGCAGATATGATGCTCCCGAGATAGATAATTCCGTCATATTCACGTCGCCTGTTGCTCACAAACCCGGCGACTTTGTGAAGGTATATATAAACGACGCCTACGATTATGATCTTGTGGGTTATGAAACGGAGGTGGAGATCTGATGAATCTTCCTAACAAACTGACTATAGCCAGAATAATAGCAGTACCGTTCTTTATAGCTGCATACTATCTGGAATGGCATCTCGTTGCTTTTTTGATCTTCATTGCTGCGTCCTTTACGGACATGCTTGACGGCAAGATCGCCAGAAAATATAACCTGGTGACCAATTTCGGCAAGATCATGGATCCGCTGGCAGACAAAGTTCTGGTATATTCCGCATTCTGCCTTATGGTTCCCGACCCTGTGCCCGGATGGATGCTGATCATCATTCTCGCCAGAGAATTCCTGGTGGCAGGCGTCAGGACAGTAGCAGCCTCTGAAGGCATAGTCATCGCAGCTGCCATGAGCGGCAAGATCAAGACCGTGCTCCAGATGGTGGCAGTCTGCATGCTGCTGATAGCTCCGGTTATAAACACTTCATGGTTCCTGATCCTGGGCAAGATCGTGCTCTGGGCAGCCCTCGTGATGACGGTTATCAGCGGAGTCCAGTACGTAGTTGACAACAAACAGGTATTTTCCAAGTAAAGGAACGGCATATGAAAACAGCTATACTCACAGTCGGCACTGAGATACTCTTCGGCCAGGTGGTGAACACCAACGCCGCATATCTTTCAAAAAGCCTTCAGAATCTGGGCTATGACGTAATGTACCACTATACCGTGGGCGATAACCCGGGAAGGCTGAAGGAACTCCTTGATTTTGCATACCATGACTGTGACCTTATCATAACCACAGGCGGTCTGGGACCCACCCAGGACGACCTTACAAAAGAGATCATCTCCGAGTATTTCGGAGAAAAACTGGTGGAATATCCGGATCAGCTGAAGATCCTCACGGATCATTTCAAGAACTCCAGATACAAATGGACCGAGAACAACCGCAAGCAGGCCTGGTTCCCCGAGAACAACTGCACGGTACTGGCCAATCCTCACGGCACGGCTCCCGGCTTCATGATCTCAAAGAACGGCAAAAATATCATCGCCATGCCCGGACCTCCCAGAGAGATGACCGAGATGTTCGAGACCCATGTGAAGCCCATTCTGGAATCAAAGAGGGACAGCGTGATCTACTATAAGATCATCCGCACCATCAATCTGGGGGAATCAAGCATGGAGACCATACTTCTTCCTCTGATCGACGGTCAGACTGATCCCACCATCGCAACCTACGCCAAGGAAGGTGAGTGCAGCTTAAGAGTCACTTCCAAGCGTCCCACCTATGAAGAGGCAAAGGCTGCCTGCGATGAGATGATCGGAAAGGTGAACGATCTCATCGGAGAATATATCTACAGCTACGAGGACGAGGATCTTCTGGACGTTGTAGGAAGGATCCTGAAGGAGAAGAACATCACCATTTCCTGCGCGGAAAGCTGCACCGGCGGTGGTTTTGCAAAGGCTCTTACAGACGTGCCCGGCATCTCTCAGGTCTTTGAGAGAGGTCTGGTAACATATAACTGGAAGGCCAAAGAAGAGGAACTGGGCGTATCCCGTGAAACTCTTGAAAAATACACTGCGGAGTCTGAAGAGGTGGCCTTTGAAATGGTCACAGGCCTTAAGGAGAAGACCGGTTCAGACCTCTGCATCGCCATTACAGGCGTGGCAGGTCCGGAGGACATGAGTCCCGACAAGCCTGCGGGTATGGCATATATCGGCATAAGCTACAAAGATGACACCCGCGTCGTCAGGGTATGGCGCGGAAACAGAGGACGTTTCTGGAACAGGAACTTCTTCGTATTGAGAATGTTGAACGAGGTATATCAATCGATAAAATGATGATTAGTCCCGAGAAAAAAGAGATACTTGAAAATATCGGGCTGATAGCGCTTGACCTTGACAAAACCTTACTTACGTCAGCCGGACTTACTGAAAACAGCAAAGAATGCCTGGAGGAAGCCATAAGACGCGGATACCAGGTGGTAGTAGCCACAGGAAGGCCTTTTTCAGCCCTTCCTGCAGGCGTTTTTGATATAAACGGTCTGGATTACGTGATCTGTTCAAACGGCGCTCATATCATCGATCTCAGTACAGGCTACTATCTCTATTCAGACTACCTTTCAGAAGAAGCTTCCATATGGTGCAGGGACCGTCTGAAGGCCCTGGGCTACCATATCGAAGTATTTTCCGGAGGAAAGGCCTACACCGATAAAGAACGGTATGAAAAGTGCCGCAACGGCGTAGGTGTCGTGGAAGGCGCCGCCTACGTGGTGAGGACCAGGATCCCGGTGGACGACATCTGGGAAGTCTGGAACAGCCACCTCGGCGAGATAGAAAACATCAACATTATTTTTGAAGATCAGGAAGACAAGAAGAGGGTGTGGGAAGAGCTGAAAAGCTGCGAAAGCATCGGCTTTACGGTGACCTCATCCACTTCCTACAATCTTGAGATAGGAGGAGAAAACACCTCCAAGGCAAACGCCCTCAGCCAGCTGTCATCCATTTCGGGAATACCCCTTGAAAGGGTCATGAGTTTCGGCGACAGCCCCAACGACATGGCCATGATCATGGAATCCGGCTTCGGCGTGGCGGTGGATAACGCGCTTCCCGAAGTAAAGGAAGTTTCCGATTACGTGACCGCATCCAATGAGGACGAGGGCGTGGCAAAGGCCATAAGGCTGCTGTTATTTAAAGAAGATACAATATAACTCAGAAGAAAGGCAGAAGGTAATCATATGAACATCGTATGTTTGGACATGGAAGGCGTTCTCGTTCCCGAGATCTGGATCGCATTTTCAGAGGAGACGGGTATTCCCGAACTCAGAAGGACCACAAGAGACGAACCCGACTATGATAAACTCATGAAATACAGGATCGGTATCCTGAAGGAACACGGACTGGGACTGAAGGAGATCCAGGAGACCATCGAACGCATCGAACCTCTGCCCGGCGCAAAGGAATTCATGGACAGGCTGAGGGACACCACCCAGGCCATCATCCTCAGCGATACCTTTACTCAGTTCGCCGCTCCTCTCATGAGAAAGCTGGGAATGCCCACGATATTCTGCAATGAGCTCACGGTAGGTGAGAACGGAGAGATCACAGGCTACAACATGAGATGCGAGCAGTCAAAGCTCACAACAGTTAAGTGCCTCCAGGCCATGGGTTTCGATACCATAGCCGCTGGAGACAGCTTCAATGACCTTGGAATGATAAAGGCTTCCAAGGCGGGATTCCTCTTCAGGACCACAGAACAGCTGAAGAAGGATTATCCGGAATATAAGGCTCTCGAGACTTACGATGAGCTTTATGATGAGATCGTTAAAGCGCTTTAAAAAAGGCTTTAAATATATTACCGTATATCCAAAAATAATCCTTGAC
>CACYYH010000052.1 GCA_902778565.1 uncultured Eubacteriales bacterium
AGCTCAGGATAAGCTTCTCCGGAAACTGCGATGACTCTGTTGGAAAGTTCCTTCAGGAAGGTTCCCTCGATACCCAGAAGTCTGCCATGACGGGCTGCACGTCTCAGGATCCTCCTTAAGACGTATCCCCTGCCCTCGTTTGAAGGCATGATGCCGTCGGCGATCATGAAGGTCATGGCTCTGATATGGTCGGTTATGATCCTGATGGAAATGTCAGAATCCTTACCGCTGTCTTCATATTTGACACCGGACATCTCACATACGCCGTCCAGGATGTATCTGATGGTATCCACGTCGAAGATGGAAAGTGTATCCTGCATTACACAGGCCATTCTCTCAAGTCCCATACCGGTATCGATGTTGGGATGGGCCAGGTTGGAATATGAGCCGTCTTCCTCTTTGGAGAACTGTGTGAATACGTGGTTCCAGATCTCCATGAATCTGTCGCAGTCGCAGCCGGGCTTGCAGTCAGGCTTGCCGCAGCCGAACTCTTCTCCTCTGTCGTAAAAGATCTCAGAGTCGGGGCCGCAGGGACCGAGACCGATCTCCCAGAAGTTATCCTCCTTGCCGAGACGTACGATGTGTGAAGGATCCATTCCGTTTTCTTCCCAGATCCTTATGGCTTCTTCGTCATCCAGATATACGGTAGCCCAGAGTTTGTCCATGGGGAAACCCAGGTGCTGAGTAAGAAATTCAACTCCCCAGCCGATGCTCTCCTTCTTGAAGTAGTCGCCGAAGCTGAAGTTGCCCAGCATTTCAAAGAACGTGCCGTGGCGGGCAGTATGTCCCACGTTGTCGATATCGCCGGTTCTTATGCATTTCTGGCATGTGCACATCCTCTTCTTCGGAGGTGTTTCAGTTCCTGCAAAGTAAGGCTTGAGCGGCGCCATACCTGAATTGATGATAAGTATCGACTTATCGTTCTTGGGGATCAGACTGGCTGATTTTCCTACATAGTGATCCTTGGATTCAAAGAAATCCAGGAAGCGTTTTCTTATTTCGTTTAATCCTAGTTTTTCCATAAGGTGGTTTAGGTCCTTCCAATTAATAGTACTTATATTGCGAATAATATATTATACCACATTCAGACACACAAATTCAAGACAGCGGTCGATATTAATCCATCGCTGCCTTGAAAAATATTGATGTTCTTAATGTGATATGTGCAGCCGCGTCTTATGCGGTCACAAGATCATTTCTTGGTTATTTCTATAGTTTCCTCAACAACTGTATTTCCGTCTTCGTCCACCTCTTCGATGGTCTCCTTCGCGACGGTCTCGGTATCGTCAACTATTTCAATAGCATCCAACTGAGCTTTCAAATTAGCCCGGAAAGCGTCCAGATATTCCCTGTAGAGCTTCTTCTGCTCTTCCTGTTCGGTTTCGGACAGACCCAGGGTCTTTTTCTTGTATGCGAGCCAATTGATCCTGTCTATCATTTCCTTTGTAATCATGCCTGAATTATATCACAGCACGACCTATCTCTCAAGCCTCAATTTTTCTGCACAAAAGGTTATGAACTTGACATTGGATGGCTTTTCAAAGATGATCGGTGACTTACCGAGAACTTTTTCAAGATCCTCTTTTGAGTTGACCTCATATATCTTCATGACTGCCGATCTGATGTTCTTTTCAATGTTCTGCGACGTGGAACCGTATTTTTCTGCGATGACCGGATAAATATTTTTAGTAAAAGAATTGCACTCATAGTTTTCATCGCAAAGCATCAGTATCGCGTCCTTCAGATACTTGTACCCCTTATAGTTCGGAGGAAGCATAAGGTCGTAAAGAAGGACCGAAGCTTTTTTCTCAACTGTCATTTCATTTGTTTTAATAGCTTTGTACAGATCTGTCAGATCTATGTCTTCATTGAAGACGTCTGACAGCATAGCCAGTTTCATAAATATACTCCCCTTTCATAACTGTTGATCCGGACCTTAAGACGCGGCGCACACGATGACGATTATACCACGATATAGTCCTTAATTGAAGCGTAGGTTTTCTGACCGATACCGGTGACGTCCATGATATCTTCCGTGGTGGTAAAATATCCGTTCTGCTCACGGTAATCTATTATGGACTGAGCCTTGGCGGGCCCTATCCCCGGTATGGTCTGCAGCTCAGAGGAATCCGCAGTGTTTATATTGACCTTGTCTCCTTCATCTGAAGTGAGGCCGTAGTCCGGGACTGAAGAGGAAGAGTTTCCGATCTCTGAAGACTCGTCGTAGGACAGGACTATTATCTTCTCTCCGTCAGTGACCTTTTCAGCCCTGTTAAGGCTGTCGGGATCCGCCTTTTCGGTGAGACCTCCCGCCATATCTATGACTTCGAAGAGCCTGGTCTCCGTAGTTACCTTATATACCCCGGGCTTGTTCACCTCTCCGGATATATCGACGTAAGCAACAGAAGACGCAGCCGGAGCCTCCTGATCCGCGGACTGTTCATCATACTGAGGGTCCTCATATGATTCGGCAGTTTCCTCAGTTCCGGCCTCGGCTTCTGATATGACGCGGGTGCCCTGATCTCCGTGGATCCAAAAAAACAGGATGGATAAGCCCACTACAATGATCAAGGCTGCCATCCTGACGGTCTTCGAGTTTTCTTCATAAAAATTCCTGATCCTGTTCAGATCAAAATCGACGTTAAACATATACAAAATACCCCCTGAGTATCACGTATTGTAGTGATTTCAGAGGGTTCTGTCAATATGCTAAAATCGTATACGATCTGTAAAAAACTGCTGTACCCTTTGAACTTCAAGGTCCCAGCGCATCAGGGGCAGTTTTGAGAAGTCCAAAAAACTTTTTATAACAAGCTCCGGACTGAGGTTGGAATGGCTTCCGGAGTCAAGGATGCAGTCGATCACCGCATTGTCCCCTTCCTTTGAAACCTTCCAGGAACGAATCTTGTCTTTTATATCCACCTCTTCCATAGTCTTGGTCTTCTTCATCTTCTTAAGAGCTGTGATCCTGTCCTGAGCCATGTATGAAGTAAAGAGGTCTCTGAATTCCTCTTCGGTGCCTTCAAAGGGAACGAAGATCCTGTATTCGCAGGCATCTGACTCCGCAGCCAGGGTCTTTACTTCTGAATCGAACTGAAAGAGCTCTGTAATTGCCAGATCCCTGGGCAGGTTTTTTGCCAGGTCTTCTTTCAGGCTCTCCGGATCGTGAGGCGTGATGGTCTCGAACTCCAGATATTCGCAAAGAGATGAATATCCAAGGGATAAAGGCTGTGCAAAGCTCATCTTGGGATGAGGGTTGTAGCCGTTGGAATACCTGATATCCAGGCCCATAACTTTGAAAGCCCTCTTGAAGACTCTCAGAAGATCCAGATGGGAGATGTACTTGGTATATCCGCCCTTTTCAAAACGTGCAACGTATCTAGGCATGATATATACCTCCCTTCTCGCATCTGACCTCGCGGTTTATGCCGCAGCCCACACAGCCGTAGCGGCAGTCGTGGGTGGTGACGGCTTCGTAGGCCTTTTCTGCTTCTTTTCTGAGGAATTCCCTTGAAACGCAGGGGTCTACGATCTCCCAGGGGAAGATCTCGTCAGCAGATCTTTTGCGGGTGGTGTAGAAATCCTTGTCAACGCCGGAATTCATGAAAGCCTGTTCCCAGAGGTCGGGCCTGTAGTGTTCAGACCAGCCGTCCAGCTTGCAGCCCAGCTTCCATGCTTCATAGAGAAGCGCGGAAGTCTTTCTGTCGCCTCTGGCGAAGACCGCTTCGAAGGCAGAGGTCTCATTATCGTGATAGTTGAAGACTATCCTCTTGTTTCTGAGCTTTTCCGCCAGATAATTATGCTTCAGCCTGAAACTCTCGGGAGTGTCCTGAGCTTCCCACTGGAAAGGCGTGTCAGCCTTGGGAACGAAGTTGGATACTGAGACGGTGAGTTTGAACCTGCCGCCCTTTCCGCCGTTTATCTCATAGTTGAGATCGCAGATCCTGCGGGCTATGTCGGCTATGCCGTCCAGATCCTCGTAGGTCTCTGTGGGAAGGCCTATCATGAAATACAGTTTGATATGGGTCCATCCCAGTTCCAGGGCCTGGCGCACTGAGGTGAAGATGTCGTTCTCGGTGACGCCTTTGTTTATAACGTCTCTTAAGCGCTGAGTACCTGCCTCAGGCGCATATGTGAGACCGCTTTTTTTGAACTCCTGTATCCTCTGGAGAACGTTGAAGGCAAACTTGTCCATCCGGAGAGACGGAAGCGCCAGCGAGACCTGACGGCTCTTGGTGCAGTCCACAAGATCCATGGCCATCTCCTCGAATTCAGTATGGTCTGAAGAGGAAAGGCTGAGAAGCGAAAGCTCCTCGTGGCCGGTGTTATCCAGCTGCTTTAATGCCAGCTCCATCACCTTCTCGCGGGTCCTTTCCCTTACGGGTCTGTAGATCATTCCCGCCTGACAGAAGCGGCAGCCTCTGGTGCAGCCTCTGAAAGTCTCCACCACAGCGCGGTCGTGAACGGCTTCAACCATGGGTATGATGGGATCCACGGGAAAAGCGGATCCTTCTACGCTTGGGAGTATGGAACGCTTAACGGGAAGCTGAGCATCTTCAACAAGTTTACATAATTCTAATATTGTTCCATCTTCGTGATATTTCACGTCATAGAACGAAGGAACGTATACTCCTCGAAGCTTGCAGGCTTCCTTGAGGAACTCTTCTTTAGTAGCTCCGGACTTCTTCATCTCAGCATAAAGATCCGTGAATGCGGGAAGCAGATTTTCTCCGTCCCCTATTAGGAAACAGTCGATGAATTCCCACAGAGGTTCGGGGTTATATGCGCATGGGCCCCCTGCTATCACCAGCGGATCATCTTCTGATCTGTCCGCGGCTTTGACCGGGATGCCTGCCAGGTCTATCATGTTCAGGATGGTGGTGAATGACATCTCATACTGAAGGGTGAAACCCACCATATCCATCTCTTTTAAGGGTGTCTTGGTCTCAAGAGTGTAAAGAGGCATACCCTCTTCCCTCATGAGCTCCTCCATGTCGGTCTGGGGCTGGAAAGCCCTCTGACAAAAGACTCCCGGCCTGTCGTTCAGCACCTTATAAAGAATCTGAAGTCCCAGGTAGGACATGCCTATCTCATAGATATCGGGGAAGCAGAAACAGAAGTTAACGTCGGTCTCTTCCGGGTCCTTCATAACTGAATTCACCTCGCCGCCGATGTATCTTCCGGGCTTTTCCACTCTTTTGAGCAGTTTATCAAGTTGTCTGCTGATATCAATACTCATCCCAATATTCCATTTCGTAATCGTTTATGCGGATGATATCGCCTTCCTGAAGACCCATCTCCTTAAGCTTTTCAATGGCGCCGTTCTTCTCGATGTATTTATAGAGATAACGGAGGGATCCCATATCGAAGAAGTTGGTGGAATTGAAGATCTTGGTGAGCTGTCTGCCGCTTAAAGTGTATACGTCGGCCTCTTCATCGTAGCCGCACTCGATCTTGTTCCAGTCGGGATCGTTTTCCTCTGCAGCGAAATCGAAGTATTCCGGCTCATCATATTCGATGGGAGGATTCTTTGCGATCTCCTGAAGAGCATGGAGAGCAGCGGTGAGGACTTCCTTTACGCCGTAATCCAGAGGAGCTGCCATTGGATAACAGTCATAGCCCTTGGAATTCACGTATTCCTTGAATTCCAGATATTTGGGATCATTCTCTCCCTCTTCCAGTTCGTCGATCTTATTTGCAGCGACGATCTGAGGTTTCTTGAGGATCTTGGGAGAATATGCCATGAGCTCGGCGTTGATCTTGTCAAAATCATCCCTGGGATCTCTTCCCTCGGAACCGGATACGTCCACCACGTGGATCAGGACCTTGGTCCTTTCGATGTGCTTGAGGAACCTGAAGCCCATGCCTGCGCCTTCTGACGCACCTTCGATGATACCGGCGATATCTGCCATTACGAAGTTTTCATCGTAAAGCGATACCACTCCCAGGTTGGGATCGATGGTGGTGAAGTGATAGTTGGCTATCTTGGGATTGGCCTGGGTCGCTTCCTTGAGAAGCGAGGATTTGCCCACGTTGGGAAAACCCACGAGGCCCACGTCAGCGATGAGTTTGAGCTCCAGGATGACGCTTCTCTCTTTGGCTTCTCCGCCTGCTTCTGCAAAGTTGGGAGCCTGACGGATGGAACTCTTGAAGTGTACGTTTCCTCTTCCGCCCTTTCCGCCTTTGGCTGCAACAAAAGAATCGCCGTCTTCAACCAGATCCTTCATGATGCGTCCTGTCTCTTCATCGATTACCACAGTGCCCATGGGGACCTTGATGATGAGGTTTTCTCCGTCCTTGCCGAACTTGTTGCGGCTCATGCCGTTCTGTCCGGCTTCAGCCTCATATTTTCTTTTGTATTTGAAATCCATAAGAGTCCTTAAGTTTCGGTCGGCCTTGAAGATTATGCTTCCTCCCTTGCCGCCGTCGCCACCGTCAGGACCGCCGTTGGGCACGTAGGGATCGCGGCGGAAAGTTACCGCGCCGTTACCGCCCTTGCCCGACTTTATACGGATCTTCGCTCTGTCTACGAACATACCATTTACCTTCTAAATAAAAAAACCTACAGCTAAAACAACTAATCTTAATTTGACTTACAGTCCCTACTATAACCACAACCCCAGATCAAAAACATCTAAGCTTGATCTTGAGTTACAGTCCCTACTATAACCAACCCCTGCTGACCTGATATATGCCCTTGCGATTTCCGCAGAAGCGTTGGATCCGTCTGCAAAGAAACGCCGGTGAGCGGCCGGAGTCCGAAACTGTCTGAGCCTTTATATGCTGATCGGCAGGGACGATGTGTGAGGAGATATGCAATGCATGCTTGCATGTGATTGCATATCGACGAACACAGCACCGAACGCAGTTCGGGCCGATCAGCATTGAAAGGCGAGTTTTTCGCACTCCCCGCAAATCAAGTTTCGAGCAGCCTTACGATCCAAGCGACGAGGACCAGCAAGGCACATATCAGGTCAGCAGAAGCTTTAATACAAAAAATCAGCCCCATACTTTCGTACAGGGCCTGTAACTCAAATTAAGCTTCCTTCGGGTAAACGCTTACCTGCTTTCTGGTCTTGTCTTTTCTTTCGAATTTGACTGCGCCATCGATCTTAGCAAATAATGTATCGTCTCCGCCGATACCTACGTTGTTACCGGGATGGAACTTGGTTCCTCTCTGTCTTACGATGATGCTGCCGGCAGTTACATACTGACCGTCACCGGCTTTTAATCCAAGACGCTTCGACTCAGAGTCACGACCGTTCTTAGAGCTACCTACACCTTTTTTACTTGCCATTAGTGTACCTCCTAACTGATATCAGTAATTACTTTAAAGCAGCTTCAATAGTTTCGATGATAACAGCCTTGGTAGCCTTCTCATCTACTTCGATATTGTTAGCTTTTGCTACAGCGATAAGTTCATCTTTCTTCATGGAAGCGGAAACCTTGATCTCCTTTGCTTCCTCAGCCTTCACTTCCTCAGCCTTGGGAGCCTTGGAGTCAACGCCGAGACCTGTGATCTCAACCATTGTATAGGGCTGTCTGTGTCCCTGTTTCTTTCTGTAGTCCTTCTTAGCCTTGTACTTGAAGATGATGACTTTCTTGCCCTTTCCTTCTTCAACTACCTTGCCTTCTACAGCTGTTTCTACGTAAGGAGTACCAACCTGGATACCCTCGCCTTCACCAAGTACGAGAACGTGATCGAAGCAAACTGTTTCACCAACTGCTGCATTAAGCTTTTCTACGGTGATAACGTCGCCTTCCTGTACTCTGTACTGCTTTCCGCCTGTTTCAATAATTGCGTACATGTTTAAATATTTCCTCCTCTATCCAGTCTCGCCATCAAGGGTGGTGCCAACGTATTTCAGCACACTTAAAAAACCGTATCTGAGCGGCTTAACTATTGAATAATAGCAAAGAAACCCATGATTGTCAAGGAAAATTAAGGCATAAAAATTAAAAAAATTATGATTTTGATGCAATAAAAACGCTTTTTTGATGATTACCCTTATGAAAGACATAAAACGTATGGTAAAACAGGAGGAAATAACCATGAAAAGAACATTAAGAACTCTATTGATCGCAGCGCTCGCCATGGCTTTGGTGTTCACCATGACGGGAATGGCCTTCGCAGGAAGCGAGATGACCGTGGAAAAAGCGTATAAGATCGCATTGAAGGATGCCGGCTTCACCTCTTCCGACGTGAGATGCGTGGGAAAGGACTATGACAGAGAGGACAAGGTATATGAGATCGAATTCAAGAAGAAAGGTTCGAAGATCGAGTATGGCTACGAAATAAGCAATACAGGAAAGATCCTTGAGAAATCCGTCGATTACAACAGAGCGGTCGTAAAAGGATCGAAGAAGCTCACTAAAGCAGATGCGATAAACGTAGTTGTAAAGACCCACGGTTTCAAGAAGACTGTTGTATCTAAAGGAAGAATAAAACTTGAAAAAGACGGCGGCCAGTGGGTATATGAGATGAAGTTCAGAAGCGGCAGTTACCACTATGAATATGAGGTCCATGCAGCAACGGGAAAAATCCTCGAATACAGCAAAAAACCGGCTGCATGAGTTACGAGACGACAAGAGGAATAAAACGGCTCAGAAAGGCGATTTGAGGCCTTAAACGAGTATCTGAAGGAGCAGGTGCACCATCCGGAGCGCTTGCTCTTCTTTATATAACAAAAGAGCGGCCCCGGGGGACCGCTCCTGTGTTTCCATAACTATTTCTCAAAAATCACGCCGTCTTCATCCACAAAGATATCCATGATCTCGTCGATCTCTTTCTGGGTGATGTCTTCCTTCTTTTCTTCGGGTTTCTCTTCCTTGGGTTTCAGAGAATCCAGAAGGAGTTTCTCAACCTTATCCATAACGTCAGGATGCTGTGCCAGATATTCCTTGACGTTCTCTCTGCCCTGGCCTATACGCTCTCCCTCAAAGCTGTACCAGGAACCTGCCTTCTCGATGATCTTGGCTGTTACGGCACAGTCGAGGATATCTCCTTCCTTGGAGATGCCCTTGCCGTACATGATATCGAATTCGGCCTGCTTGAACGGAGGAGCCACCTTGTTCTTCACGATCTTGACTCTGGTGCGGTTGCCGACTACGTTATCGCCGACCTTGAGAGACTCGATCCTTCTGACGTCGATACGCATGGTAGCGTAGAACTTAAGTGCTCTTCCTCCGGTGGTCACCTCGGGGTTGCCGAACATGATGCCCACCTTCTCACGAAGCTGGTTGATGAAGATGACGCAGGTATTGGTCTTGTTAACGGTACCGGTTATCTTACGCAGAGCCTGTGACATAAGTCTGGCGTGGAGGCCGACGTGGGAATCTCCCATGTCTCCTTCGATCTCTGCTCTGGGTACCAGCGCAGCAACTGAGTCTATGACGATGACGTCAAGGGCTCCGGACCTTGCCAGCATATCGCAGATCTCCAGGGCCTGTTCGCCTGTATCAGGCTGGGATACCAGAAGCTCATCAACGTCAACGCCTAAATTCCTGGCGTATACTGGATCGAGAGCGTGCTCAGCATCAATGAATGCTGCCCTTCCTCCCTGCTTCTGCGCTTCAGCTACTACGTGGAGAGCCAGAGTTGTCTTACCTGAGGATTCAGGTCCGTAGATCTCTATGATCCTTCCCTTGGGCACTCCGCCTATGCCTGTGGCTATATCCAGACTGATGGAGCCTGTGGAAAT
>CACYYH010000053.1 GCA_902778565.1 uncultured Eubacteriales bacterium
AGCCAGAAGTGGTTCTGACCGTCTTTTGAATCGGTGACGTTGCAGTTGAGAGTCTGATCGTTTTCCTTCTTTTTCCACTTATTTTTGCCGATCATTATGCCCAGCAAAGTATTGGCGAAAGCGGTGTTGTCAGCTTTGTCCTTTGCAAGCTGGAAACAGAAGACGAATTCCCTGCCCTCTGCCGGCGTTTCGAACTCGTCTATGAAATCTTTCACGTTTTCCCATCCATGATTCTCATAGATCACCTCATAGTCGGGATCATCCAGCACTGCAAGGTATTTTTCCTCCTCTTCAGCACCTTCTCCGTTTTCGAATACTTCATAGTCGATGTCCCCGCCGTCCCTGGCAGCGATCTCCTCAAAATAGTCGTTCACCTTGTCTACGATCTCCTGATATTTTTCATTATCGATGCCGAATTCCTCGCGGGGATCGTACTCTGCCATTGAAGCGGCTACTTTTTCTTTTATCTCTCTGATCTTTTCTTTCATTTCGTCATATTCGCTCTGATATGACTTCTGGATCTCTCTGATCTTTGTCAGGAGCTCCTCCTGCAGGCGGATCTTTTGCTCGAAGGCCTCGAAGATCTCATCGTTATCCTTTCCAAGAAGTTCCTTGATCTCAACGATGGTGAAACCCGCTGTCTGGAGGTTCCTGATCTTCACAAAATCCAGTGCCTGTTCCTCATCGTAGTGGCGATATCCCGAGAACTTGTCCACCCCGGCCGGTTTCAGCAGATCAACGCTGTCGTAATATCTCAGAGTCTGAGGATTGCAGTTTACAAGCTTTGCAAATTCCTTGATCGTCATATCTCGCATCTCCTTTCTGAAACCTTTATATCATTACAGTTAACTGTAAGGTCAATAGCCTTTTGCAAAAAAATTTTAAATGATCATTCGTCCGCTTTCCAGGTCCAGTATACAAGTTTATCGGACACCGCCAGGCCGATCTTTTTCTGAAGTTCAAGGGACGGAAGATTGTCGGTATATACCTGGCCGAAGGGCGTAAAACCTCTGTCCATGGACCATCTGAAACTGGCCATCTCCAGCGACCGGCCATAGCCTTCCCTTCTGTACTCCGGATACACGAAGAGCATGCCGAGGCTTCCCTCCATGTGCTCGCCGATAAAACCTACCAGGTTTCCTTCCTGATCATAGGCCATCATGACCAGACCTCTCTCTATGGCCTTCTTTGTTTCTTCAGGGCCGCCAAGATGATAGACTTCGTTTATGGTATCAAAGTCGCTCATGTCAGCCATTCTGAAGCTGAGCCTTGGATCTAATTCCGGCTTTTCCCCCAGATAAGCGTACTGGTAGCATTCGGATATGCCGCTGAATCCAAAGGCTTCCACAGCGTATTCTGCCGCGGCTTTGCTGGTGGTGGTCAGCAGCCTGATGCCCCGGTCTCTGTGCTTTTCCATGACCTCTCTGGCCAGTTCGTCATCCTCACATGCGATCATATACACGCCACTAACCTTATCCATGAGGAAGAGCACGTCCTCACTCTGTTCAATTATTTCTGCAGTACCCCTCTCTACAATGCGCCTGATGGCAACGTATTCTATTCCTGAAAGGTCCATATTTCCCTCCGTAAAACAACTGAAACCCATGGCGAGCTTCAGATAAGTATGTTCCCTGTTATTTCTCCCGGTTCAAATACCATGAACTGTTCGTCCCAGTTCCCCGAGATAAGTTTTTCCAGTAAATGCGTACCGCCCGGGACGTAGGCCATTTCTGCCTGCAGCCAGTCCGCATCTGCTTTGACCTTTTCAGCGTACTCCGGCCTTCTCGAATCGTTTATTTCAGTCTCGATGATATCGATCTCACGGTAATACCGCATCCAGTCCTCGTGATATCTCTTCTTAGTCTCCTCATCGATATCCTTGGTCAGATGGTCGAATATGCTTTTGAAGTTCTCCTTGTCCGGATCCTTGTCCTTCACATAGAGGTGGTCCGGTTTCTTAAGGTTGCTTACGGGCTCATCCGTTGTCTGAAGCAGCAAAGATATGCAGTCGTCTACCCTGGGGATCACGACTCTGCATGGTACCTTCACCTTGTCCCAGGAGCCACCGCAAAAGCCCATGGATACAAGCACTGTCTCCACCTCGGGATCCAGGCCTTCCAGCGCGCTGATGACGTGTTCCCTCATCTCTTCGGGGTCTCTGTGATATATCCTGCTGAGGTAGATCACAGGATAGTCGGTATTCAGTTTTTTCTGCGTCAGCTCCACGTAATCCTTCAACGACGTGCAGCTAAGTATAACTGTTTTATTCATATTCATATCTGTATTTCAGTTTGAGTCTCAGTATCCTCAGAATGCTTTCGTCTATTCTTTCCTCGGTTATCCTTCCGGACCGCACGGCTTCCAGCAAGCCTTTATATGCTTTCCCGAAATCAGCCGGGCAAAGAATTATGTCGCAGCCTGCCTCCACAGCCATTATGGTTGCTTCGTCAGACGGATACGCCGTTGATATGGCGCCCATTTCCATGGAATCAGTGATGACAACGCCTTCATAACCAAGTTCTTCCCTCAGTTTTTCCTGTACCATCACATGCGACAGCGTTGCGGGTGTATCATCACCTGTCACGCCTTTGGATATGATATGAGCGGTCATGACCATGTCTGTGTCATCCAGATTATCAATAAACGGTATTAGTTCTCTTCCTTTCAGCTCTTCCCAGCTTTTATCGGTCATAACCATGCCGGTATGAGTATCGCTGTCCGTGTCTCCGTGTCCGGGATAGTGCTTGATCGCAGTCATTACGCCCTGATAATGAAAGCCGTCGATACATGCTCCCACCATATCAGAGACAAGTCCCGGATCTGCGCCGAAGGATCTGTCACCGATGACTTTATTATTCGGATTTGTAAAGCAATCTGCAACCGGCGCAAAATCAAGATTGAAGTTAAGATTCTTCAGATATCTGCCGATGTTATCACCCACAGCCTCAGCCTGAGCTGTATCGCCGGTGTTTCCTACAGCCAGCATGCTGTCGTACTTCTTTACTTTGAAATTAGGGTTATTGGCAACGCGGGCCACAAGGCCGCCTTCCTCATCCACCGCTATGAACATAGGCTGTCCCAGACAGTATTCAGCAGATACCTTCATGAGTTCTTTATTGAACTTCCTTATCTGATCCTGGTCAATGATATTATTTGCGAACATGATGATGCCGCCGGGCATCTTTTCCATAAGAGCAGCCCGCATGGAATCCGTCATGGAGGTGCTGCCGGAAACCGATCCGGGCCTCACAATGAACATCTGCCCTATCTTCTGCTCCAGACTCATGAATGTAAGGATCTTAACTTCTTCAGGTGTAAAATACCACTCGATCTCTGCCATCTGGTCCCAGTTATTGAAGTGAAATTTTTCATAAGGTATCCGTCTGATACCGGACTCACCTTCTTCAGTCAGGATATACAGCACTTCTGAAGTGCCGTCTTCGCCGGTCTCCGCCATGGCTTCAAAAGCAGAAGTCCCGGCATTCACATATTCAATTGTCATGACTCCTGCGGTCATCATAAAGATGAGCAGAAAGATGCAAAAAATCCTTTTCATCATGACACCTGTTTTATTTTCCGAAAATTGCTTTAACATATTATAGCATATCGGTGTATATAAGAGGAAATGCTTTTTTATGCATTCTCAAAAGACAAAAAGAGACAGGTGAAAACCTGTCTCCTGGGTATCAGTTATTATATAGTCTTTTATTCGACTACGCCATTTTTATCAAATGTTCTGGTTGTCAGCACATCCTCTTTATATGTATAGGTCACTATCATATGGACCCCTTCCAGACCTGTCTGATCTTCAAGCGTAGTACAGAGATTAATAAACTGATCCTTTCCCTCATCTAAAGCATTATCCAGAGCCTCGATCATGGCCGGATCCTTAAGCTGTTCTTCGCTCAGATCTGAAATTGCAGTCATATCGAATATATAATTGATATCATTGTCCTTGACTTCTATCGTGAGTCCTTCCTGGCCGCTGCCTGAAGCGACCTGCTCCTTAAGGCTGCTATCATTATTTATTATTGTTTCCAGAGTTTCGATCTCTTCCTCTACTGTTTCTTCAGCTGCTTCTTCCTGAGCATCAGAAGGTTCATCGGAGTTTCCTCCGCAAGCTGTGAGCGTGAAGCAGAATACAAGGCAAAGCGCCACAAGAAGTGCGATTATTGATTTCTTTTTCATATTTATCTCCTTTTACCACTAAATGATCAACTATCTTGTACATTATGATTATATACCTTTTTCTCTAACCATTCAAGAGTGCAGCCAGACTATCAGCCCTTAAAGATCACTCTTCTCTCAGCTGAGCGTAAATAACAGCTCCCAGTATGATGATGGCACCTATGATCTCCCTGACGGTAGGAACCTCCCCCAGAAGTATCAGAGCGAAGATTATGGCGTAGACCGTTTCCATGGAAGAACACACCCCTGCAAGCCTGGCCGGTATGTCCTTCAGACAGCTGATGAACAGCGTATGAGCAAAGGCTGTGGTCAGCGTGCCGAAGACTATCAGAAGTCCGATGTCTTTAAGCGTAGGATGTATCCCAAGCCCCAGAACGAAGGGGAAAAGGAAAACCGTAGCTATCGCCTGCTCATAGAAGCAGACGAAGGTCCCGGTGTACTTCTGCACGAAATTTTTATTCATCATGGTGAGGATCGTGTATGCTATGGGCGATATCATTCCCACCAGGACGCCTTTGAAAACGTTGTTGTCAAAGGAAAACTCCGGAACGGTGATCACTACGCCTATCAGTATGATTATAGCCAGCAGCACGTTCCTGGGCTTTGGCTTTTCGTGATTCAGAGCAGGTTCAATAAAGGTCACGAACAAAGGAAAAGTCGAAAAAGTGATGCAGCCGATGGCCACCGTGGACAGCTGTATCGATTCAAAGATAGTCCACCAATGGATAGCCATGACAGCTCCGGAACATATGAAGAGCTTTACGTCTCTCTTGGTTTCGATTCTGAAAGACTGCTTTGTCACCAGCATAAAAAAGCCAAGTGAAAGCGATGAAAAGAACACCCTTCCGAAGGTTATGCCCAGGGAAGGAAGATCTATCCATTTGGCGAAGAGCCCCGCCAGTCCGAAAAGCAGGACAGCGATATTCAGATATATGAGAGAGCGTTTATTCATGGTTTTGATGTCGGGTATCTATTGTCTTTCGTTTTCTCCGCTATATCCCAAGCACAGTTCTGGGCATCTCATCGATGGTCACGACGCCGGAGTGCCTGATCTCTTTCTTGTCCAGATCCTTCAGTCCATAAGGTACCTGAACTCCTGTGGCCTTTTCAAGGTTCTCCACGGCTCTGAAACCGTCTGCTGCCTTCGGAAGTCCAAGAGCATCGCCTACAGCCTCAGCAAACTTGAAAGCTGATGCGGTGGATGCAAGCACAGCAGGAGTCTCATCGCCTGTTTCTTTTACGTAATCTTTGTATACCTTGTAGGCTACGCCGGTATGGGTATCCATCAGGTATCCATGCTCTTTCCACATGTCACCGATGGCCTTGATAGTATCGGCTTCCACGCAGTATCCGCCCCAAAAAGCCTTCATTCCTTCTGTCAGGGATTCGGAATCAAGAACTGTATAGAATCCCAGGTTCTCCAGGGAGTACATCCACTCGTTCAGCTGGTCGGAATCTCTGCCGTTCAGCATGAAGAGAAGTCTCTCCAGGTTGGATGAGATCAGAATATCCATGGAGGGTGAATTGGTCAGCATGAAGTCTCTTGTCTCAGGCCTTATATCATAAAGGCCTGTCTTTATGAAATCCGTAAGGACTTTGTTGTCGTTGGACGCGCAGATGAACCTGTTGACGGGAATGCCCATCTTCATGGCCATATAGCCTGCCAGGATGTTTCCGAAGTTTCCGGTGGGAACCACGATGTTGATGGGTTCACCGTTCTTTACCACTCCGCGGGCTACCATCTTGACGTATGAATAAACGTAGTATGCCACCTGAGGCACCAGACGTCCTATGTTGATGGAGTTAGCTGAACTGAATATTATCTCGCGCTCCTTGAGAGCAGCCTTTATCTCAGGGTCATTGAAGATCTTTTTCACTTCTGTCTGGCAATCGTCGAAGTTTCCTTTGACTGCGTATACGTGAGTGTTGGCTCCGGTGGTGGTTATCATCTGCTGGCGCTGTACCTGTGATACTCCGCCGTCAGGGTAAAATACTATGATCTCAGTTCCCGGCACGTCGCTGAAGCCTTCAAGAGCCGCCTTTCCGGTATCTCCGGAAGTTGCGGTCAGGATCAGCACCTTATCCGTGACTCCCTCCTTCTTCATGGAAGTGGTAAGAAGATAAGGAAGGATGGAAAGAGCCATGTCTTTGAAGGCTGCGGTCTTTCCGTGGTAAAGTTCCAGGAAGTGTACTCCGTCAGCCTCTTTGAGTTCGCAGACGTCAGAAGCTGTGAATTTGGAATCATAGGCTCCGTTGACACAGTAGTCCATCTCCTCTTCTGTAAAATCATCGAAGTAGCAGAGCAGGATCTTCTTTGCGATCTCCTTATATGATGCGTCCAGCATATCCTCTACCTTGAAGGGCAGTTTGGGGATTGAGGCTGGAACGTAAAGGCCCTTGTCCTCTGCTATGCCCTGGATCACTGCCTGGGCGCCGGTTTTTTTGTTAAGACTTCCTCTTGTTGATACGTAAAGCATATCTGTCTCCTGTAATTGTCAATAAATATGTTCAAAGCCATGCGATCACCTGAAGCACTCTCCAGTAGCCAAGAACACCGAAGATCTCTCCAATGCCGAAGGATACCAGATTGAGCACCAGCGATATTCTGATGGCATTTTTGATGTCGGTTTTCATCATTCCCCTGTAAGCCAGCGCTTCCGCCAGGATGACCAGGACTTCAAGCCCCAGTCTGATGCCCACGGTGGCATAAAGACCTGCGCCCTGCCCTGCTAAATAAAGCAGCAGCAGATTCAGCGGCGGGTTGGTCATCAAATTAGCCAGCACCGAATAGCCCAGGGCTTCTTTGGAATTCTGCCATACTATCATCACCGATCCTTCGACGAAGATGGTGAATACCAGCTGGCAGAGTATTACCAGATAAGGACCCATTATTCTACTTTATCCTTTTTGTTTCTCGATATCTTAACGATCTTTACTATTGCAAAGACCACTATTACTGCAACTATAACGATGAGAACTACCGGTAAGGACATCAGAGCAATGGTGGGACCGGGAGCTACGTCTCTCATCTTGAAGGCCTCTTTTTTGAAGATCTCGTTCAGTTTCTTTCTCATTTCAGCACCTCCGTTACTTGTACTTTCTCTTGAGCGCTGCAGCGATAAGCGCCACAGCAGCAATCCCCAGAAACACCATCAGGTGTGCCGGATCGGAAATATCTGCAGGTCCGGTAGTAAACAGGATGTATCCCAGAAGCAGCGCCAGCGTGGACAGTCCGAAAGCAAAGCCCACGTTTTCAGGCACTGCAGCCACCAGACCGCAAAGCGTGATGGGCATGGCCATATTGAAAAGCATTATGGCAAGTCCCATCATGAACCATGAACCGTTTCCCGTCAGGAACAGCACCATGGAAAGCACCAGACTGACTGTAGCAGTCTCAACTGCTCCCAGTCTGTCGGCGATGATACCGCCAAGAGCTTTACCCAGGCAGCTTGCCGCAGCCGGCAAGATTATCAGCATTCCGGTCTTTTCGAAGCCCAGCGGCCATATAAAACCTGCATAACTTCTGATAAAAACTGCAAAGAACAGGCATATCACAGCTGCCAGACTACCGGCCCTCAGAACGTTGAATCTCATGTATTCCCTGACAGGAGCCACCAGTTTGTCACCCTTTTCTTCCCGTTCATAATACATAATAAGATCCTGCGCCCAGTTGTCCGTCGTCAGGAACACCATGATGATGGCGATCAGTACTATGAATACGGGAAGCAAAGCTCCATGGCCTGAAGCTCCGTAGATGGTGCCGGTGATAACGCCGAGAGCGCCTGAGGACACGAAGATCCCTGACGGAGCCATCTTGCCTGCGGATCTTCTTATGACGTTCACACCGCCTCCCACGTGGAAGGCTGCGTTCAGCACAGCGGCAATTATCATCGACGTCCAGGACGCAATGGACCCCTGTGATATCCAGATGATGATAAGCGGCACCAGCATGCAGTCAAGGCCTTCGATCCCGATGATCTTTTCCAGCTTCGGGAACCTGTCGGAAAGAGCTCCGAACATGATCTGAAGTCCAAAGGCAAGTACGTTATACAAAAGTATCGCTATAGCCAGCATTTCCTGCCAGTGGGTCCAGCTCATCGCAGCATACAGCTGCTCCACTCCCCTGTAAAGGATGTAGAAACAGCTCATGTCCACCGCAAAATGTGCAATTGTCCAGCTTGCAAGACTGTTTTTCATAATTCTCAGGCCGGAGGACTTGTCCCCCGGCCTCCTCATATTTTATTTTGTTTCTTTCATCTTGGCTACCATCTCGCCGGCCTTGACCTGGCTTCCTTCTGATATGTATATCCTCTCGATGGTGCCTGCAACGTTTGCAAGGATATTGGTCTCCATCTTCATGGCTTCGATGACTGCGATGGGCTGTCCTGCCTCAACGTGTTCGCCTTCTTTTACCAGTACCTTTACGATACCGCCGGGGATGTTTGCACCGATCTCAAACGGATCGTCCTCGTTGGCGTAAAGCACAGAAGTTGAAGAGTTAGTGGTAACTGTCTTATCCTTGATCTTGATCACACGGCGGTTGCCGTTTACTTCAAATACAGCCTCTCTCATGCCTTCGTTGTCAACAGGATGTACTTCCTGAAGCTTGACCATGAGGATGTGTCCTTCAGAGATCTTGACTTCGCAGGTCTCGCCTTCTGCCAGTGAGTGGAAGAAGATATCGGAACCCATGTATCTGAAGCTGCCTTCTTTTCTGACGGACTTGATGTAATCCTCAAATACCTTCGGATAGATGGCATAGCTGATGACTTCCTTATCGGTTCCTTCAAGTCCCAGCTCGTCCTGAAGCTTCTTTCTGATGGCTTCGAAGTCTTCATCAGGAAGAAGTTCTCCGGGTCTGCATGTGATGGGCTTCTTGCCCTTCAATACCACCTTCTGGATATCCTTGGGGAAGCCGCCTTCAGGCTGACCCATCATGCCCTCGAAGTAGGAAACAGTTGAGTCGGGGAACATGAAGATGGCCAGGTCTCCTACTACCTTGGAGGAAGGAGTTACCTTTACGATATCGCCCAGCATGCGGTTAACGGCCTTGTACATGTCCTTGACCTCGTCAAGTCTGTGGCCGAGTCCAAAGGATTCAACCTGAGCCTGAAGGTTGGAATACTGTCCTCCGGGGATCTCATACTTATAGATCTCAGCAGAAGCCGTCTTCAGTTCGGATTCGAATTCTTTGTATACAGGACGTACGTCTCTCCAGTATTCGGAGATCTTCTGAAGTCCGTCGGAATCAAGTCCGGTGTCTCTGTCGGAGTGCTGGAGAGCAGCTACGATGGAGTTCAATGCCGGCTGTGAAGTAAGTCCTGACATGGAGTTGAATGCAGCGTCCACGATATCAACGCCGGCCTGTGCAGCCATAAGAACTGTAGCTACGCCGTTTCCGGAAGTATCGTGAGTGTGCAGGTGGATGGGAATGCCCACTTCCTGCTTGAGTTCGCCGATGAGCTTGGAAGCTGCGGTGGGCTTCAGCAATCCGGACATGTCCTTGATGCCCAGGATGTGAGCGCCCTTCTTCTCCAGTTTCTTTGCCATCTTGACGTAGTAGTCAAGAGTGTATTTGTCCTTTGATGCGTCCAGAATGTCTCCGGTGTAGCAGATACAAGGCTCTGCGATCATACCCTGGTTGAGGGTCTCATCAAGAGCGACTTCCATGCCCTGGATCCAGTTCAGTGAGTCGAAGATCCTGAATACGTCGATTCCGGACTTGGCGCTCTGCTTTACGAATTCGCGGATAACGTTATCCGGATAGTTCTTGTAACCTACTGCATTAGCGCCTCTGATCAGCATCTGAAGAAGGATGTTGGGGCACTTCTCACGAAGCATCTCCAGTCTCTCCCACGGATCTTCCTTCAGGAATCTGTAGGAAGTATCGAAGGTAGCTCCGCCCCACATCTCCAGTGAGAAGAACTTGCGGCCGTATACTGAAACTGCCGGCGCGATCTTTTCCATATCCACTGAACGAACGCGGGTAGCCATAAGCGACTGCTGAGCATCTCTCATGGTAGTATCCGTGATGAACAGTCTCTGCTGATTTCTGATGTACTGAGCGAATTTCTGAGCGCCCATCTCATCAAAGAGCTGCTTGGTGCCTCTTCCCTGAAGCTCGCCGATCTCCTCAGGCTTGAACTTGGGGAATGCGGGAACGTTGAAGTGAGGCTTTTTGCCCTTTGTCTCGTTTACGAACTTGTTGCCCAGGAACTCGATGACCTTGAGCTCGGTATCCTCTACCTTGCCGATATCCATGAGGTCGGGGTTGTTTGCGATAAATCCGGTATCGCATTCACCTGCAGCAAAAAGAGGATGGTTCAGCACGTTCAGCATGAAGGCCAGGTTGGTCTTTACGCCCTTGATGCTGGTCTCACGGAGAGCACGGATGGCTTTGATCCTTGCCTTGTCAAAGGTGTTCCCGAAAGCGGTTACCTTTACAAGAAGTGAATCATAGAAAGGCGTGATGTTAGCGCCCTGGAAGCCGCCGCCTCCGTCAAGTCTGATGCCGAAACCGCCGGGTGAACGGTAGGACTCGATGAGTCCGGTATCAGGCATGAAGTTGTTTGAGGGATCCTCTGTGGTGACACGGCACTGGATGGCGTGTCCGGAAACCTTGATGGAGTCCTGATTGGGAATGCCCACTTCAGGAGAATCAAGGGTATATCCCTCTGCTATGAGTATCTGTGACTGTACCAGGTCGATTCCGGTGACCATTTCGGTGACGGTGTGCTCAACCTGGATACGGGGATTCATTTCGATGAAATAGTGCTTTCCTGTGGTGTGGTCCAGAAGGAATTCTACTGTTCCTGCGGATCTGTAGTTCACTGCCTTTGCGATCTTGATGGCGTCTGAGCAGATGTCCTTTCTCTGCTTGTCCGTAAGGCAAAGTGACGGCGTGAACTCGATCACCTTCTGGTGACGTCTCTGGATGGAGCAGTCACGTTCATAGAGATGAACGATGTTGCCTTCCTTGTCTCCGAGGATCTGCACTTCGATATGCTTGGGGTTCTCGAGATATTTCTCGATGAATATATCATCTATACCAAAAGCCTTGGCAGCTTCGGATCTGGCGGATCTGAACTGAGGGAGCAGTTCCTCTTCGGAACGTACTATTCTCATACCTCTTCCACCGCCGCCTGCAGCAGCCTTCAGGATGACGGGATAGCCGCACATTGCAGCGAATTCTCTGGCCTGCTCTTCGGTCTCGATGGCTTTTTCAACTCCGGGAACCGTAGGAACTCCTACGGACTGAGCCACAAGCTTGGACTTGATCTTGTCTCCGAGATTGTCCATCATCTCAGCGGTAGGTCCGATGAATTCGATGCCTGCCTTTTCACAGGCAGCTGCGAAATCCACGTTCTCTGAAAGGAAACCGTAACCGGGGTGAATGGCGTCTGCGCCTTTGTTCTTTGCAAGTGAAATTATCTCGTCGATACCGAGATATGCGCCTACCGGCGTCTTGCCTTTTCCGATCTGGTAAGCCTCGTCAGCTTTTGTTCTGAAAAGCGCGTTCTTATCCTCCTCCGAATAGATGGCAACGGTACGGATACCCAGTTCGTTGCACGCTCTCATGATTCGGATGGCGATCTCACCGCGGTTTGCTACCAGCACTCTCTTGAATTTTTTTACTTCTCTCTGTTTCTCCATAAAAATTCTCCTATAAAGTGTTTAAATAATTAGGTCTTACGAGTGTTTGCTTTTGGTCTGCAAAATGTAAGTCTTGGGTGATAACGGATAGTTTAGTTGTTATTGTATTTTACGGTCTTGGTGACCGGATCATAAACACGGCCTGATCTCTTACGCTCTAGTTCGTTGAGGATCTTTTTGCGTAAGCGTATATCGTCGGGAACTACTTCCACAAGCTCGTCGTCGTTGATGAACTCCAGCGCCTCTTCAAGGGTGAAGGTCCTTGCAGGGCTCAGCTTGATGGCTTCATCAGAGCCTGCCGCACGCATGTTGGAAACCTTCTTGGCCTTGCAGGGGTTGACCACCATGTCATCGTCCCTGGAATTCATGCCTACGATCATGCCTTCGTAAACCTTGGTACCGGGCTCAACGAACATCTGGACACGCTCGCCGATGTTGAAGAGCGCATAAGGTGTGCATGTGCCCTCTTCCTGAGCGATGGCAACGCCGTTGATCCTCTGAGGGATGTCGCCCTTCCAGTAGTCGAAGGAATCGAAGCGCCTTACCATGGTGCCCTCGCCGTGGGTATCGTTGATGAATTCCGATCTGTAGCCCAGAAGGCCTCTGGTAGGTACCAGATATTCAAGCCTCTGGAAGCCGTTTTCGACTGCCATCTGCTTCATCATGCCCTTACGTACGTTAAGTTTGCTGATGACTGTTCCCGCGTATTCATCGGGAACGGAGATCACTACTTCTTCAATAGGTTCAAGTGTTCTGCCGTTTTCATCGCGTCTTAAGATTACCTCAGGCTTGGAAACCGCCAGTTCATATCCTTCACGGCGCATGTTTTCGATGAGGATGGAAAGATGAAGTTCTCCTCTTCCGCTTACCTTGAAGCTGTCGGTGGAGTCAGTCTCTTCAACCACGAGCCCTACGTTTACCTCAAGTTCCTTCATGAGTCTCTCACGGATGTGACGGGAAGTTACGTACTTTCCAACCTTTCCAGCAAAAGGACTCTTGTTTACCATGAAGTTCATGCTCAGGGTAGGTTCCTCGATATGGATCATTTCCATTGCATCCGGATGCTGAGGATCGCAGATGGTCTCACCGATGGAAATATCGGAAATACCTGATACCACCACGATGTCGCCGCACTTGGCTTCAGGCACTGCCATACGCTTGAGTCCGCGGTATACGAATACCTGATTGATCTTGCGGTTTACCACTGATCCGTCTTCCTTGCAAACTGCCACCTGCTGTCCTTCCTTGATGACTCCTCGGGTGATGCGGCCGATTCCCAGACGTCCGATGTAGTCGTCGTATGCGAGAGTGGAAACCTGGAACTGCAGAGGCTCATCGTCTCTGTCAGGATAAGGCTCGCAGTGCTCGATGATGGTATCGAACAGAGGAGTCAGGTCCAGTCCGCCGTAACCCTGAGGGCTCTTCTTGATCTTCTGTCCGCCCTCCTCAATGGTCATTCCCAGGATCTCATCGGGATCCTTTACAGCGATGCCCTGGCGGGCGATACCGTAAAGAATAGGGAAATCCAGCTGATCGTCGTTGGCTTCCAGATCCATGAAGAGTTCGTATACCTCGTCAACTACTTCATCGATCCTGGCATCCTTCTTATCCAGCTTGTTGATGAAAAGGATGGGATTCAGACCCTGCTCCAGTGACTTCTTCAGAACGAATCTGGTCTGAGGCATAGGACCTTCGGATGAGTCAACCAGAAGGATGACGGTGTCCACGGTCTTCATGATACGCTCTACTTCAGAGCTGAAATCCGCGTGGCCCGGGGTATCCACGATGTTGATCTTGACGTCGTTATGCATGATGGAGCAGTTTTTCGAATAAATGGTGATGCCCCTTTCACGCTCGATGTCGTCTGAGTCCATTACGCAGTCCACCACTTCTTCATTGGCGCGGAAAACGCCTGACTGGTTGAGGAAAGCGTCCACAAGAGTGGACTTACCTGCGTCTACGTGAGCTATAACTGCAATGTTGATTATCTTTTCTTTTGACATAATATTTCCTTTACAATAACTTTTTTATCGCAAACCGCTTGCAAAGCCGGTCTTTTCAAGACTTCAGCGGCATTTTTTACTGTGTTTCAGTCCTCGATCTCCACTTCTTTTACAATGATATCCGTAAGACCGACGGGACCTTCGATATATACTTCTTCAGCGACACCGTTTCTCACGACACATGTCGTATCAATCGTGCCTGCAGGCTGCGGAATGGACAGATGATGCTCACCCTCTCCCTTAATCAGTCCGAAGCAGGTTGCCGTGGCAGTTGAGCCTGAACCACAGGAACCTTCAAAATACGTGGTATCAACGTCCTTCACGTATACCACGGGAGCCAGAGTCTCGGTCTTCTCGTCCCAGAACATCACGCCCATCGCCGGAGGATCGTACTTTTCGTTGAT
>CACYYH010000054.1 GCA_902778565.1 uncultured Eubacteriales bacterium
GATTTGTAATGAAAGAAACAGATGAATACGACCGTCTCGTGGAATTCATGAAGCCCTTCGGCCTGGAATTCAACGGTGAAAAGGACCTGGAAACGGAGATCCTTAAATGCTGGAAAGTAGTGCAGGATCCCGATTATCTCATCGGAGGAGTCATCCTGTCTTTGAGAAAGGGAGAATACTACATCAGCGGCATAGCCGTGGATCCTCCAATGAGGAGGCTCGGCATAGGAAAGATCCTCATGAAAAAAGCCATCAAAGAAGTTCAGAACAGGGGCGGCACGCGCATATATCTTTGCGCCAAGGTTCCGGAGTTCTTTGCATCGCTGGGTTTCGTAAAGATACCCTGGGAAGAGGCGTCGGATCTCTTCGGATGCGGCACCTGCGATCAGCGGGGCGTAAGCTGCTTCCCGGTAGCCATGAAGCTGGAACTGTAATAAAACATCAATAAAAAACGCGGAGCCGAAACTCCGCGTTTTATTTATTTTACGAACTTGTATTCAGGGTCGAGTTTGCTGATCAGTTCAGCGGACTCTTTGATGGCTGCAGCGTCTTCCGCCATCTTTTCTTTGTACTCGTCGTAGGGGCATATCAGCGGCCTCTTCATATAAGGCACGTCATATCCTCTGGACTTAAGAGCCAGATGAGAGGAGATGAGGCTGTTTCCGACTTTGGTAAATGAGCTGATGTAGTTTACGGAGTCAGAAGCTTTAATGAAGCTTTCCTCGTCATCTCCCTGAGAAAGCCTGTACATGGAAGCTACCAGGTCGGGAGCGTAGTTGCAGGCTCCGGCGATCATGGCCTTTACGCCGATGCTGTTGAAATAAGGCCAGTCCTTGGTGGATCCTGAGATGTATTCGAAGTCTGCGCCTTCCTTTTCTCTGAAGTCCTTTATGGCAAGGGCCAGATCTCTGTTGAGGGATGAATCCTTCATGGCGGTTATGCCTACTGCAGCGAACTTTTTCACCAGGTCAAAGTCGATGACTTTGGAGGTAAGGGAAGGGTTGTTATATGCGAACACAGGCATGTTTCCGGCAGCCTTCACAAGATCGCTGTAATATCCCACCAGTTCATCGTCCCTGTATTTGAATGTATAGGGATTTACTGCGCTTACTGCGTCATAGCCCAGGTCTCTGGCATGTTCCGTTAGATATACGGACTGGGCTGTATCGTTTGAACCTACGTGAGCCACTGCAAAAGTACCAGGATGAGCCTCTGTTATCTTCTTTGCTATTTCGTAAACTCTGACGCGCTGTTCAGGGCTCATCAGATAGCCTGAACCGTAAGTCCCGGTGACGAACAGACCGTTTACGCCGTTATCCAGCACCCAGTTCATATGCCAGGACGTGAATTTTTCATCTATGTTTCCTTCCTCATCGAAAAAGGTGAGGGAAGGGACTAATGCACCTTTGATCTTCATTTGATTTCTCCTTTAAAACGATTTGCTGAAATTGTATCACATAGTTGCAAAAAATCCAAGAGTACAAAAAACAGCGTGTTGTTTATAATTTGTTTTTATAGCTCTAATCCTTGATTTTTTAACAGTGTTAAGATATATTTAAATTATACTGGGGTAGTAAGGGCTTGAGTATGAAACTGACCCAGTCAGAATAACTATTAAAAACCATTTTATATGAAAGGGCAAAGGTTTAAATCATGTACGACAAGTATAACATTGAAAACTATGAACTTATCATGAAGACTTCTCCTACAGTCGGAGAACTCATCAAGAAGGAATTCGAAAGACAGTCCAACAACGTAGAGCTCATCGCGTCTGAGAACTACTGCTCCGACGCAGTTATGGCTGCATGCGGAAGCTGCCTCGTATGGAAGTATGCTGAAGGTTATCCCGCTCCTCCGGTAGAGAGATATTCAGGAAATAAGGGCAGATACTACGGCGGAACTGAATTCGTAGACCAGATCGAAGAATACTGCTGCGACGTATGGAGAAAAGTATTCAACACAGACTATCATGTAAACGTTCAGCCCCATTCAGGTTCACAGGCTAACTTCGCAGCTTATAAGTCAGTTCTCGAACCCGGTGATACGATCCTGAGCTTTGACCTGGACCACGGCGGACATCTGACCCACGGTTCCAGCGTTAACTTCTCCGGCAAACTCTACAACATGGTATTCTATGATGTAGACGAAAACGGATATATCGATATGGACAACGTAAGAAAACTTGCTCATGAATGCCAGCCTAAGCTGATCCTTGCAGGCGCATCTGCTTACTCCAGGATCCTTGACTTCGAGACATTCGGTGAGATCGCTAAGGAAGTAGGAGCATATTTCATGGTAGATATGGCTCATATCGCAGGCCTCGTAGCCGGCGGAGTTCATCCTTCTCCCTTCGGAATCGCTGACATCATCACCACAACCACCCATAAGACACTGAGAGGACCCAGAGGCGGCCTTATCTTCGCTAAGAAAGAACTTGCAAAGAAGGTTGACTCTGCAGTATTCCCTTATGCTCAGGGCGGTCCTCTGGAGCACATCATCGCCGCTAAGGCTGTATGCGCTGAAGAAGCTCTCAGACCTGAATTCAAAGACTATGCAAAGAAAGTAGTTGAGAACTGCGCAGCTCTCTGCGACGAGTTCCTCAAGCTCGGATACAAGGTAGTTACCGGCGGAACAGACAACCATCTGATCCTTCTCGACCTTTCCGACGAACCCTTCTCCGGCAAGCAGCTTCAGGAGAAGTGCGATGCTAACGGCATCACTCTCAACAAGAACTGCGTACCTAACGAAAAGCGTTCACCCATGCAGACATCCGGAGTAAGAATCGGTACCGCTGCCATGACCACAAGAGGATTCGAGGCAGAGGACTTCAGAGCCGTTGTAAGAAGGATCGACGCTCTTATCAAAGAACTCAGAGAAGAGTGTAAGGAAGCATAATCATCTGATAAACATCATGAGCCGTTGGCACTCAGTCCTTGCGCAGCGGTTCTAAGCTCCGTCAGCGCTGTCGCTTGCCGATCGCTAAGTACCGGCGCTGCGGAAGCTCATGAATGTTTATTATCTGATTCTTTTAGGAGAAATAGGTATGGTAATTTTCTACAGGATCGTGGCAATGCTGGGAGGCCTTGCCATGTTCCTTTATGGAATGCGTATAATGGGCGACGGACTGAAATCCAGTTCCGGCGGCGCCATGAAAAATGCACTGGCTAAGGTTACCAATAAACCTTTCCTGGGATTCCTCCTGGGAATGCTGGTGACCTGCGTTATCCAGAGCTCAACGGCCTGCATAGTGCTTACCGTAGGTCTGGTGGGTGCCGGATTCCTGACCTTCAGGCAGTCCATAGGCATCGTACTGGGCGCCAACGTAGGT
Organism: uncultured Eubacteriales bacterium; assembly: GCA_902778565.1. Lineage (GTDB taxonomy): Bacteria > Bacillota > Clostridia > Peptostreptococcales > Anaerovoracaceae > RUG754. Next base: position 3,329 of record CACYYH010000054.1, read on the forward strand.
ACCGCCATAACCGCACAGGTCATCCGACTGATGGACCTGAAATCTGCGGAAGACAGTCTGCTGTACTTCTTCAAGGCGGACAACCTTGCGCCTATGGCTCTTATCATAGGCATAGGCCTCATAATGTTTTCCAAGAGAGGCTCTCACAAGAACATGGGAAACATTGCCTGCGGCTTCGGCGTGCTTTTCATGGGACTGATCTACATGTCAGCAGCGGTGAGCAATTTCTCGGACAGCCTGTCCGGACTTCTCACTTCCTTTGAGCACAACTATCTGCTGCAGTTCATTTCCGGCGTAGGCGTAACTGCCGTTATCCAGTCATCATCTGCAGTCGTAGGTATTATCCAGTCCATCGCATCATCCATGGGCGTTTCCTTCAGCGGTATTTTTGCGGTCATCATAGGCGTCAACATCGGCGACTGTATCACCACATATATCGTCAGCAGGATAGGGGCAACCCCTGAACAGAAGAGGACTGCAACGGTGCACGTTATCTACAACGTATTCGCCGCGCTCCTCATCATCGTGATCCTGACCATTCTGAGGCTTACGGGAATACTCAGCGATGAGTTCTGGTTCCAGTCCCTGGATTCCGGCGGTGTCGCCAACATCCACGGTGTATTCAGACTGGTTCCTGCAGTGCTTTTGCTTCCCGCATCAGGACTGTTTGCAAGGATAGCCGAGAAGCTCATCCCGGACGTTCCCAAGGAACAGGAGGATATCGAGATCGAGCAGGCTCTGTCAGAACTGGATCCGAGACTTATTACGTCCCCGGTACTGGCTCTTTCACAGGTAGAGCACCTCATCGGACATATGTGCGACATCGCTGTTCACAACTACGATGCCTGCGTCAAGCAGATCTATGAATACGATCCCGGACGCGACAACAGGATCACCCAGAGGGAGATCATTCTGGACAGGGTTATAGACCAGGCCAATCAGTACGTGGTATCCATTTCGCCGTATATCAAGCGTGACAGAGACAACAGAAACTCCAACTTCCAGATCAAGGCTCTCATATGCTTTGAAAGAATAGGCGATCTGGCAGTCAACATCACCGAAGCTGCCGCTTGCTTAAGAGATCAGGGCAAAGAGCTCACTGATTATGCCAAGGCCGAGCTGAGGCTTGCCATAGATGCCATTTACGACATCCTTGACATAACCGTCAAAGCTTACAAGACCAATGATCCTCTTCTGGCAAGACAGGTGGAGCCTCTGGAGGAGGTCATCGACGATCTCATCGAGGATCTGAACTCCAGACACGTATACAGAATGATGCGCAATATCTGCGATCCATTAAGCGGTATCCAGTATCAGAATATACTTCAGAACCTGGAGCACATCTCTGATAAGTGCTCAGATCTGGCAATATATATCATCGAACTCACTGATATCGACGTAATAGGTAAGGAGCACGATTACATCCATGATCTGCACCATTCCGACAACCCGGATTACCAGAAAGCATACCGCGGAAACTATCAGAAATACTTTGGTGCTTTGGAGAGTTTGCCCTTTACAAAAGAGGGGCTTCCCAGGTAACTTGTGAAAAATCAAAAAAATACAATAAATTGTATAGAAAAAGCCATTTTATAGTGGCTTTTTTCTATTACTTGTGGTATAGTTGATTATGTATATATATGTCCAGGACCAGAAGGAGGATATTATGAGAATATTGTTGGATGGAATGGGCGGAGACAATGCACCTTATGCAGTTTGCGAGGGTGCAGTTCTTGCCGCAAATGAAATCGAGCATGAAATAGTCATCATCGGCGACGAGGAAAAGATCAATGAGGCTCTTCGTAAGATCTGCCACGGTAATACACCGGAAAACATCTCTGTCGTTCATGCTTCGGAAGTCATAACAAATGATGAGGCACCGGCTCTGGCCATAAGGAGAAAGAAAGATTCCAGCATCGTCAAAGGAATGAATATGCTGAAAACGGGAGAGGGGGATCTCTTCATTTCTGCAGGCTCCACAGGCGCGCTTCTCGCCGGCGGTCTTCTGCTCATCGGAAGGATCAAAGGTATAGACAGACCTGCCATCTGCACTATATATCCCATACTCGGCGGTCAGGCTTCGCTTCTCTGCGACGCCGGCGCCAATGCCGAATGCAAGGCCAGGAACCTTGTGGACTTCGCTCTGATGTCATCCATTTACATGGAAAAGGTTCTTGGAAGACAGAATCCCACAGTTAAACTCGTCAATATCGGCGAAGAAGAAGAGAAGGGCAATCCTCTTACCAAGGAGACCTATGAGCTCCTCAAGGCTACGAACCTTAACTTCAAAGGAAACATCGAAGCCCGTGACGTTCCCAAGGGCAGAGCGGATATCATAGTCACAGACGGCTTCACCGGAAATATAATACTTAAGCTCACAGAAGGCATGGCCTGGAACATCTTCAAGACCATCAAGAAGAAATTCACCGACGGTCTTCACGCCAGGCTGGGTTCTTTGCTCCTTCTGGATAAGCTTAAGGAACTTAAGAAAGAATTCGATTACTCATCTTATGGCGGAGCTCCGATCCTGGGAGTCAAGAGACCCATAGTCAAGATGCACGGATCATCCAGCGAGACCGCCGTCAAGAACACCATCCTCAAGGCCATCGTCTTTGCGGAGCAGGATGTTATAAGCGTGATCGAGGAATCCATAAAGGAGATCAACTAAACTTTGGAATTACATACACTTGAAGAAAAACTGAACTACAGCTTCAGCGACCGGAGCCTGCTGACCACCGCGCTCACCCACAGTTCCTACAGAAGGGAACACCCCGGCTGCGGCCACGATAACGAAAGGCTGGAATTTATAGGAGACGGCATACTGGACGCAGTGATCGCTCTGAAGCTTTTCCGCATGGAACCCGATAAGCCTGAAGGCACCCTGACCAAGACCAGAGCTCTGGTGGTCTGTGAAAAGTCTCTGGCAACCATCGGAAGGACCATAGGGCTCAACCGTCATCTGCTTCTTGGAACAGGAGAGGAAAAGACCGGAGGCAGAGATAAGGATTCCATAATCGCAGACGCCATGGAGGCTGTTATGGGAGCCGTTCTCATCGACGGAGGATACGAGACCTGTGAGAGAGTCATCTTAGAGCTTCTTTCCGACACAATAGACGAAGCCATCAGCGGTGCTCTCATAACCGACCATAAATCCGAGTTTCAGGAACTGGTCCAGAAGAAGGGCTGCGTAAACGATATCAGATACGTGACCGACAGGTCCGAAGGACCGGATCACCATAAATTATTCTTCGTCCACGTGGAAGTGGATGGGAAGATAATGGGCAGCGGCAGCGGCTACTCTAAAAAAGAAGCCGGCCAGAATGCCGCAAAGGAAGCCATTGCCAATTTAAAGAGGTAACTAATGTACTTTAAAAGAATAGAGATGCACGGGTTCAAATCTTTTGCAGAGCCCGTAGTCATCGACTTTCACCCCGGAGTGACCTGCATCGTAGGCCCCAACGGCTCAGGAAAATCCAATATATCAGACGCCATAAGATGGGTACTGGGCGAACAGAGTCCCAAGATGCTCCGAGGCGGCAAGATGGAAGAGGTCATCTTCAACGGCACCGCTTCCAGAAAGTCCCGGGGAATGGCAGAAGTCACCCTGGTGATAGATAACTCCACCGGCATCCTTCCCACCGACTATAACGAGGTGGCTATCACCAGAAGGATGTACAGATCCGGTGAATCTGAATATCTCATCAACAACAACCAGTGCAGGCTGAGGGACATCCGTGAACTCATCATGGATACAGGTATCGGTGTCGACGGATACTCCATCATCGGTCAGGGCAAGATCCAGAACATCGTTGAAGGCAAGCCCGAAGAGAGACGTGAGATCTTCGAAGAGTCCGCAGGCGTAGTCCTTTATAAGACGAGGAAGCGCGAGGCGGAGAGAAAGCTGGCCAACACCAATATCAACCTTGACAGAGTCAACGATATCATAGGCGAGATCGAGAGCCGTATCGGCGGTCTGGAAGAAGACAGCATCAAGGCTAAAGAAGCCTTGGAGCTGAGAGCTGAAAAGCGCGATCTGGACATCAATATCACCTTAAGGAATATCGACAAGTTCACAGACCAGGACGAATCCGGGGCAGAAGACGTAAAGCAGCTGACCGACAGCATCAATAAGCTGGAGGTGGATAAGAACACGCTGGACGTGGAGATATCCAAGGCCAGAGACAGGAACGAAGTCCTTCAGACTCTCGGAAACGAATCCAGGGAGAAACTCCTCAAGAAGGTAAATCTTCTGAACGATATCAAAAACAAGTCTCAGCTGGACGATGAGAAGGCCGCTGCCTTCGACAGAGACATCGACAGGCTCAGCGACGAGATCGACGCTCTTTCAGAGAGACTGGACAAGGAGATTTCCGTAAGCGATGAGCAGGAGCAGAAAAAGAAAGCCCTTGAGGATGAATTCAGCAAGGCTTCGGATTCTCTCGCTTTAAGGATCGACGAGTATAACAAAGTCATGGCAAGCTCCATGGACATCCAGAACAAGATCGACGATTCCAAGGATCTGATCATGGAATACACAGCCAAGGCTTCAGCTTTAAGGTCTGAGGCCAGGTCTGTGGAGAGCATGCGTGAAGCCCTCTTGAGAAGGAAGGAACAGCTGCTCAAGGACTCTGAAGACCTTAAGGACAACTCACAGGCTGTCAGAAAAGAGATCCTTCTCGCTAAGGAAGAAAAAGAAAAGAACGATCTCAAGGGCAGAGAGGTAATGGACAGGGTAGGTATCTTTGAAAAAAGCATCAACAATACCTACGACGAGACCAAGGCTCTTTCCCTTAAGATAGAGGATATAAAGATCAACTATTCCCGCACCTCAGCCAGAAAGAAAGCGCTGGAGGAAATGGAATCCAGCTACGAAGGCTATAACAATGCGGTAAAGTTCATCATGAAGGGCGAAAACCACGGACTGAGAGGTACCGTAGCTGAACTCATCAGCGTGCCCGTGGGATATGAGACCGCAATAGAGACCGCTCTCGGTCAGGCGCTGCAGAACATCGTCTGCGAAAGAGACGCGGATGCCAAGAAAGCCATCATCAGGCTTAAGGAAGCCTCCGCCGGAAGGTTGACCTTCCTTCCTCTGGAATCCATCAAAGGTTCCAGAGCATCACTGGACAGAGCAATGACAGCGGCTAACGGTTTTGAAGGACTGGCCTGCGACATAATAAGCTTTGACCCTGAATACAAGGCAGTATTCGACTATCTGCTGGGAAGAGTGGTCATAGTCAAAGACATGGATATCGCCGTAAGGCTTTCCAAGAATATCGGTTCCGGAGTAAGGTTCGTAACTCTTGAGGGTGAAGTCATCAACGCCAACGGAGCCATTACAGGCGGCCGCTACAAAAATAAGACCTCCAACATCCTTTCCAGAAAGAACGAGATCTATTCACTGGATTCCGAGATGAGAAGACTCTTAAAGGAACAGGATCATCAGTCAGACCTTCTTAATAAGGCTGAGGAAAAGCTGGCAAACTCCAGAGCTTCTTTGAAGGCTCTTGAGGAAGAGCTCAATTCTTTGAAGCTCAAGGACGTGGATCTTCAGTCACGCATACGTTCTCTTGAGGAGAGCATCAAGAACTCCGAAGAGGCCAACCTGAAGCGTGACAGAGAGCTGAAGAACATCGACGAGGAATACGAGAATACCGAAAACTCCATAAAGGAATCC
>CACYYH010000055.1 GCA_902778565.1 uncultured Eubacteriales bacterium
ACTCCGTCCACGGCTTTAAGGACCTCAGGCTTTCCGAAGAGACTCTGGGCGAAGCCTTTTTTCATTTCAAAATATACTTTCAGATCTTTTACTTCAAGCAGTTTTTCAGACATCAGTTCCGCCCTCCTTTCCCGCAAAATGACATGCCGCGAAATGACCCGGTTCTATCTCCAGGAATTCGGGTTCTTCTGATGAACATCTGCCTTCAGCCAGACCGCATCTCGGGCAGAATCTGCACCCTTCAGGCGGATCTATCAGATTAGGAGGATAGCCGGGAATGCCTTCCGGTATCTTCCTCTCTTCGCTTTCTATGTTGGGGAAGCAGGCTATGAGGCTTTTGGTATATGGATGGACCGGATGGTTGAAAATATGGTCCACCGTACCCATCTCCACGATCTTACCTGCATACATGACCGCTATCTTATCACAGGTCTCTCCCAAGATGGAAAGATCATGGGTAATCAGTATCATGCCCATGTTCAGTTTCTTTCTGAGTTCTTCCAGAAGTTCCAGTATCTGCGCCTGGATCATTACGTCAAGAGCTGTTGTGGGCTCATCTCCTATGATGAGCTTCGGATCGCAGGCAAGCGCCATGGCGATCATCGCTCTCTGCTTCATTCCGCCGGAGAATTCATGAGGATACTGGGTAACTCGCTCCGCCGGTATGCCCACCAGTTCGAAGAGTTCGCCTGCTCTCTTCCATGCTTCCTGCTTGGTTGCACCTTTGTGTCTTATGATGGCCTCAGCTATCTGCCAGCCCACCTTTTTGACAGGATTGAAGGCGTTCATGGCGCCTTGGAATATGATGGAAACGTCTTCCCACCTGTGGTCCTCGATCTCTTTCTCTGTGAGGGTCGCATAGTCTGTCCCTTCAAGGAAGATCTTGCCGCCCATGACTTCCCCGCCTTTTGGCAGAAGTCTTGTGATGGAAAGCGCCGTGGTGGTCTTGCCGCAGCCGGATTCTCCCACCAGACCCAGGCATTCGCCGTGGTCAAGGCTGAAGGTCACGCCGTCAACGGCTTTGACATAGCCCTTCGTGGTTTTGAAATATGTTCTGAGGTCTTTTACTTCCAATAACTTCATATCAAGACCTCCTTTTAGCGTTCTTTGAGCTTGGGATTCAGTATCTCATCAAAGGCATAGCCCATGAGAGTGAAGCCCAAAGCTACGAGTATTACACAAACTCCCGGGGTGATGAAGAACCACCAGGCTCCGATGGTCATGGCATCCGTGTCGAATGCATCGTTCAGCATGGTGCCCCAGCTGGGGTTCGTGGGATCTCCCAGCCCCAGGAAAGCCAGGGAGGTCTCAGTCAGGATCGAAGACGATACTATGAGGATCGCCTCAGAGAACACCAGCGGAAATACGTTCGGAAGGATGTGCTTCCACATTATGTGACCTTTTTTTGCTCCTACGGAGACCATTCTCTCAACGTACTGCTGTTCCTTGACGGAAAGGGTCTGGGCGCGGATGACACGGGCAGTCCCGGACCAGCCCGTAAGGCCTATTACCAGAATGATGTTCCATATGCTGTTTCCCAGGATCGCCGCCAGCACCATACAGAAAGGCAGCCAGGGAAGCACCAGGAAGAAGTCGGTTATCCTCATCAGGATATTGTCCACCCAGCCTCCGATATATCCTGAGGATACTCCTATAAGAGTTCCCAGGACTATGGTTATTACAGTAGCCGAAAGTCCAACTATAAGGGAATTTCTGGAACCGTTTACCAGGTAAGCCAGAACGTCTCTTCCCAGATTATCCGTCCCCAGGACGTGTTCCCACGAAGGCGGGTTGAAGATGAACTCTCTGGAAGCCGCCATGGTCGTGGTCCTGAAGGGCATGACTATGGGTCCGAAGATCGCCATGAGAGTAAAGAATGCCACTATGATCACACCTACACGGGCCATTTTGTTTGCCCAGACCTGCTTCATGAAATCCTTTGTCTTCATGACTGCCAGTTTGCGTCTCAGGGCATCAGTGTCGCTGTATCTTTGCTTCATCACTGTCACCCCCCTACTCTCTTATCCTCGGGTCAATGAAGCCGTAAAGAACGTCCGTCAGGAAGTTCGCCAGTATCATTGCCACCGCGGATATGAAGAAACAGCCCTGAAGCATCGGGTAATCCCGTCGGTTAAGGGCATCGTACATCAGCTGCCCCAGGCCCTGCCAGCTGAACAAAGTCTCCAGCTGTATAGCTCCTCCCAGTATGGCAGCCAGGTTCAGAGCTATGATGGTCGCCATGGGTATCATGGCGTTGGGGATAGCGTGATGGAATAAAATATATCTTGTCGAAAAACCTTTCGCTTTAGCCGTGTTTATATAGTCTTCCGTCAGTATGTTTATCATGGTGCTCCTCATGGTTATGGCGTAACAGCCCATCATGAGTATCCCCATGCAAAGCATCGGCAATATCATGTGCTTCAGATAGTCCAGTATCTTAGCCATGCCGTAATAATGCCTTCCCGGTGTGAAAATACCGCCCGTAGGAAAGATATGCAGGGTGGCGCAGAACAGGAAGATCAGAAGCATGGCGAACCAGAAGGTCGGCATGGAATAAAGCACAAGAGACCCTGACAGAAGTCCGGTATCCAGTTTTGTTGTCCTCTTCTGTGCGCAGATCACGCCTATGATCAGTCCGGCGATGATCGCAAATAATTCAGCGCAGAACAGGAGTATTACGGTATTTGGTATGCGTCCCATAATGACAGTCAGTACATTTGAACTGCCGTCATATGAGTTGAATGCTTCTCCGAAATCTCCGGTAAGCAGATCCTTCATGTAGATCCAGAACTGTTCCAGAAGCGGTCTGTGCAGACCTGCCTTCTCGATGAGACGCTGCTTGACAGCTTCCGTGGTTGTAGCTCTTGCTATGATGGTCTCCACGTCGCCCGGCATGATCCTGAACAGGAAGAAGTTAAACGCAACGACGAATACTATCGTCACGCAGGAGAAGAAAAATTTCTTTAATATCCGTTTGCCCATTTTTCTTGTCTCTCTTTCGTTTAAGATCTTTGCTGCTGAAAGCGGCGGAGGACATAGGTCCCCCGCCGGATCTTAATTCTTATGCCTTGGGCTCGATGTGAGTATAGTTATATGCGCTTAAGTTGCCGAAGAAGCCGTTTGAATAAGGCTTGTATCCGGTCCACTTGTCAGAATTGATGCACTGGAGAGTCTTGTCATAGCAAAGGTAGGTATACGGGCAGTCCTCATAAAGGATAGCCTGAGCCTCTTCGATGTATTTTGCTCTCTCAGCAGGATCTGTCGAAGCGAAGACTTCGCCGTACACTTTGTCAAATTCAGGGTTCGAATAAGCTACGGTCGCATATCCGCCGCTCTCCCAGTCGAGGAAGAGCTGAAGGATAAATCCGGGATCCATGGTTCCGCCCCAGCCGTCAAGATTGAGCTGCCAGTCGGGATTTCCGTCATAGCATGTATCCCACATGGTCGCTACTTCCATGGATGTCCACTTGATCTCAATGCCTGCCTTAGCGCAGTTCTCGATCAGAGAGTTTACGGTAGCCTGCTGCCATGAGCTTCTGTGGGATGCGGTGATCAGCTCAAAGCTCAGCGGTTTTCCGTCCTTCTCACGTATACCGTCTCCGTCATTATCCTTGTAACCTGCAGTGTCCAGTATCTCGTTTGCCTTGTCGATGTTGAATCCTCTCTTAACGTCTGCCGGAGGATCGTATTCAAATCCTGCGTTATTTACAGGGCCGTAACCTACGTCAGCGATGCCGCCGTAGCTCATCTCAATGATATATTCCACGTCTGTGCAGTAATCGATGGCATGTCTGATGACTTTATCTGCCAGCAGTTCATCCATCATGTTATATCCCAGATATTCGAAGCCCCATGCGTCGAACTGTCCCACTTCAATACCCTCAGTACCTGCCAGATCATCATACTGAGTTTTTTCAAGGGAGTAGCATGCGTCTACTTCACCGATCTTCATGGCCTGTGCCATAGCTCCAGCATTGTCATACTCTGTGAATACAAGAGTATCTACCTTAGGCTGGTCTCCCCAGTAGTCAGGGTTCTTTACGAAGCATGTAACTCCGTTTCCGCTGGCGGAAGGGTCATAGATGAACGGTCCGGAGCCTACGATCTCTTCAGGTTCCCAAGCGATGGGATCTTCCTGAGCTTCCCAGATGTGCTTCGGGATAATGGGCATGCTCTGATAGAGCATATCCGGTTTAGCATCAGCGCAGTGGAACACCACAGTGGTCTCATCAGGGCACTCGATGGATTCTATTCTTTCCGTATAGATCGAATAGAGATAGCTGTCCACACCTACCTCATAGGTATACTTGACGTCTTCTGAAGTCAGCTTTTCGCCATCCGAGAAAAATACGTCATCCCTGAGATGGAAGGTCCAGTCGTTTCCTTCGTTTTCCCAGGACGTAGCTACATGGGGAACAGCGTTATAGTTTTCGTCGAATTCAAGAAGAGAATCATACATCAGATGCATCCAGTCCTCAACTTTAGCGCTCTCTGCGTTAAAGAAACTCAGAGAGTCTTCTCCGTTAGTGGTTGCGATGTTGAAGATGACTTCTTCATCCGCTCCGCCGCCACCGCCCCCGCAGGCTGTGAAGGTAAATACCATCATCATAGCGAGGATCACAATTAATAACTTTTTGCCTTTCATTTTGTTTCCTCCTAAACAACTCCGCTTTCCAATACAGTAAAAGTCTTCTTATCAGCGTCCAGTCTCGTCATGACTCCCAGCGGAAGCGTGGCGAGATCATCGCTGTGCCCCATGGGAAGACCGTATAGTACAGGCTTGCCCAAAGGCTTGAGATAATATTCAAAAACATCTTCGATAGAAAGATCTGTAAAATATCCGGGATCGTTCTTTCTGGGTACGCAGTCGGTGCATTCCCCGATGACGAAGCCTGCGGCATCATCAAGTTTCCCGGCGTTTCTGAGGTGTGACAGCATATGATCCATGACCCATGGCTCTGCTTCCACATCTTCAAAGAACAGGATCTTTCCCTTTGTATCGATCTCCCATGGAGTACCCAGACTTGCACAGATAAGAGTCAGGTTGCCTCCTATTACAGGTGCTTCGCAAGTCCCTCCGTTTATCCTTACAAGCCATTTCTTCGGGCTTGCTTTCTTTATCTCGCCGGGAGGCTCCGGGCTCGACAGATTCCTGAAAAAACTCTCCTTGGTATATTCCGTCAGTTCTTCGTCATTGAATCTTGCCATACCCGGCGCGTGGAAAGTTACCATATCGCATACCTTGTTTATGGCCAGATGCAAAGCCGTGATATCACTGAAGCCCGTCAGGATCTTCGGATGTTCTTTTATCAGGTCAAAATCCAGATTTCTTAAAAGCTGTGCGCAGCCGTAACCGCCCTGGGTCACGAACACTGCGTCTACATCATCCCGCCTGAACATCTCGTGAATGTCATCCAGTCTGTCCTCTTCTGAAGCTGCGGTGATCCCTCTCGTCTTGTTGACATTTTTTCCGATCACCACTTTGTATCCCATGGCTTCGATATATTCCTTAGCCCTGAATACCTCGCTCCTGTTTTCTGAAGGGCTGGCCGGCGAGATGACGCCTATGGTGTCTCCCGGAGACAGTCTTTTAGGTTTGATCATATGCTTTTTCCTCCCTTCCCGTTTTCATGCATGGCAAATGCAGGCCTTTTTCTTTTGCTCAGTCTCATAGCCCCCAGAGAAATACATATCCCGAGAACGAAAAACACCACCGCAATAAGCACGTATGCTCCGGCTTCACGGGAAAGCAGGAAGGCTCCATAAGTGGAGCTTACCAGGTCTGTTCCGGAAAAATCAGCCGCACTGTAAAATACCACCGCCATGATCGCTAACGTAACTCCTGACAGAGTTCCGAAAATGCATGCGGATCTTCTGTGCTTTTTCCTGGACAGGTTTTCTCCTCTCTTTAAGATTTCCCCGAGGGATCTGTCAATATCGTATTTCAAGTCAATCACTGCCTTTCATTAATTATCACGCTTTTATCCTTTAGTACCATAAAGCAGGTATTTTACTCACCAAAAAATAAAAAAACCGTCCAAAAAGGACGGTTTATTATATTTACTATTCCATATCTCTGGATCTTTTGAAGGGAAAGTACATTATCACTGCGGTGAGTATAGGCAGTACGTACCCTACATAAGAAGTTATCCCCTGCTCAGAAACCAGAAGATTATACAGCCCATGATATGTCATGGACAGCGAAAGCGCTCCCAGAACAGCAGGCGCAGACAGCACTTTGTAACGTCTGGATATGCAGATGGCCATACTCAGCGCCATTATGCTCACGATATGCATGACTCCCACGGCCATGCCTCTTATCATTATATATCCCAGGCTGTCCGCTCCCTGAGCAAGGATGTAGCAGCAATTCTCGAAGGTGGCAAATCCCGTACCTATTCCCAGAGCACAGAGATGAAGGCTGTCATCCTTCGGATCAAACATCAGCAGATAGAACAGAAGCGGAAGAAGTTTCATTATCTCTTCCACGATGGGAGAGATGAAAATAGCAGTATCTTCGTCTCCCATGTTAGATGCAAGATCGATGAATCCGCTGATGTATGCCGATATCAGGCAAACAGCCATTCCGATTATAAAGGAAGCTACGAATTTACCCGTATTCCCTCTTACGAAAATGAGCGAGATCAGCAGCGGCACTGAAATGCAGATCAGAATGTTTTCAGCATAGATCATTCTTTCATCACCGCCCTTCCCACAGACAGAGTCAATATTACCATCATGATGATCATGAAGAGCTCTGCCGCAAAATACATAGGTTCTGCGCTCATATACATGGCGTTCAGTCCGTAAAGATATCCGCAGCAGGAAAGGCTCATGATCTGTTCGTTATCATAACCCTCCTTCATGGCTTTTATGACTATGTACGCATAATATGCGCAGATGGCGAATATCAGAGCGTAACAGACCGTATCCAGAGGCTTCAGTATTTCCTTTGGCACAGCAAAGGTGAGCCCCTGAAGCAGCACCAAAAGAAGCATTGAACCTCCCAGCATCCTCCATTCTGTTTTTGACAGAGCATCGGACACTTTCAGAGACTTAATTGTCACATAAACGAAATAGAACATGACAAAGCCTGCGATTATATCCTGGATCCACTCTCCTGACCATCCGATCCAAAGACCCACGCATGCTGCCTGAAGAATAATCGCAAATACCGTTTCCTTCACTGAGGCCATGGCCTTTCCGTTGAATACGGTCTGAACAGTAGATGCGATCAGCAATATGCATGCGTTCTCCCCCACCTCATTAGGCGCAAACGGCATCCTTGTGTCCGGTCTTATGAGACTGTATGCCAGCCAGTAAAGATAACTCAGAAGAAGGCTTATCAGTCCGAAGGTATAGAAAACCGCCGTTACAGATCTCTCGTTCTTTCCTATCAGTCTTATGCAATACCGGATAAGAAAGATCAGAAGAGCGGAAAATATTAAGTTGGTTGCTATAGCCAGCTGATTGCCGATCATTGATCTTTCTCTTCTTTTTTATTCAGTTCTCTTATATGGAAACAGAATACTGTGATAAGTATTCCCAATATAAACGCCAGTAAAGCGATGATCACGTATCTCACTTTTCAAAACCCATCCTTTCCAGAATGCCCTTCAGGGCTGCTTTCCCTCTGGAAGTCAGATTATAGAACTGCTTCCTGCTCCTGCCCATGACCTTTGCAGCGCTTTCGTTGTCCATATCCTCGAAATAGATCAGATAAAGCGCCTGTCTGTAGTCCGGGCTGAGCTGTTCCAGTGCGCTGACAACATCATTCTTTGCTGAAAATCTGCAGCAGGCTGCGGATTCCATGGGGCTGGATGACCATTTTGAGGCTGTCTCCTATAACCGTCTGTATGAAAAGGGAAGCGAAGCAGATGTCATCCTGCTCGCACCGCAGATCGGCTTTGAACTGGAAAAGGTCAAAGAGGCATTCCATCACAGAGTCGTACTGGTCATACCTGCCAAAATATTCGCTCAGTACAACGCCTATGAAATGATCGCGGAGATCCGCAATCAGATCAGTGAGCGTTCTTCTGAAACTAAGGAACATAATATCGAGATCACTGCGAACGATGCTGTGATCCTGGTCGTGGCTGTCATCAACAGACGTGACGGCAAACGCTACGGATACAGGGTGTACGATCACGGAGAGATCGTCATGGACGGTGAAGTCATCAAACCGAATATGACGCTGCAGGATCTGGAGGATATTATCACGACCTGTTATGTACGCTACAGCAATATCGATATCGTGGGACTGGCTTTGCCGGGAACTGCCGCGTACGGGGAACTGGATTATCCGGAACTCGGCTTCCACCATATCAATATTGAAGAATACTTTGCTGAACGCTTTCCTATGCGCTTCTATCTGGTCAATGATACGAATGCCGCAGTTGCCGGCTATCATATCGACCACCAGGAAGACATTTCCACGGCATTCCTGTATATTCCGGATAATATGCTGATACCGGGCGTAGGAATCATGCAGCGGAAGGACATTATCAAAGGAAAGAACGGTTTTGCCGGAGAAGTCGGTTCCTATTTCCGCTATCTTTATCCGGATGAAAGCAAACTCAACAACCTGCCTCTGAAGACCGTACTGACAGACACACTGATGGCGATCATCTGCGTCTTTGCACCGGATAAGGTCGTGATCAACTGCCGTCAGTATCCGTTTGTAGAAGATCTGAAGGCAGAGCTTGAAAAATACATCGATCAGGCATTTATGCCTGAGATAGAGATCACCTGGCACATGAAGCATTACATGATGCCGGGCATGGTGATCCAGTGCCTGGATTATCTGAATCATGAAAAAGTAAAGCGCAGACTGCGTGAAATGCATAAGCCTGTCAAGCAGAACAAGCGCTGAAAGGAA
>CACYYH010000056.1 GCA_902778565.1 uncultured Eubacteriales bacterium
TGCCAGTACAAAGGTTCCGTCACCTACGAGAACAACTGGTACGTCAAGAACGGCAAAGGCAGGCTCACCGACAGCGAAGGCGTAGTCTACGAAGGTCAGTTTCTAAACGACAAACGCCACGGCCGCTTCAAAATCACTTACCGCGGCGGCTACATGGAAGAAGCCGACTTCGTAAACGACGTAAGGCAGGAAGACAGCAGCAAAAAATCCGTTGCCCCAAACCGGGACGCCAATACCAAGGCAACCCAGCCCGCAGCCCACAAGCCGCACAACGAAGAAAAGCCAAAAGACAAGGTCATCGCCAAAAAGCTCAACTCCGGCGACGACCGTTATCTCCGCTCGAACTTAAAAGAAAGCGACGAGTACGCCAGGGAGCTCAAGCCATACTTCAAAGGCATCATCGGTATGGACAGCGTCAAGGACCAGCTGGACCGCATGTACAAGCGCTTTAAGATAGACGCCATGCGAAAGGCACAGTTGGGACTGAATTCAGCCAAGCAGGGCTACTATTTCATCATTACTGGGAACCCCGGCACCGGCAAGACCACCGTGGCCAGGATCATCGGCAAGATGCTGAAAGTCCTAGGCATACTGGAAGGCGACGTCTTTGTGGAAGTTGACCGTTCCAAGCTGGTGGGCCAGTACATCGGCCAGACCGCGATCCAGACTTCGGAAGTCATCCAGTCCGCAAGAGGCGGAACGCTCTTCATCGACGAAGCTTACTCACTTTTCAAAAAAGATGACGAGAAGGACTTCGGCGCTGAAGCAATCGATACTTTGCTGAAGGACATGGAAGACCACAGGGGAGAGTACTGCTGCATCCTGGCGGGTTACGAAGACCGCATGGACGAGATGATAAAAAACGCCAACCCCGGACTTGCCTCCAGGTTCGACCATAAGATAAACATCGGCGACTACTCATCTGAAGAGCTGCTGGATATACTCGTCACCATGGCCGAAGACAAATACTTCTTTATAAAAAAAGAAGCCAAGCCCGTGATCCTGGAACTATTCGACAAAGAAAGTGCCAAACCCACCTTCGCCAACGCCAGGTTCGCCAGAAAGATCCTGGACGAGGCCATCGAAGCCCAGGCGCTGAGACTTTCAGACCTTCTGGATGAAAGAAAGGGCGGGTCGCTGAATGCAGACGAACTGCAGACCCTTGAGGCGTCTGACTTCATGGACGCAGACGGACTATGATTTTTTACGTTTATCATGATGAATTTTTAAGAAAATTATCTTGATTTATAAAATCTCATGTGCTATACTTTTGAAGTTAACATATTAGGAGGTTAAAAATGAAGATTTTTATGATGATCTTACTCGCTATCTGCAGTTTAGTGCTTATCGCCAGCGTACTTCTTCAGTCCGGTAATTCCGCAGGACTTTCCGGTTCCATCGCAGGCGGTGCAGAACAGCTTTTAGGTAAGAAAAAAAGTAAAGGTTATGAAGCAGTACTTGAGAAGGTAACCACCATCTGTGCTATCCTTTTCATCATTATTTCCCTTGTAACCGTTACTTTCTTTGAATAAAAAACAGGAGGTTATATCATTATGATGCAGTTATTTGCTGTAATCGCAGCTGCTGTAGGCCTTTTTGTAGCGTTTTGTCTCGCTGCATGGATCAGAAAAGGCAGCACCGGCACAGAAAGAATGACAGAAATTTCCGGGTTCATCAGAGAGGGTGCATTCGCGTTCCTTAAGAGAGAATACAAAACGATGATCATCGTTATCGTAGTTCTCGCAGTAGTGATCGCCATCGCCATCAGCCCCAAGACAGCAGTTCTTTATGTCTGCGGAGCTCTGCTCTCAGTACTCGCCGGATTTTTCGGAATGAACGTTGCAACTTTAGGTAATGTCAGAACCGCAGCAGCAGCAAAGGATTCCGGCATGAACAAAGCGCTGAAGATCGCTTTCAGATCAGGTTCTGTTATGGGTCTTTGCGTATCCGGTCTCGGACTTCTGGGACTTGGACTTATCATGTACTTCCTCGACCTTGCTACCGTTACTGAGTGCGTAACAGGCTTCGGTCTCGGCGCATCCTCCATGGCTCTGTTCGGCCGTGTAGGCGGCGGTATCTACACAAAGGCAGCAGACGTTGGAGCTGACCTTGTAGGTAAGGTTGAAGCAGGTATCCCTGAGGACGACCCTCGTAACCCCGCAGTTATCGCTGATAACGTTGGCGACAACGTAGGCGACGTTGCAGGTATGGGTTCCGACCTTTTCGAATCCTATGTAGGATCCATTATCTCAGCTATCACACTTGCATCTGTTGCAGTTACCACAGCACCTGCATCAGCTTCCTTCTCAGAAGCGACAGCAGCACTTTTCCCGCTCATCATTTCAGCAGTAGGTATCCTTGCTTCCATCATCGGTATCATGCTGGTAAGAGGCAGAGAAGGTGGCAACCCCGCAGCAGCACTTAACCTCGGAACATACATCAGCGGTATCATAGTAATTGTAGCTGTAATCTTCTTCTCCAACAGAATGCTGGGAAGCTATACATATGCATGCGCTATCATCGCAGGTCTCATCTGCGGTATCGCTATCGGTAAGATCACAGAAATCTATACATCCGGTGATTACAAGCACGTAAAGAAGATCGCAGACCAGTCACAGACAGGAGCTGCTACAACCATCATCTCCGGACTGGGCGTAGGAATGCTTTCCACTTTATGGCCCATCATCTTCATATCTGTAGCTGTATTCGTAGCTTACAGATTCGCAGGCGTATACGGAATCGCACTTGCTGCAGTAGGTATGCTTTCCACAACAGGTATGACCGTTGCAGTTGACGCATACGGTCCCGTATCCGACAACGCAGGCGGAATCGCAGAGATGTCCGAACTTCCTGAAGAAGTTCGTGAGATCACCGACAAACTCGACGCAGTAGGAAACACCACAGCTGCTATCGGCAAAGGATTCGCTATCGGATCCGCAGCTCTCACAGCTCTCGCACTTCTGGTATCATACTCCGCAGTATCCCAGATCTCAGCTATCGATCTTCTTGATCCCATCGCTGTAATCGGACTCTTCATCGGAGCAATGCTTCCTTTCCTGTTCTCAGCTCTTACAATGAACTCAGTAGGTAAAGCTGCTAACCAGATGATCGAAGAAGTAAGACGTCAGTTCAGAGCAGATGCAGGCATCATGGCCGGAACATCCAAGCCCGACTATGCAAGATGCGTAGACATCTCCACCAAGGCAGCTCTTCACGAAATGGTACTTCCTGCAATCCTCGCTATCGTAGCACCTCTTGCTGTAGGTATCCTCCTCGGCGCTGAGGCACTCGGCGGAATGCTGGCAGGAGCTATCGCAGCAGGCGTACTGCTCGCCATCATGATGGCCAACGCAGGCGGCGCATGGGACAACGCTAAGAAGTACGTAGAAGAAGGACACTTCGGCGGCAAGGGTTCCCCCACACACGCTGCAGCAGTTATCGGAGACACCGTAGGCGATCCCTTCAAGGATACCTCCGGTCCTTCCATCAACATCCTGATCAAGCTCATGACCATCGTTGCAGTAGTATTTGCCCCTCTGTTCGTACAGATCGGCGGCCTCTTGGCAATGTAAACAAAAAGCTAAACGGCTCCCAACCGGGAGCCGTTAGGCTTTACGCTTTTGCACACCCGCCGATCGGTACGAACAGGGCAAGGAGCCCAGGCAGCGGTCGCAGCGCGTCCGCTTGCAATACCGTCAGCAAAACAAATCCCAGACCACAAGTCAGCCCCGGCCGCTGCCATAAATCCCATGCAGATCGGAAACTTACCCCCGGCCGCCGGCCCGGGAAATGCCGTGCTGAGCGCGAGGCCCTCCAAAAGCCTCGTGCGCTCAGCTATATGACGAGCATTTACCGACGGCCGGCACCCGGCGCGCAAAAGAGCGCGCCGGGCCATGTGTACAGTATATTATCAAAATTGGACTGAAAAGAAAATCCACATCTGCTACAATCACATTATAAATTTGTGTTCCAGCCAAATTACGTATTTTTTTAATTTTTCTTTCGAAAAAAACGTATTTCTTATCCTTGCTCACAACGCAAACAAGGGGAAATACCACATGAACATCAATTTCATGCCAGATTACAAGCCGATTATGCATCAATGCATCCATAATAATAAGAAAAGTACGTTTTTTTTGAGCTTTTTCAATAAAAAAAACGTATTCCACTGAGAACACAAAAAATCACAAAACGCTGCAGGGGAATTAGCCAGCGTATTAAAAACAAAGGAGTATAGAGATGAGAAAACTAGACGATGAACTTTATGAGCGAAAGGATTTTCTGAAGAAGGTAGATAAGAAAATAAAACGATATCTGAAAAACGCGCCTCCCGGACATTTAATAGCAACAGTAAACAAGGGGACTTTTCAATACCGAATAATAAGTGATGAAGATCCATCCAAACCTCAATATATCTCGAAATCAAAACTAAAACCAGCACGTAATATAGCCCAAAGGGACTACTATATCAAAGCTTTAAAATACGTTACCAACGAGATCAAAGCCATAGAAAAACTGATCAAAATCAGAAAGCAATTCAAGTTAGAAGAACTATACGATCAAACTAAGAAACCACGGCGTGCGCTATTAACACCACTGACTCTTACAGATGAAGAATACGCCAGAAGATGGCAGGAGATGGATTATCAGCATAAGTACTTTGAGAATACAGGCCGCGTATATACCTCCTTTAAGGGCGAGAAAATGCGGTCGAAATCAGAGGTTATCATAGCCAACATCTTATACCTCCTGGGTATTCCTTACCACTATGAGTATCCGCTGGAACTCATAAACGGCCGTATCATTTACGTGGATTTCCTGATCTTGGACGTAAAGAACAGAAAAGAGATCTGGTACGAGCACTTTGGGATGATGGGAGACATGGCATATGCAGACCCTAATACCGACAGGTTCAACGACATAGTCGCTGCAGGCCTGCTCCCGGGGGACAACTTCATAGCAACCTTTGAAACGTATAACAAGCCCCTGGACACCAGGACCATATTCAAGATACTTGAACCTTACCGCACCAACGAAGGCGACATCGACTTAAACAAAATCGAAGAAGATGCAGCATACTCCGATTGACCCATAGTGATATGGATCATAACAGAATTGAAGAAGCTGCAACCTTTGATTGAAATCTGCGCGGACATGTGCTATATTAACAAGGTACGAATAAACCGGAAAGGACAAACAAACATGAAAGTAGTAACATTTGGAGAGATACTTCTCCGTTTAGCATCACCCGGATACACCAAGTTATTTCAGAAGGACAGCCTGGACGCCACTTTCTGCGGCGGCGAGGCCAACGTGGCAGTGAGCCTGGCCATCTTTGGCCTGGACTCTGCATACGTGACCAAGGTACCCGATAACGACGTGGGCCACGCAGCCATCAACTCCATGAGATACTTCGGAGTAGACGCAAAGAACGTGGTCTATGGCGGCGAGCGCCTGGGCACATATTATCTGGAAAAAGGCGCATCCCAGAGACCTTCCAAAGTCATCTATGACAGAGCATATTCCGCCATTTCCCGCGCGACCCGCGAGGACTTTGACTGGGACAAGATCTTTGAGGGAGCAGACTGGTTCCACTGGACCGGCATCAACCCGGCCCTCAGCGACGAACTTGGCCTGATCTGCGAGGATGCCTGCAAGGCAGCCAAGGCACACGGTCTGACCGTGTCCTGCGACCTGAACTACAGAGGCAAGCTTTGGACCTCCGAGAAGGCTCAGCAGGTTATGAAGCCCCTCATGAAGTACGTTGACGTGCTCATCGCCAACGAGGAAGACTCCGAGAAGGTCCTTGGCCTCAAGTACGAAGGAACCGACGTTGAGAGCGCAGAACTCAACAGAGCCGGCTACGTCTGGACCGCAGAGCAGATCAACAAACTCTATGGCTGCAAAAAAATCGCCACCACCCTCAGAAAGAGCTTTTCCGCAAGCCGCAACGGCTGGTCCGCAATGCTCTACGACGGCGAGGCCAACAAAGCATACTTCTCCAACGAATATGACATCCAGATCATCGACAGAGTAGGGGGCGGCGACAGCTTTGCCGGCGGCCTGATCTACGCTCTGACCCAGAAGATGGAATGCCAGGACGCCATCGACTTCGCGGTAGCAGCCAGCTGCCTGAAGCACACCATGGAAGGTGACTATAACCGCACCACAGTAGCAGACGTAAAGAACCTGCTGAAGAGCGGCGGAAACGGCAGAGTACAGAGATAAAAATGTATATAGTCGGTATAAAGACCATATAATGGCACGAAAAAAAGGCTTCTACAGAAGCCTTTTTTGGTCTTTTTAAACGAATTCTTAACAGCTTTAATAGCTTTAAAATGTATAAATATCCATTGGGGGGGGTACATATAAGCACAAATCCATAAACCCCTAAAATCACTCTTTAAGCAGATTAGCCAGATAATCATACAGGCGTTTTTGATCGGCCTTCTCCAGCTTGGCAATCAGTTTTTTAAGATCAGAGTAGGCCGGGGACATGCCGGAAGTAACAGACATGGCATCTCCAGCAAACTCGGCATTTTCAAGTCCCAGCAGTTCCTGAGGCGTCACATCGAAAATCTCGCAGAGCCTCTTTATGGTGCTGTGTTTGAGATTAATGACTCTGCCGGTCTCGTATTTATTGACAGCGGCTTTCTGGATACCCAGAAGGTCGCCCAGCTCCTGCTGCGTAAGGCCTTTTTTTATTCTTAACTCTTTGATCTTATAACCTGTATTCATAAGATAGCCTCACCTATATAATAAAAAACTGTTATAATTCTATCACATGAATAAATATTTATCAATACTCAAATTGTTGACTTTTGACATAACAAATAGTAATATAGTATCGGAATAAGATACTCTTAAGGAGGGATATGAACTTTGAATAAAGAACTTCTTAAGTATTATATTTTGCAATACGACAAGACTCAGAAGAATCTGGCGGAGGCCATGGGTATCAGCGCATCAACACTGAACGCCAAGATCAACAACTACAGAGGCGCTGAATTCACCGAACCGGAGCTTCGTTTTATCATGGAGCGCTACCGATTGGACGTCGATGAATTTAATCGTATTTTTTTTAGCGATATAGTATCTTAAAAAGATATATTTCGGCTAGTAATTTTAAGCCCGCATGATTTATATAATGACGAAGAACACCGGGTACACAATTTAAATTTGCTTAATTAATGCCCTTTATAACTAATAGGGTATTTTGTGTGTAATAAAAAAGGTTTTTGCATGACACAGGAAAAGCACCGCATGCGGCGCGATCAGAAAATAAAACTCATAGTGGGGATCATCATCTTCCTGCTGGCTATAGCAGCCCTCTGGTTCGGCTTTAAGTGGCTGGATTCCAGGAACGATCCGGAGAGCGGCCAGTTCGGCGACCACGGCGATTGGGGCAATGGAAACACCCAGACCGCTGAACCGAAGATCGTGACTCTGGATGGAGATAAATACGAATATACAGATGACCTGAGATCCTATCTGCTCATCGGAACGGACGCCACCGGCGAGGTGGAGCCTCAGGAAGGCAGAGGGGACATGGCGGATTTCATCATGCTGTTCTTTGTGAACCGCACCAAGGACACCTACGGTTTCATCCAGTTCAACCGCGACACCATCACCGATGTGCCCATACTGGACAAAGACGGAAAGAACATCGGAACCTATCCGGAGCAGCTTTGCATCTCCCACTGGTACGGCAGGACCGACGAAGAGAGAAATACCAACACCGTGAACACCGTTTCTCAGCTCCTGGGAGGCCTTGAGATCGACGGATATTATGCCATCGATATGGAAGACGTTGGAGCCCTTAACGACGCCATAGGCGGCGTTTTGGTCACCATAGACGAAGACATGACCAAGGTGGATCCGGACTTCAAAGAAGGCGCCGAGATCCTTCTCACCAACGATCAGGCCGAGAAGTACCTGAGAGCCCGTAAATCCGTAGGCGAGGGCACCAACGAGGAGCGTATGGACCGCCAGTACAAGTACATGCAGGCCGCATACAACCGCGTCATCAACCAGCTGAGGGAAGAGCCCAACTACATAAACACGCTTTACGAGGAGCTTCAGGATCAGGTCAAGACCGACCAGACCAACGACCGCCTCAGCGAGTTTGCAAAATACATTTCCAAGGGCAGCAGCCTGGGCTTTATGAGATTGGACGGCAAAACAACCGAAGGCGACACTTTGGGCACCGGCCAGATCCTGGCAGAGCATTATCTGAACAAAGGCGCAGTTAAAACAGCATTGTCTTCCATCGTGGACCTGAAGCCTTCCCAGGCAGCCGAAGCCGACCAGACAGACGAAGCTGCCGAAGACGTAGCCCCTGAGGACGTACCCGAAGAGGCAGTGAACCAGGGCTGACCCCGAGCCGGAACAGCCAACAAGGACAGCCAACCCGAAAAAAAACAAAAAAACAATCACCATAAATATATATTGGAATCACCATAAATATATATTGGAGACCATTTAATAATGAATCAGCAGATCGAAATCGAAACCAAAGACAACCGCTACGGCGAAGTTGAGATAGACCTTCTGGAACTCTTGTCATATTTCAGAAGATTCGCCCTGTGGGTGGCAGCAGGCTTCATAATCGGAGCCCTCATCGCAGGACTTTTCACCAAGTTTGCCATCACCCCGAAGTACACCGCCACCGCCAAGATGTACATGGTAAGCTCATCCTCACAGTCAGTGGTAGACCTGACCGACCTTAACATCGGCCAGTCCATATCCAAAGACTACGTTGAGCTCCTTAAGACCAGACCCATCATAGAAGGCGTTATCGAAGAGCAGGGCCTCGTATACAGCTATGAAGAGTTCGTCAAGATGGTGAGCCTTTCGGTCATCGCTGATACCAGGATCATAAATATAAGAGTAACTTCACCGGATCCCAAGGAAGCCATGAACATGGCCAACGCTTTGGCAGAAAAGGGCGTGAAGGAGCTTCCCAAGGTAATGGAGACTCCGGAGCCTCATATCGCAGAGTACGCCATCGTTCCCGTGCACAAGAGCTCACCGAGCCTCAGGAAGAACACCGTCA
>CACYYH010000057.1 GCA_902778565.1 uncultured Eubacteriales bacterium
CTGCTGAAGGTCTTGGAGGATAAGCGGGCTTACTTTGAGTCGGCCTATTATGACCCCACGGACCCCAAGGTGCCGCCTTATATCAAAAAGCTCTTTGAGGAAGGTGCGCCGGCAGATTTCGTGCTGATTGGCGCGACCACCAGGGATGCTGCCCATATCAACCCGGCCCTGCGTTCCCGCTGTGCCGAGATCTACTTCGAGCCTTTGACACCGAAGCATAGAACTCCGCAGGTGCCGTGAGGCATGTATTTCTTGACTATATCATAGTAGGGATTGCCGGGAAGGTCAGGATAGTTTATCCAGGAGATCTTCGGATGATCCTGAAGGAACTGAGCGACCTTGAGAGCATTTTCGCAGTGGCGCTGAACTCTTACGTGAAGGCTCTCAAGCCCGAGCTCCAGAAGATATGAATCGTGAGGAGAAGGGGTCGAACCGAAGTCGCGCATGAGCTGAGCCATTATCTTGGTGATGTAAGCTCCGCCAAGGCCGAACTTCTCGGTATATACTACGCCGTGATAGCTGTCGTCGGGAGTGGTGAGTCCGGGGAATTTGTCTGAATGTTCATTCCAGTTGAATTTTCCGGAGTCTACTACGCAGCCGCCGATGATGGAGGAGGTTCCCTGCATGTATTTGGTGGTGGAGTGGGTGACGATGTCAGCTCCCCACTCGAAAGGTCTGCAGTTGATGGGAGTAGCAAAGGTATTGTCCACAATGAGAGGAACTCCGTGTGCGTGGGCTGCTTTTGCGAAACGCTCTATGTCAAAGACCGTAAGGGCGGGGTTGGCGATGGTCTCGCCGAATACCGCCTTGGTGTTAGGCCTGAAGGCCGCCTCAAGTTCCTCGTCGGAACAAAGAGGATCCACAAAGGTGAATTCCACGCCCATTCTTGCCATGGTAACGGCAAAGAGGTTGAATGAACCGCCGTATATAGTCGCAGAAGATACGATGTGATCGCCGTTGCCTGCGATGTTGAATACTGAGAAAAAGGTGGCAGCCTGACCGGAACTGGTAAGGATAGCAGCAGTGCCGCCTTCAAGAGCTGCGATCTTGGCAGCTACAGCATCGTTTGTGGGATTGGCAAGGCGGGAATACATGTAATCGTTTGATTCCAGCTCGAAGAGCTTGGCCATATCCTGGGACGTGTCATACTTGAAAGTTGTGCTCTGGTAGATGGGAAGCTGTCTGGCTTCTGCATTTTTGGCCTTATAGCCTCCGTGAAGGCAAATGGTATCCTTTTTCATTAGTTCCTCCTTGATGATTACTCTCCTGATGATATTTCTGTATTGTTTTCACTTTCCGGCGGAAGTGTATTCTTAGCATCTATTATTGTGTATGCGATAACGGCGCCGATGATGAGCACTGCGCCGATAAGCGCACGTGATCCCGGCACTTCACCGTAGATCAGGGCTACCCAGATAGGGTTCAGTATGGGCTCGATCATGCTGATAAGGGAGACTTCCACGCCGCTTATGAGAGCAGTGGCTCTGCCGTAAAGCGAGTAGGGTATGCCCATCTGGACTACTCCCAGGAAGACCACCAGCATGATGGGAAGCAAGGTTATCTCTGCGTGATCCGTGAATATATATCCGAGAGGCACGCAGATGATGGCAAGGGCGGTATGACCGAGGACAAGCCCGGAGATACGTTCGCCGTCATCCTTGATCTCTCCTGTAAGCGCATACATGATGCCCATGAAGAAACCGGAAGTCACCGCCAGGATATTTCCGAATAAGCCGTTGCCTGACACCTGATCCATAAAGAAGAGCACGATGCCGAAAAGGGCCGCGAATACGGTGATCACCTCAAAGCTTCTGAGTTTGCGCTTCAGGATGAAAGCTGTGACGATCAGTACGAAGACCGGCGCAGTATACTGAAGTACGATGGCGTTGGCGGCGGTGGTGTATTTGTTGGCGGATACGAAGCATACCAGGTTCATGAAGGTCAGAAAGGCTATGCCTATGGATTTTTTGCTGACCTTGAGCTTGTATCCGGACATCTTCATGGATATGAAGATTATGGCCGCACTGAAGATTCCTCGTCCTCCGACTATGAGGAGAGGATTCCAGTTTATATATTTCATGGTAATACCGCTCATGCTCCAGAGCACTCCGCAGACTACCATCATAAGTTCGCCTTTTCGTTTATCCGTCATAACTGTTCCCGATCTTAAAAACAATAATAAAATATTATAGCATTATAATGTAGTTTATACAATGTAAATTTTATTTATAAATACCGCAGAAGGCAGGATGATTCAAAGTTGATCCACGTATTTTTTGATGGCTTCCGTAAGCAGTTTGGCAGCCGGCGATATGGTATCCGGATCGGAGTAGGTCAGGCCTATGATCCTTGAAGGCCTGCCTTTGATGGGATATTTCCTCACGCCTTCGCGGGCTACGTTGGCGACCAGTTCAGGTATGAGACATATTCCCATGCCTTCACGTACCATTGCAAACAGGGTCTGGTGGGTGACAGTTTCATAATATGCGTCAGCGTGGATGCCGTTCTCCTTAAGATAGCTTTTGGCATCGTACTGCTCACATTCTTTATTGATGATCAGTGAGCTGCCTTTTAAGTCCGAAGGCGCCATCTGTTTTCCATCGGAAGGGACGTATTCCTCTGAAGTTACGCAGATCAAAGGATCCTCCCTTAAAGGCAGGAAATTCGTATCCTTTGCCAGTTCGTCGGTGGTGAAAGCCATATCCACATCACCATTTTTGAGCCAGGTAATGATATCAGCGTAATCTCCCTGCTGAAAGATAACGTCCACGCCGGGGTTGTTTTCTTTGAAATCATGGAGGATCTTAATGAACCAGTTTGAAGCGACAGAAGAGAAGAGACCTATGCGTACGGCCCCTACGTCGTAATTATTTATTATGTTTACTTCCTGCTCCAGGTTGTTCTGGATCTTTATCAGGCTCCTGATGTAGGGAAGGACCCGTTCTCCGCTGGAAGTGACTGACGCTCCGGCCCGGTTTCTGCTGAAGAGGCTGAAGCCGAATTCGTTCTCAAGGCTTTTCACCGCGTGGCTCACGGCAGAGGGCGAGAGATTGAGCTTTTCGGAGGCTTTGACGAAACTTCCGGAATCCACTACTTCCAGGAAGACTTTATATGAATAAAGGGACATTTAAAACTCCTTTCATCAGAATTTTAGTTGAACAAAAGTTCAACTTAACGGCTAAAAAAATAAGTTTACATGCAACTTATCCGTTAGTATAATATCAATTGCAGGGTCGAGAACTCTGCATACACTATTATAAAGCATTTACACATAATTACAAGTTATATTATCTCATTTAAAAATGTTTGGAGGAAATTATGGCAGAATTTAAGTCAGATATCGAAATCGCACAGGCATGTGACAAAAAGAAGATCACAGAGATCGCCGCAGCGGCTGGAATCGAAGAAAAGTATCTTGAGCAGTACGGCAACTACAAAGCAAAGATCGACTACAGACTTCTCAAGGATAAGGCAGATAAGCCCGACGGAAAGCTTATCCTGGTAACAGCTATCACACCTACTCCTGCCGGAGAAGGTAAGACCACAACTTCCGTAGGTCTTGCAGACGGCCTCAGAAAGATCGGCAAGAACGCAATGGTAGCACTCCGTGAACCTTCACTCGGTCCCGTTTTCGGTATCAAGGGCGGTGCTGCAGGCGGCGGATACGCTCAGGTAGTTCCCATGGAAGACATCAACCTTCATTTCACAGGTGACTTCCACGCAGTAGGTGCAGCAAACAATCTCCTTGCAGCTCTCCTTGACAACCACATCCAGCAGGGCAACACCTTAAGGATCGATCCCAAGCAGATCACCTGGAAGAGAGCAGTGGATATGAACGACAGACAGCTCAGACATATCGTAGGCGGCTTAGGCGGAAGAGTGCAGGGCGTTCCCAGAGAAGACGGATTCGAGATCACCGTTGCTTCAGAAGTAATGGCTATCCTTTGCCTGGCTGAGGATATCACCGACCTGAAGGAAAGACTTGCCAAGATCATCGTAGGATACACCTATGATGGACAGCCCGTTACAGCTCATGACCTTAAGGCTGAAGGCGCTATGGCGGCACTTCTTAAGGATGCTCTCAAGCCTAACCTTGTACAGACCCTTGAAGGAACACCCGCATTTATCCACGGCGGTCCTTTCGCTAACATCGCTCACGGCTGCAACTCCGTAACAGCTACGAAGATGGCTCTTAAGCTTGCTGACTACGCTGTAACAGAAGCAGGTTTCGCTGCTGATCTGGGCGCTGAGAAGTTCGTTGACATCAAGTGCAGAATGGCAGGACTCAAGCCTTCCGCAGCAGTTATCGTAGCTACAGTAAGAGCTCTCAAGTATCACGGCGGAGTTCCCAAGGATCAGCTTAACGAAGAGAATCTGGAAGCTCTCGAAGCAGGACTTCCCAACCTCCTTCAGCACGTATCCAACGTAAAGAACATTTACGGACTTCCCTGCGTAGTAGCCATCAATGCATTCCCTACAGATACCAAGGCAGAACTCGACCTTGTTGAAGAGAAGTGCAAGGAACTGGGAGTAAACGTTGCTCTTTCCGAAGTATGGGCAAAGGGCGGCGAAGGCGGCGTAGCACTTGCTGAAGAAGTAGTAAGACTCTGCGAAGAACCCAACAACTTCAAGTTCACATATGACCTTGATCAGTCCATCGAAAAGAAGATCAGCAAGATCTGCCACGACGTATATCACGCTAAGCACATGTTCATCCTTGCCAACGCAAGAAACAAGGCAAAGGAGATCGAAGCGCTTGGATACAGAGACCTTCCCATCTGCATGGCAAAGACTCAGTATTCCTTCTCAGATAACCCGAAACTCCTCGGAGCACCTCAGGATTTCACCGTTCAGATAACAAATGTTAAAGTTTGTGCAGGTGCGGGCTTTATTGTTGCGTACGCAGGTGATATAATGACTATGCCGGGACTTCCCAAAGTACCTTCAGCAGAGAAGATAGACATCGATGAAAACGGCGTTATAAGTGGATTGTTCTAATATCCGTTTCAATGACAAGTCTTCGTCGGCTTGTTCTTCATAAACTTGAGACCTCATTTGCGGGATGATCCCGAAAAGTCCCTCCGGGTACTTTTTCGCTGATCATCAACCGCTCATATCGGCCGCTTCGTTTTGAAGAACAGCGCCTTCTCAGAAAGTCATTTCAACGGATATTGAGAACATTATGGATTAAGAGGTATGATCATTCTGATCATAAATTAGGAATAGGCATGTTTGAGAACACTACGATAAAAGAATTTACTGAACAGCTGGCATCTCCATCATCAGTTCCCGGAGGCGGCGGAGCATCAGCTCTCGTCGGTGCCATAGGCATCGCCCTGGGAGACATGGTGGGTGAGCATACGGTAGGCAAGAAGAAATACGCTGACGTCGAAGGCGACCTCAGGGACCTTATGGCAAGAGCGCAGGATCTGAGAGCAAGGCTGGTGGACTGCGTCGATAAGGACGCAGTGGCCTTTGAACCTCTCTCCAAAGCCTACAAGATCCCCAAGGATGATCCCACAAGGGATGAGATCCTTGAAAAATGCCTCAGAGATGCGGCTCAGGTGCCTCTGGAGATCTTCAACATCTGCCTTGAAGCCATTGAAGTGATGAAGGAATTTGCGGAAAAAGGTTCCAGGCTGATCATTTCCGACGCAGCTACCGGAGCTGTAATGCTCAAAGGAGCGATGTTCGGAGCAGCAATCAACGTCAAGGTAAATACCAATCTCATGAAGGACAGGGAATACGCTGATGAGATCGCAGGCTATGTGGACAGCAAGATGAGGGAATACGAAAAGATGGCCAACGAGATCTTTGAAGGCTATTACTGCACCTTATGATCAAGGAGGAAAAAATGGCAGAGATCCTTAAAGGCGCTCCGGTAACGGAAGCCCTCACCAAAAGATCCATCGAAGAAGTTGAAGAGCTCAAGGCTAAGGGGATAGATCCCTGTCTGGCCATACTGAGAGTCGGCGAAAGGCCGGATGACATAGCCTATGAAAAAGGCGCAGTCAAAAAAGCTGAAGCTGTAGGAGTTACTGTCAGGAAGGTCATCCTTCCCGGAGACGTTTCCCAGGAAGACTTCGATAAAACGCTGACCGGTCTCAATGAAGATAAGACCGTTCACGGCATCCTCATGTTCAGACCGCTTCCCAAGCAGCTGGACAATGAAAAAGCCAGACAGATGCTTGACCCTGCTAAGGACATCGACGGAATGACTGACGGAAGCCTGGCCGGAGTATTCACCAATACTGAGACAGGTTTTCCTCCCTGCACCGCACAGGCGGCCATGGAGATACTGAAGTTCTACAATATTCCCATCAAGGGAGCCAAGGCTTGTGTCATAGGACGCTCACTGGTTATCGGAAGACCTGTTGCAATGATGCTCATGCATGAGAATGCAACGGTGGTGAACTGCCATACGAGAACAGTGGATCCTGCTTCCATCGCACGCAATGCCGACATACTGATCTGTGCCGCAGGTAAACTGAGATCAGTGGGACCTGAATTTACGAATCCCAATCAGGTGATCATAGACGTTGGCATCAACTGGGATGAAGAAGCCGGAAAGATCGCCGGAGACTGCGACTTTGCCAATGTGGAGCCTGTAGTCAAGGCCATCACGCCGGTACCCGGAGGAGTAGGAGGAGTAACATCCACCATCCTGGTATCACACGTAATCAAAGCTGCTCAAAGAGAACATTAACTATAACTAAAAATGCATGCTGATATGTATGAACTGCGATTTCCACAGCGTCGGTTCTTAGCGATTGTCAAGTCTGTGACGCAGACAGAGCTTAGAACCGTTACGCGAGGACTAAACGCGAGTGTTCGCAGATCATACATATCAGTAGAATTTCTCCTGGCCCGAGAAATTGCGCAGGACTGCTTAAACGCCTGGATCCGGAGTTGAAAGCGGGACCTGAGCCCGAGAAATTGCCAAAGGAGTTATCATGAAAAAGAAAAGCACGCAGATGCTGGTGACCATAGGATTGCTTGTGGCACTGCACATCATTCTTTCCAGATTCCTGTCCGTTAACGCATGGAATATGAAGATCGGCTTCGCATTCGTGGCGGTCTTCGTAGGAGCATATCTCTACGGACCTGTTGCGGGAGCCATAGTCGGAGGTCTGGGAGATTTCCTGGGAGCCATTCTGTTCCCCATAGGAGCTTACTTCCCGGGATTCACCCTTAACTGTGCACTGACAGGTGTGGTGATGGGACTGCTTCTCTACAAAAAACAGTCTCCATTGAGAGTGGTGCTGACGGTGATCATAGATCAGCTGGGTATATCCATGTGGCTGACGCCGCTTTGGATATCCATACTTTACGGTTCTCCGTACTGGCCGCTGATCATTTCAAGGCTGCCTCAGATAGGCATCATGCTTGTGGTTGAAATAGTCGTTACTTTCCTTATGATCCAGATAATGGAAAGGATAAAGGCAAGTCAGATGATGGCAGAAAAGGAAATTCCTGCAGACTCCATCAAGGAAGAACGCAAGGCACTGAGAAAATCAAAGATAGCTGCCCGTCAGGCGCTGAGCGAAGAAGACAGAGCAGTGAAATCAGCCTTCATAGTAGATAAGATCATTGAATCACCTGAGTATAAGGAAGCAAAAAACATCCTTATATACAGCGCCATCCGCGGAGAGGTATCTCTGGACGGACTGAAGGAATATGCAGAAAGAGATGGAAAGACTCTGGCATATCCGCTTGTCTTATCTGCCAACGAAATGACAGCTCTCGTACCTAAGTCGGCAGATGACTGGACGGAAGGTTTCCACGGCATAATGGAGCCTAAGAAGGAGACCTGCGCTGAACTTAAACCTGAAGATATAGATCTTGTCATCTGTCCCTGCACCTCCTTTGACGAGGAACTGGGCAGAATGGGAATGGGGGCAGGTTACTACGACCGTTATCTGGAGAAGTGCTCAGGAGCTCACATCGTAGCAGTCGCTTTTGAATGCCAGAAGGCTGATTCAGTAATGCGCCAGGAATGGGATAAACCCATGGAAAAGGTATTTACTGAAGAGAAAATATATGAATAAGTTGCAACATTATTGCGAATATTCTGAATTTTATGTATAATAATCACATCTGTGATTGTAATTATGCTGAATCAATCAGGCGGTCCCGGATATGGGACCGCTTTTTTAGATCAGGAGGCAGCTATGGAATTATATAATACTATTATCAGCAAGATCAGCGATATTCTCTATTACCCCCTGGTAGTTCCTCTTTTTCTGGTATTCACGGGGGTTTATTTTACCATCAGGTCCAGGGGCATACAGATAAGGCTCTTCGGAGAGATGTTCAGGGTGGTAAGTGAAAAGCCCAAGGACAAGGACGGAGTATAATCCTTTGCGGCTCTCATGGTATCCACCGCATCCCGTGTAGGCACGGGAAATATCATAGGCGTATCCACAGCTCTCTGTCTCGGTGGTCTGCTCTCTTAGGCGGAGCCACGGCTTTCATCGAGTCCACCCTTGCACAGATCTACAAGAGGAGAGATACAGACGGTTCTTCTTACGGAGGCCCTTCATACTACATGGAGACAGCCCTGAAGGCCAGATGGGCAGGCATAATCTTTGCCATAGCCATCATCCTTTGCTATGCAGTTGGATATAACATGCTGGCTTCCTACAACCTCCAGTCATGCTTTGAAGCCTTCAGCTTCTACGGAGATCACACAGCTCTCATAATAGGCATAATCCTGGCGCTGCTTTTCGGATTCATCGTTCTGGGCGGCGGTAAGCGTCTCATGCACGTAACGGAGTTCCTGGTTCCTCTCATGGGAGTCATTTTCATAGCAGTTTCCATTATCGTGCTTATCATCAATGCAGGAAACCTTGGAACCATGTTCAGTGACATCTTCAGAAGCGCCTTTGACTTCCAGTCCATATTTGCAGGCTTCTTCGGTTCATGTATCATGTGGGGTATCAAGAGGGGACTGTATTCCAACGAAGCAGGTATGGGATCCGCTCCCAATGCTGCAGCCACAGCTGATGTATCTCACCCTGCAAAACAGGGCCTGGTACAGATGCTTTCAGTATTCATCGACTCACTTCTGATCTGCTCAGCAACAGCTCTGATGTGC
>CACYYH010000058.1 GCA_902778565.1 uncultured Eubacteriales bacterium
GCCGCAAACGGCGCCACCCTCACCTCTGCCTTCGGCAAGCTGGGTGTAATGGTGCCTCTGGCCTTCAGTTTCCTCATATTCAGGGAACAGCCTGAGATCATCCAGGTGGTGGGCATCCTTATAGCCCTTGCAGCTCTTGTGCTCATTAATTCCCCCGACAAGGATACGCCGGCAGAAGCACCATCAGGATCTGAAGTCAAAACATATTCCTTTGCACTTCTGATACTTACCTTCCTGGGTAACGGTCTGTCGGATTCCATGTCAAAAGTATTCGAGCAGGCAGGCCCCAGAAGCGACGACAATGTCTTCATTTCGATCATATTTTGCGTAGCGGCGGTCATATCGGCATTTCTGGCATACCGCGAATACCGCATCACCGGCTGCCCCATCAGACCAAAAGAACTCCTGGCGGGAGTCGCCGTCGGAGTTCCAAACTACTTCTGTTCATATTTTCTGCTGGCTTCGGTTACCAGGCTGCCGTCCTTTCTGGTTTACCCCATCTTCAGCACCGGCACCATCGTAGTGGTGATGCTTGTGAGCACTCTCCTTTTCAAAGAGCGCCCCACCAAAAAACAGATGGCCGGCATAGGCATGATCCTGCTGGCTCTGGTTCTGCTGAACCTGTGAACACAGTCCAAAAAACACCAAAGGTGCGGGCATCAGCCCAGCACCTTTTTTATTACTCTCAATGCGTTGTCCCAGGCGATCATTTCGACTTCTTTCTCACTGAAGCCTACTTCTCTCAGCGCATGAAGGAAGTTCTGCGCATCCGCTGCGCTTCTGATTCCGGGTGTCGGATCCTCCTCTGAGAAGTAGTTGCAGAAGTCAAAACCGCAGGCCACGTACTCAGGTCCTACCAAGTCAGCTATATAGCGTGCATGTCTTGCCAGGTCCTTCTCGGTTGCGGCCTCCATGTCCTCCATGATGAAACCTTTCCAGGTGTTCATGCCGATGACTCCGCCGCGCTCAGCTATGGCCTTTATCTGGTCGTCTTTCAGGTTCCTTGCGCAGTGGCAAAGGTTCCATGCATTGGAGTGGGAAGCGATCACGGGGCCGGTGGTGGCGTCCATCACGTCCCAGAAGGATCTGAAGCTCAGATGGGACACGTCTATCAGCATGCCCAGTTCTTCCATGCGCTTAACGGTATATACTCCCAGCTCCGTAAGTCCTTTATCCTCACCCTCGAACTCTGCGCCTGAAGCGAATTCGTTATCGTTGTTCCAGGTCATCATTCCGTGTCTGAAGCCCAGGTTATACATCACGTCTATCATACCGGGTTCTCCGTTGAAGCCATAAAATCCTTCAATACCAAGAAGCACCGGTGATTTACCTTCGTCATAGATCCTCTCGATATCCGTGCCGGTGTATGCCAGTTCCACCGTATGATAATCGCGGAATTCCCTGAAGTTGCGGGCAAGCATCCTCATCATGATATCCTGCGGTCCTGTCAGGTTCTCCGTGAAATATTCAGCTCCGTCCTCCACCGTAGGCGGTACCCAAAGCGCGAAGATCTGGCCGCCGACTTCCCCTGCCTTATAGTCCGGCATGTGGTGTTTTCCCAATACGTCGGTCTCGCCCTTTCCAACCTTATTGGATACGTCCATCATTGTATCTGTATGCAAGTCAAAAACTCTCATTTCTTTCCTCCCTGACCCAGTGTATCATTTATGAAATATGCTCTGATCTCACCCTCGGTGATCATTACGGATTCCTGATTGAAGAAGGCGCAGAGGTCCTTTGCGATCTCATTTTTAACATCGCTGTCCACGTCTATCAGCGAGATCACCAGCGTTTTTTCCTGAGTATATCTTCCATCATCGTGCATGTATCCGCCCTCAACCAGATTGAAGGAAAAGGGAACGTGATATCCACGGCACACATTTCTCAGAACACTGACGTATTTCATCGTGTCATGTTTTTGTTCCAAAGTATCAGCGTCGTTCAGTCCGACGTATATCTTCGTTTCTATCATTACATTATCTCCTTAATGGTAGCTTCCCCTACTGCCTTGATACGGTCATCCAGTACCGTGAATATTACTTCAAGGTCTGCATCCGGATGCTTTTCAAAGAAATCCTTTACTGCCTGTATGGCCTTTCTCCAGGCCTTATCGATCGGATAACCGAATATTCCTGCTGAGATCAGCGGGAAACCTATGGAATGGCAGCCGTTTTCAACTACAAGTTCAAGGGACTTATAGTATGCTCCGTAAAGCAGTTTGGGCTCGTTCTTGTTTCCTCCGTCCCAGATCGGTCCTACTGCATGAATTATATATTTCGCAGGAAGATCGAAGCCGGGCGTAATTACTGCCGAACCTGTATCACAGTGGCCTATGGCGTCGCATGCGGCCTTAAGCTTATCATGACCCGCATCTCTG
Organism: uncultured Eubacteriales bacterium; assembly: GCA_902778565.1. Classification (GTDB taxonomy): domain Bacteria; phylum Bacillota; class Clostridia; order Peptostreptococcales; family Anaerovoracaceae; genus RUG754. The sequence goes on from CACYYH010000058.1 coordinate 2,378, forward strand.
AATATGGCTCCGCAGACTCCTCCGCCTGCCCAAAGTCCTGTGTTAGCTGCGTTCACCACAGCGTCTGCTTTAAGCTGTGTTATTCCGGTTTTCAATATTCTGACTGAATTGCTCATCTTGCACCCCCGTTCTTTGTCTTTCAGCTGTTATTTTAATATCCTTTGCTCAGATCCACAAGCCTTGAAGGGTTCTCACCGGCGTTATACCTCTCGAAATCTTCAAGGAACATGTCTACTATCTTCTGAACTGTATAGGGCAGCATCATGTCTCCCGACACATGCGGCGTTATCAAAAGATTAGGACAGTTCCAGAGTTCCGAATCCTCCGGGATCGGCTCTTTCTCAAAGACGTCAAGAGCGGCTCTCAGCCTGCCTGCTTTCAGTTCTTCAAGGAGAGCTTCCTGATCGATGCACCTGCCTCTTCCCACGTTCACCACCAGAGCGCCCTCAGGAAGAAGCGCTATTCTTTCTTTGCTCATGATGCCTTCAGTCGCCCCAGTCAAAGGAAGCGCCATAACCAGTATATCAGTTTCAGGTAGTACTTCGTCAAGTTCCAAAGGACTAATGACCTTGTCGAAGAGACCCGAATCGTCTTTTCCCGTCGTATTCATTCCGGTAATGCTGTCAGGCACGAAGCTTCTCATCCTTACAGCCACGGATTTACCGATGTCACCGATGCCCATGATAGTGATGCGGCTTTCCCTGATGGACTTAAGATAGTATCCTCTGTACCATTCTTTTGCGGCGACCTTCTTCTGATATTCAGGCATGCGCCTCAGCATATCCAGAACCATCATTACCACGTGCTCAGAGATTGCAGTTCCATAGGCTCCCGATGAATTGGAGAGCATCACTCCGCTCTTCATGAATCTCTCAGACTTAGTGAAGTGATTGATCCCGGCTGATGGGATGCATATCCACTTTACGCCGGGAGCATCATAGACGAATCTTGGCCTGTCGCCGAATACCACTTCGGCATCTTTTGCTGCTTCTATGGCCTCCTCGTTATCCTCATATATTTCCGCAGTCCAGCCGAAACGCTCCGCCGCCTCACGGACGGCTTCCTTTTGGCTCTCTGTCATGTTTTTTATCGCTGCTACTAATTTTCGTGCCATTGTTATACTCCGGTGCTATGCCGCATCGCCGCGGGTGATCTTTCGTTTTTCTTGTTTGGAATTTGTCAGTACTATTATCGATCCAACTACTATTACCATGCCTATGAAACCGGGCAGCGTAGGTATCTCGCTGAAGATCAGTATGCCGAATATCAACGCAGCTGTAGGCTCTGCTCCGGAAGCCAGTATCGATACCACTCCGGACTCCATGTAGATGAATGCGTAGTTGAAGAACAGGTTCGGCAGAAGGGAAGTTATCAGCGCGTTCAGTATGAATACTCCTACGCCCTCCACCGGTTCAGGCGCAATAAATGAAGCCAGTTCTCCGAAATCCATAAAGAATGTCAGCGGCAGCAGCGCAAAAAGACTGTTATAGAACAGAAGCGTCACCGGGTGTACTCCCCGGACTCCTGAAGCCTCGTTGCAGCCCAGAGTACATACCGCATTGGAAAGTGAGCAAAGCACGCCAATCATTATGCCTAAGAGGCTCCACTGAAGATGGCCCGACTCGATAACGCCGGTCATCAGCAGGCAGCCGAAGAGAACGGCGAACATGCAAAGTATCTTCAGAGGCGTGATCTTTTCCTTGAAGACTATGGCCCCGAAGATGATGACGTAAACCGGAGCAGTGCAAAGCAGCACCGCCGCCAGGGACAGGCTCAGATACTGGATCGAATAGTTATAGAATATATTCATCAGGCTGAAGCCTATAATGCCTGTAAAAGCCACCACGGGAATGTCTTTCTTTTTGAGATAAAAGAGTTTCCGGTCCTTTATGAGCATATAAACTCCCACCATGATCACAGTCATGGTCAGCCTGCCGAATATGATTGTCAGATTGGACAGTCCCGCAGCCTGGAGCCCCCTCACGAAGATACCGGCGCTCCCCCAGCATATGCCGGCCAGCACGGGAAATATATTTATGAGTTTCTTCATACAGTATCAGTTGTCTGAGCGGTTGTATCCGTTCTTCATCTTGGCAGCGGAGATGCCAACCACTTCGTTCAATACCTCAGTGGTCTCCTTTCTGGCCATTTCACAGAGTTTTTCATTTGCTTCTTCAAGCAGGTCGAACTTTCCTGAGGCAGCCATTTTTTTGTCATATTCGTTCATTATGCGGCGTCCCTCGGAGGCGATGCCCTCCTGATATCTCTGGACCGCCAGTATGGATTCGCCGAAACAGGGATCTGCCAGACAGCCCAGAAGTCTGCTTGCCCAGTGGAAGTTCTCCGTGGTCACGTCAAGTGTAACGTCTGTCAGGTATTTCGGCAGTTTTGAAACGTTGGTGTAAACCGGAAGGGATGCTGCAAAGGTGGATGATGCAAAGCATATCCACTCCACGCCCTTCAGCTCGTCAGGCATATATCCTCTGATCTGGCAGATAGGCGTTACTCCGGTGCGGTTGATGCCGATGGATCTGTATATGCCCTTCTTCTCGGCGCTTGCAGAGTAAGGATCGTAGGGCGTGCCCTGATAGTGCAGGCTGAGCATCGTCTTCACATCCTCCGGTGCCAGCTTCCTTTCAGGTACGAAGGACCATGGAATGTCGTCGCTTTCAGGAGTGTAATCCGCATCAGGTCCGTCCCAGTCAATGCTTGTAGGGCAAAGATATCTTCCCATGCTCCACGCGCGGGGCGTGTTGTATACGTGATCGTGATCTCTGCGGGATCCGAAAACGTTTCTGGGATTGAAGTTCCCGTCATTATTGAGATCAAGGAAATTATCCCTTACGAACTCCTTAAGATCAGCGGAGCACATGAAGTCCTTCTTCTTTCCGAAGGCATCATTAAAGTCAAACTCGTCCATTCCGAACTGGTTGGGCATGATGACCACACGGTCTTCCGGAACGCGTCTCGCTATCCAGTGATGTCCGCCTATGGTCTCCATCCACCAGATGTCCTTCTCGTCGCTGAAGGCTATGCCGTTCATCTCGCTGGTGCCGTACTTTTCAATAAGTCCGGCCAGGCGCTTAACGCCCTCCTTAGCGCTCTTTATATATGGAAGCACCACCGTTACGATATCCTCTTCAGAGATGCCGCCGGGAACTTCCTTAGTATTTCTCCCCTTCTTAGGCCGGTACTTCACCAGAGGATCCGCTCCCTGGACTCTGGGATTCGTAGTGATCGTCTCAGTAGCTGTAATCGCTACGTTAGCTGCGTTGATGCCGCTGGCAGCCCATACGCCCTTTTCTTCGCTTACGCTGGGGCATGCGGTATAACGCATGGGGTTCTCAGGCAGCTCTATCGTAAGGTGCTCTATTTTGCTGGTATATGTTCTCTTGACGGTCTTCGGATCCACAACGACCATCTTCTTTACGTCAAAATGGCCGTCATCCGTGCGTCCGATGATGGTCGATCCGTCATTACTGGCCTTGCGGCCCACAAGTACTGTTGTACAGGACATAACGATTCCTCCCTGAAAAAATGTTATTTATATAAAATTTTTTTATCCGGTCCAAAAGCCTTTACAGCCATTTCTTCTTTCTGAAAAGTATCAGACAGAAGATGACGATAGCTACGCTGACTGCGATGACTACGGGGTAACCCCATTTCCATGTCAGTTCCGGCATAAATACGAAGTTCATGCCGTACCAGCCTGCTATGAGGGTCAGAGGCATGAATATGGTGGTGATTACCGTCAGAAGCGTCATGGTCCTGTTCTGACGCACGTCCAGCTGAGAGTTATAAAGGTCCCTCACCTGCATGGTATGCTCGCGGAGAGAAACAGCTGAATCATGCCTTCTGGACATGAGGTTCATGAAAAGATGGATATATCTGAGGTTTTCCTCGCTGAAGAAACCATTCTCGTTCTCCTCCAGTTCCTGGGTCATGTCTATGATCTGCTCATAGTGTACCAGCAGTTCACGGACGTCGCTCCGGATCTCATTGACTCTTGCCAGGTCTCCATGACCTTCAGAGGAGAGGATCTCATCTTCTATGCGGTCAAGATCAGTTTCATAGCGTTCCATAAGTGCCAGATCATTATCCACGATCTGCTCCAGGAAATCATAAAGGAAGCGTTCCAGACTGGGTTCTCTCCATCGTTTTGTTCGGCGGATCACGTTGATCATCTCCTCCGCCTTGCCGCTGTCGTCTATGAAAACTATACCCTTTTCATCCAGAGCAAAGGCAAAACGAGAATCCTTTTCTTTGAGATCATGCCTGTCCGGTATCAGAAAAGTACCCGTAAGTGAATCGTAATTCACCTCGGCCTTGGTATTGTGAATGTTCCCTGCGTCCGGTTCCAGCTCGATACCCATGTCGAAACTGTCCCGCGCCTCTTTCCATTCAGGAGTAGTGAGAACCGCAACGTATTTGCTGTCCGTACCGCCGTGGATGTCTTCAGCATTGCACGGCCGTATTCTTTCCTCCAGAAGATAATAACTCATTGTTCCGTCTCCATTTCACGGTAGTTTTTTATATATACATGTCCTTTTTCAAATCGTTCTTCATATCTCCCAGGGCTGCATGGCGCCGCCTTCATCGCCGGGTCTGCAGTTCTTTGAGTAAACGTATATAAAGCCGTTCTTTTCTTTAGGTTCAGGGCGTACCCATCTCTTACGACGTTCTTCAAGCACCTCGTCTGAGACGTGGAGTTCTACGGTGCCCTTTCGTATGTCGAAACTGATCTCGTCACCCTCTTCTACCAGAGCGATCGGTCCTCCGTCATAGGCTTCCGGCGTCAGATGACCGATGATCGCACCGTAATTGAAGCCTGAGAAACGTGCGTCCGTCACAAGTCCCACAGACCGGTGCAGGCCGTACCCCAGAAGTGCGTCAGATGTCTGCATAAGTTCTTTCATGCCCGGTGCCCCGCGGCTTCCTTCATAACGGACCACTATCATGTCCCCCGGCTTGATCTTGCCGTCGCGTATTGCCGCAAAGGACTCCATGTCATTGGTGAATATCTTAGCTTTCCCGCGGAAACTCATCATCTCCTCCGGCACTCCGGTAGGCCGCACGATGGCGCCGTTCGGCGCGAGATTGCCGCGCAGTACCTTGAGCCCCGGTCTGTCTGTAACAGGGTCGTCCAGAGTGTGGATCACTTCATTCTTCGTCAAAGGAATATCTTTAATGAGATCGGCCCAGGTGCCTCCCAGCATCGTGGGCACGCTCGTGTCTATCTCGCTTTCGAGGTTTTTCATTATTGCCAGCGGCCCTCCCGCATAATGGAAGTCCACAACTGTATACGGACCGCTTGGTATTACGGCAAGAATGCAGTGGATACGCTCTGCATATCTTGCAAAATCATCCAGCGTGATCAGGATCCCCAGTTCCCTGGCTATGGTCATGATATGCAGGACAAGATTGGTGGACCCTGCTACCGCCATGCCAAAAGCGCAGGCATTGAGGAAGGTCTCCTTGGTGCACAGATCGGAAGGTTTCCGGCCTGCCAGAGTCATTTCCACGATCTTCCTTCCCGCCATCCTGGCGTTGCGGAGTTTCTCGGATTCGGTGGCCGGTACGGTGCTGGTGCCCGGAAGCACCATATTCAGTACCTCGCCCGCCATCTGCATGGTATTGGCCGTTCCCATGGACGGACAGGCTCCGAATGAAGGGCATGCACATTCTTCCATTTCCAGAACGGCTTCGTCCGCTTCTGCGCCCATGACTGCTACGTCGAGCTCTGCCTCCACGAACTTATTCCCGCGGTAGCGGCCTGCCTGCATGCATCCGGCTGTAACGCACATAGAGGGAATGTTTACCCTGGCCATGCCCTGATACAGACCTGCCAGCACGTTATCACATGCCCCGATGGTCACGAGGCCGTCGAAG
>CACYYH010000059.1 GCA_902778565.1 uncultured Eubacteriales bacterium
TCCTCTGGATTTACTCATATTGAATCACCTCCTGAACTGATTTTACCATGAAAAAAGTAGACATGGTTTTTTCATGTCTACTTTTAGTTTACCAGTTCACGCTAAGCCGGGCCTTTTTTAATCATTTCATAATTCAGCTTTCTTTCCCTGCCATGTATCCAGCAGGTTAAGTCTCTCGTTTATTGAATTCAGTATCGTTCTTTTGTTGAAGCTCCAGACAGGGGAGATGAGTATCTCTCTCGGGGCGTCGCCGGTCAGGCGGTGGATGGTCACCGAAGGCGGTATCAGTTCCAGACATTCCACCACCAGCTCCACGTAGGTCTGTATGTCCGGGAAGCTCACGTATCCGGGATCTATAGCTGCCAGCACAGATCCTTTCACCAGGTTCATCAGGTGCAGCTTCATGCCGAAGAGGCCGGGCTTTGAAGCTACGTATTTTACAGATTCCAGCATCATCTCGTGGCTCTCGCCGGGGAGGCCCAGGATCAGATGCACCACGGCGCGTATCCCGCGGGAACGCAACTTATTCATAGCCTCGTCAAACTCATCAAGACCATAGCAGCGGTTGATTTTTTCGGCAGTTTTTTCATGTATGGTCTGAAGTCCCAGCTCCACCCACATGAAATGTGTGGAATTGATCTCAGACAACAGGTCCAGCACCTCATCTCCCAGACAGTCGGGACGGGTGCCTATGACAAGTCCTTTGATCCTGGGATCCTTAAGTATTGAATAATACTTTTCGCGAAGTTCTTCCACAGGAGCATAGGTGTTGGTGTGGTTCTGGAAGTAGGCGAGGTATGCCGCATCAGGCCATTTGTCCGACAGCAGCCTGATCTGGTCGTCTATGTCCGAGCTGAATTCGCCGGAGCCGGTATCTGAACAGAAAGTGCAGCCTCCGGATCCTTTGGAGCCGTCTCTGTTAGGGCAGGTGAAACCGCCGTCGATAGCCAGCTTGATGGTCTTTTTGCCGAATTCCTCTTTAAGATAGTCCGATATTGAATTGAAGCGTTTTCCTCGTAATTCGGGAGGAAGATTTTTGCTCATTTTTATCTAATATTCTTTGATTCTACAATTAATATATGGTATACTGTATTAGTTAAAGTGGGGCAATTTTTGTTGCGCCCTGATCACCAAGATTAATTTAATCCATATCCCGGAGATTGTCAAATGAAGAAATCAGCTCCCTGCATTGAAAGGGAATCTGAAGAAAAATTAAAAAGACAGGCTTTTCAGCAGGAGCAGGAGACTCCGGAGAAGCGCAGGATACTCCTTCATTCCTGCTGCGGACCTTGTTCCACCGCATGCATAGAGAGGCTGCTGCCGGACTATAAGGTGACCATCTTTTACTATAATCCCAACATCACGGACAGGGATGAGTACGAGAAGCGCAAGGCCAACCAGATCAAGTTCATCGAAGCTTTCAACGAGGACGTTCCGGAAGAGGACAAGGTCATCTTCATCGAGGGAGAATATCTCCCGGAGGATTTCTTCGACGTGGCTAAAGGACTTGAAGATTGTCCCGAGGGCGGAGAGAGATGCACAGAGTGCTTCAAGCTTCGCCTGGACAGGACCGCCAAGGCTGCCACGGTCATGGGCTACCCGATCTTCGGTACCACTTTGACTGTCAGTCCGCATAAGAATTATCAGCTGATCTCAGCTATTGGTACTCAGCTGGCAGAAATATATGAGCTGGAATTCCTGGACATGGATTTCAAGAAAAAAGCCGGGTTCCAGCGCTCTATAGAATTATCGAAAAAATATGAACTCTACAGACAGAATTACTGCGGCTGTGAGTTCAGTAAATGGGAGGATAAATAAATGATCAAAACTTATGGCAAATTACTAGTTCCCGAGGGTTATGAAAGCCCTCTCAGCCTGATGGAGAGCCAGAGAGCGATCAAAAAGATCAAGGATTATTTCCAGCAGGAGCTTGCTTACGGCCTCAAACTGAGACGTGTTTCAGCGCCTCTCTTCGTAGACCCCAAGACAGGTCTCAACGATAACCTTAACGGCGTTGAGAGAAGAGTACACTTCACATTAAAGGACATGGACGAGCTTAACGTAGAAGTAGTTCAGTCCCTTGCCAAGTGGAAAAGATATGCCCTGGGCAGATACGGAGTAGAGCCCGGCTACGGCATCTACACTGACATGAACGCCTTAAGGCGCGATGAGGAACTTGACAACCTTCATTCCATCTACGTTGACCAGTGGGACTGGGAGAAGGTCATCACCAGAGAGCAGAGAAATGAAGACTATCTCAGAGAGACTGTTATCACCATCTACGACGGCATCAAGAACCTGGGAGACTACGTCAACAGACTTTACAGGGACGTAAGAACTGAGATCCCCAACGAGATCACCTTCATTACGACTCAGGAGCTGGAAGACAGATATCCGGATCTCACTCCCAAGGAGAGAGAAGACAAGGCCTGTGAAGAGTACGGAGCCATCTTCCTTATGAAGATCGGCGGAGCTCTCAAGTCGGGCAAGAAGCACGACGGCAGATCTCCGGACTACGATGACTGGGAGCTGAACGGAGACATCATTCTGTGGAACGATCTTCTGGAAAGATCCTTCGAGATCAGTTCCATGGGTATCCGTGTTGACGCTGAGGCTATGAGAAGACAGCTGGAGCTTGCAGACTGCATGGACAGAGCCGAGCTTCCTTACCAGCAGGCAGTCATGAACGATGAGCTGCCGCTCACCATCGGCGGAGGTATCGGACAGAGCAGACTCTGCATGTTCTTCCTGAGGAAAGCCCACATCGGCGAGGTACAGGTATCCGTATGGCCTGCAGAACAGGTCAGGATCTGCGAGGAGAACAACATCCATCTGCTTTAACAGGCACTTAGGATGACAGCATAAAGGGGAAAAGGATGTTTGCAAACGTAATAGTTGAAAACAAGAGCAATTACATAGATGACTTCTTTACCTACGGAACAGGGGAGCTGGAGGTAAAGGTGGGCTCTAAGGTGAAGGTGCCCTTCGGCAACAGAGAAAAGGACGGTTACGTCTTCAGCTTAGCTGAGAACTCTGACGTTCCTGAGAATAAGATAAGAGATATTTTGTCCGTGGACGAGGCTGACAGTCTGACGGAAGAAATTATATCCACCGCTGTCTGGATGAAGTCCAGATACGCCATAAGATACTTCGACGCCATCAGACTTTTCACCGCGCCGCTGGGTCCCAGAAAGAGGGGAACTCCGAAGGATCCATATGCGGACATCACTTCGGATTATATCAAGCCCGAAAAACTCACAAAGGAGCAGACTGCCGCTGCTGAAAGGCTCTGTAAAGCCTTAAACAGCGGTTCTGAGAGCTTTTTTCTCATTCATGGTGTTACTTCCTCAGGAAAGACTGAAGTCTATATGAGGGCCATTGAGGAGTGCCTGGCAAAGGGCAAGGGAGCCATAATGCTGGTGCCTGAGATATCTCTGACGCATCAACTGCTCCAGAGGTTCATCGGCCGCTTTGGAAAGGATGCCGTGGCAGTTCTCCATTCAAGGCTCACCCCCAGGGAACGCTCGGACGAATGGATGAGGATAAGAAAGGGCGAGGCCAGGATAGTCATCGGAGCCAGGATGGGAGTTTTTGCGCCTTTGGAAAAGATCGGATGCATCATCCTGGACGAGGAGCACGAAGCCACTTACAAGGCGGACATGACTCCAAAGTACGACACACACGAAGTGGCGGCCAAGCGCGTCATGGCCCATAAAGGCGCCCTGATACTTGGCTCAGCCACTCCTTCGGTCACCTCCTATGAGAGGGCAAAGGAAGGAATATATCAGCTTATAGAGCTGAAAGAGAGATATAACAAGACGCCGCTTCCTATAATGGAGACCGTGGACATGAGGAAGGAACTGAGGGACGGAAACCGCTCCATCTTCAGCAGAAAGCTCATGGACTGCATGGAAGATGCCTTTGATAAAGGCAGGCAGGTGATCCTTTTGCAGAACAGGAGAGGATATTCCAACTTCATCTCCTGCAGGGAGTGCGGAAACGTCATGAAGTGCCCGGAATGCGGCATTTCCCTGACATACCACAAAAAAGGCGAAGCCATGGTATGCCATTACTGCGGAAGGAAATACCCTGTGCCTAAGACCTGTCCTTCCTGCGGCAGCAAGTATATCAGATACTTCGGAATAGGCACAGAGCAGGTGGAGGAACAGATAAAAGCAGCCTTCCCGGACAAAAAAGCCGAGAGGCTGGATATAGACTCCATCAAGGACAGAAAAGAACTGGACAAGATCCTGGACCGCTTCGGAAGCGGAGAAACAGATATCCTGGTAGGCACACAGCTTGTGGCCAAGGGTCTGGACTTCGATAACGTGGGAGTCGTGGGAGTCATAGCCGCGGATACCACGCTGAACATCCCGGATTACAGATCTGAGGAAAGGACTTTCCAGCTGGTGACCCAGGTGGCGGGAAGAGCCGGAAGAGGCGATGAAAGAGGCAGAGTTGTCATCCAGACCTACGAGCCCGACAACTACGCTCTTACAAACGCCGTGAGAAACGATTTCGAAGGCTTTTTCAGAGAAGAGACCAGGATAAGATCCTTCCTGGAATATCCGCCCTTCGGAGACATGATAATGGTGAACTTCACATCTGATGATGAAGAGGACATTGCCAGAGCCGCCGACGAAGCAAAGGAATACATGCTGAAGACCTTCGGCTCCGACGGCGACCACAGGATAATGGATCCCAAGGACGCAGTAAACTTCAAAGGAAAGGACGCTTTCAGGAGGTACATCCTCATAAAAGCCCCCAGAGGAAAGAGAAACGAATACGTACACTACCTGGATCAGTTCCGCAAAAAACTCTTGTCCAGGCGTTCGGACGTAAACATCACGATAGATATCAATCCATACAGTATTATATAGATTTCAGGAGTAAAGAATGGCGATCAGAAACGTAGTCACTGAAGGTGACGAGATATTAAGAAAGCATTGCAAAGAAGTTAAAGAGATAACCCCCAGACTGAAGGAGACTCTTCAGGACATGCTGGAGACTATGAGGGAATCCATGGGCGTTGGCATCGCCGGCCCCCAGGTAGGCGTCATGAGAAGGATCTTCGTGGCTCAGCCGGATCCCTATGATGAAGAAAAGGTATACTTCATGATCAACCCAGTCATGCTGGAGATGAGCGATGAAAAGGAACTGGGTATCGAAGGCTGCCTCAGCGTTCCCGACATGGTGGGCGACGTTGAAAGATCCGTAAGGATCAAGATGGAGGCAACCGATATCAACGGCGAACGCAAAGTATACGATTTCGAAGGCTTTGACGCCAGAGTCATGCAGCACGAGTATGACCATCTCGACGGCATACTTTATACCGATAAGTGCTCCAACTTAAGGGAAGCAGCCCTGGATGAAGAGGAGTACGACGAATTCGATGATGAAGAGTAAGGGGGATCCGCTTGAAGACAGTATTCATGGGTACGCCGGATTTTGCGGCGGTGATCTTACAAGGACTCATAGATAACGGACACGAAGTAGTGCTTTGCGTCACCCAGCCAGACAAGCAGAAAGGCAGGGGCAAGCAGGTGCAGTTTTCACCTGTAAAGGAACTGGCTCTTAAGCATGGTATCCCGGTCCTTCAGCCCGTCAGGGTCAGGGGTGATGAGGAGTTTTTGGATACTCTCAGGAAGGCAGATGCTGACATTTCAGTGGTAGCCGCTTACGGACAGATCCTTCCTGTGGAAGTGCTGGAAGCGCCGAAATACGGTTCTGTAAACGTGCACGCTTCGCTTCTTCCCATGCTGAGGGGAGCTTCTCCCATACAGCACGCCATACTGAACGGCTATCTTGAGACCGGAGTCACCATCATGCAGATGGGTCCCGGACTGGACACCGGTGACATGATCTCCAAGGTGACTGTGGAGATCGGCGACATGAACTTTGAACAGCTTCACGACAAACTGGCTGAAGCAGGCTCAAAGCTCCTTATAGAGACCCTCAAGGACATCGAAGTCGGTAAGGCTGAGTTCGTAAAGCAGGACGACAACATTTCCACCTACGCTCCCATGATCAGCAAGCAGGACGGCCACCTGAACTTCAGGATGAGCCCGGAGCAGCTGGTGAACAGGATCAGAGCCTTCGATCCCTGGCCCGGAGCATATGCGGTCTTCAACGACAAGGGCGAAAGCATGAAATTCTGGAAGGCGGAAGCCCTGGATAAGGCCACGGATAAGGGAGATGAGGGAAAGATCATAGATCTTGACGATTCAAGCTTCACCGTAGGCTGCGGCGGAAAGGCCCTCAGGGTTACCGAGATCCAGGTGCCAGGCAAGAGACGCATGAGCGTGGCGGATTATTTCAGAGGAAATACCCTGACTAAAGGACAGATCTTCAGATAATGGATATAAACAGAAAGACGGCTCTTCAGGTCCTCACCGACGTGGAAAAGAACGGCTCATACTCCAATATATCTCTGAACAGACATATAAAGGATAATGCAGCCACCGATCCCGCCTTTGTCAGGGAACTGGTCTACGGAGTCATAAAAAACAAATATCTGCTGGATCATTACCTGAAGCAGTTCATACGTAAAGGCTTCAATAAGCTGAGGATCAGCGAGCTGAGCATCCTCAGGATGGGTGCTTATCAGATACTTTTCATGGACTCGGTACCGGGCTATGCTGCCTGTTCCGAGACCGTGGATCTGGCCAAAAAATTCGACAGAGGCAAGGAAGGCTTCATCAATGGAGTTCTGAGATCTCTGGACAGAAGCAAGGACCACCTGAAGCAGCCTGAAAGCGACGATCCCGCTGAATATATCAGCATCAGATATTCCGTTGAAAAATGGATCGCAGAGCTTCTCATAAGCATTTACGGCTATGAAAAGGCCGAAAAATACATGGAAGCTGTGAACGGATCCCCTGAGCTTTGTCTGAGGACAAACCTTCTTAAGACGGATAGAGAAAGCCTGATGGCAGAGCTTATAGATCAGGGCTTCGAAGTAAGACCTTCAGACATAAGCGAAAGGGCGCTGATCGCTTCCGGAACAGGCATTCTGGAGACGGAAGCCTTCAGAGAAGGAAAGTTCGCAGTGCAGGACCAGGCATCGGTACTGGCGGCGGATACTTTGGACGCGAAGAGCGGCATGACCGTGGCAGACTGCTGTGCAGCCCCCGGCGGCAAGACCGCAGCCATCGCGGAATCAATGGGAGATCAGGGCGAGATCTTCGCCTTTGATATATATGAGCACAAGCTCAGGCTGATGGATGAGCTTTTCAGGAGAAACGGCATAAGCATCGTAAAGACCGCCTTGGGAGATGCCAGAGAGCCGGTTCCCGAACTTATGGATAAGTGTGACAGAGTTCTTTGCGACGTTCCTTGCTCCGGACTGGGAGTTTTGGGACGCAAGCCTGAGATAAAGTACAGAAAAGAGTATGACATCTCAGAGCTCACCGGCATACAGAAACAAATAATCGACAATGTGTCGAAATACGTTAAGGCAGGCGGAGTGCTGGTATACAGCACATGCACCGTCGACCCGGCTGAAAACACGGAAGTCGTGGAGTACTTTCTTAAAAATCATCCGGGATTTCAAAAGGAGAAAGAAATATGTCTGGACCCTGTGGAAACAGGAACGGACGGTTTCTATATTTGCAAACTAATCAGGGAGGCTTGATCTATGCATGTAGGATTCAAGACAGACAAAGGTATATTACGATCCAGCAATGAAGACGCCTGTTTTGTGCTTCTGCACGACAAGGTCTATATTCTGGCAGATGGCGTAGGAGGAGGAAACTCAGGTGAGATCGCTTCCAGAACTGCAGTCAGTGAAATCGCCAATTATGTTGTTAATCATTCGCTGAATTATCTGGAAGATAAATACGAGATCGTAGAATATATGAGAAATGCCTTTGAGGCAGCTAACTCCAAGATATATGATATGGCCAGAGAACACAAAGAGAACTTTGGCATGGCTACCACGGCGATCATAGTATATGTACGTAAGGGAAAAGCTTATATTGGCAATATCGGAGACAGTAGGGTGTATCTATACAGAAACGGTGATTATCTTCAACTTACGGAGGATCATACCTATGTAAATACACTTGTTAAGGCCGGCATACTCTCAAAAGAGGAGGCTGATTTGGACGAGCGTAAGAATGTGATAATCAAGGCGTTAGG
>CACYYH010000060.1 GCA_902778565.1 uncultured Eubacteriales bacterium
TTTAGGTCTTCCCATTTAAACCACCTCCCGAAATGATTTTACCATGAAAAAAGTAGACATGCTTTTTTTCATGTCTACTTTTAGTTTACCAGTTCAGCCCTCAGGCTGCCGTTTTTTATTCTCTTTTATCTGCTTATCCACTTTACCGGTTTCTTAAGGTCGGTGTCCCACTTGATCTCCGCAGGCGGTTTTTCCAGGATCTCAGGATTCTTCAGGTACTTATCCAGTTCTCTGAAGCACCTGCCCAGATAGTGGCCGTTGGCGATACGCTCGTCGGTCATGATACCCAACTCCATGATCTTTTTCTCATAAGGATTGCCCTCATCGTCGAGATAGGTCTTCTTTATGGGCTTGCCCATGGAGATGAACACGCCGGTGGTGCCGAACTCGTAAAGATGGTGGTTCACCGTATCAGTTCTGATGGACGCCAGGTTGGTCACGAATAGTGAAGTATGGAAAGGACTGATGTCCACCACTTTGAAAGGCATGGTGAAATACTTGTCCAAAAGTTTCAGCGCGCCGACCGCTCCCCTGCAAAGGAAAGGCACCGCCAGAAGCTTATGCATGAAGTCGTCCATGCTGTTGTCTTCCTCCAGCACCTGTACTTTGTTGATGGCGTCCTCGATCTTCTGGTTAACGGTGAAGATGTCATCGTCCAGATCCAGATACACCTTGGTCACCGTGTCGGTGTCATTACCGGGCTTGAGAGTTACAAAGCACACGCAGAAATGGTTTCTGGCGTAGATCTTTTTGTTCATCGCAAAGCGGTTCAGCAAAGGATTCTGCGATACCAGCCTTAAGTAAGCTGCGATCAGTATGGACATATGGCTCATCTTGATGCCCTTGGCACGGCACTTTCTGGCATATTCCTGCATCTTCTCCAGGTCGATGTCCACCTTTATGCTGTTAGACGCATCCCAGCGCTTAGGCATGATGTAAGGCACGATCTCATACATCGCATCTGTTGTATGAACTCTCTTACCATCTGTTCTGTACATAAAACTCCTCCGTCTATCCCAAAACACTTTCGTGTTAATATTCTGCTAAGATTAATATAACATACCCTTAACACACGTGTCAAAATAATAATGGTTATAATATTATTAATTATTTATTAAGGCAGGAACTTGCGTATACTTTCTGCAGCATTAAGATCGGTTGCATATTTATTAAACATGAATATATACCATAATATGATATTTGTTATCAGGATCCCAATGAAATATACCTAAAAAATGATAACTGTCAAAACAGGTATACAATTATGTGCACAACTGATCTCTGTTCTGCAGCGGATCAAGAAAAACAGCCAAAATATCCCTTATTTCATGAATACTATACAAATTATCACCATTTGAGTGAATATTATTCATTCCAATATAGATCCGCAAAACTAAGGTATACCTGATTTAGCATTCCTTAATCCAAGAGGTATACTTTCGCCAATTTTTATGAGAATACACCCAGATCCGCTAAGCGCCGGACTTATATATACTTTCCCGGTCTATCCACCTGGCGCTGACTGGCATAATGTATCTGAAACTATCCGCAGCGCAGGTACTTAGCGACCGTCAAGCCACCAATATGTGACCGCTCCAGCGCCGGACTGATATATACTTTTCCGGTTTCCGCAGGAGCAACTGCGGTTCACCGCGAAATGCATAAAGGACAATATGAAAAATCCCGGGTACTGTCTGAGCAGCTATGCTGCGAGTTTACCCGGGATCATACCTATATAATTTCAATGTTGATCAAAAGTAATGTATCTGAAGCTTTCCGCAGCGCCGGTACTTAGCGATCGGCAGGCCACAGCGGGTGGCCGCCGGAGCTTAGCACCGCTGCGCGAGGACTGAGCGCGAGCGCCTTCAGATGCATTATCTTTTGATTCAATCAGTCCAGCGCCTCTTTTTTCGCAACCGATACCTTCTCGTCATAGCATGAGAACAGCTCGTCCATCTCTTTCCTGTCCTGACAAGCGGTGAACAGGCTGACTATAGGTACGATCACCAGTCCGCCAACCATGGCTACAACGCCGGAACGCACGGATGATGCGAAGAGATAACTGAGTACCGTTCCCCATCCGGAGATGTCGATGCCTCCAAGGGAAACTGCCATCTGAACTATCATCAGCGCGCAGCCCCATGCAAAGGAAACATAGCACGCAGCCTTCGTGGTGCGTTTCCAGTATAAACCATAGAGGAAAGGAGCCAGGAAGGATCCCGCCAGAGCTCCCCAGGAAACGCCCATCATCTGAGCGATGAAGGTGATTTCAGGATGCGAATCTTTTATAACTGCGATGACCGCAGAAACGATGATGAAGAACACGATGAGAAGTCTCATGATCTTTACCTGATCGTCTTCTCTTATATTGTTTTTCTTCATGGGCGTGATCACGTCCAGCGTGAATGTGGAGCTGGATGTGAGTACCAGAGATGACAGCGTTGACATGGATGCTGAAAGCACCAGCACGATGACCACTGCGATGATGATGGCAGGAAGTGTGGCCAGCATCGAAGGAACGATGGTATCGAACAGCGGCGTAACGCCGTTTGCCTGATATCTGATCTCATCGGCATAGAGTCTTCCGAAGCCTCCCAGGAAGTAACATCCGCCTGCAACTATGATGGCGAATACCGTGGAAATGACGGTTCCTTTGTGGATGTCGCCTTCGCTCTTAATGGCATAGAATTTGTTGACCATCTGAGGAAGTCCCCATGTTCCGAGTGACGTGAGCATCACTACAAAGAGGAGCGCCAGAGGATCGGGTCCCAGGAAG
Organism: uncultured Eubacteriales bacterium; assembly: GCA_902778565.1. Lineage (GTDB taxonomy): Bacteria > Bacillota > Clostridia > Peptostreptococcales > Anaerovoracaceae > RUG754. The sequence continues at coordinate 2,777 of CACYYH010000060.1, forward strand.
GATGTGAAGGCTCCTCCCTGCCAGCCTTCTGCCGGCACTTCGGAAAGAGTTTTAACAGCTTCCATGAAGCCTCCGTTTGCGTTAAGCACTGCACCTATTACAGCGCATATTCCGAAGAGCATGATAATGCCCTGGATGAAGTCGTTGACTGCGGTAGCCATGTATCCGCCGAAGATGACGTAGATCCCGGTGAGCACTGCCATCAGCACGATGACTGCCCAGTAAGGAACGTCGAATACAAGGCCGAAAAGACTGGAAAGTCCGTTATACAGGGAGGCGGTATAAGGAATAAGGAACACGAAAACGATCACGGATGCGATGACTTTCATATTGACTGAGTCAAAACGTTTGCCGAAGAAGTCCGGCATCGTCTTGGCATCAAGGTGCTGAGTCATGATCCTGGTGCGGCGTCCCAGAATGTTCCAGGCCATGAGCGAACCGATGAAGGCATTGCCCAGTCCTGCCCAGGTGGAAGCCAGTCCGAAGTTCCAGCCGAACTGTCCCGCATATCCTACGAAGATGACCGCTGAAAAGTATGAAGTACCGAAAGCGAATGCAGTGATCCAGGGACCCGCTTTTCTGCCGCCGAGTACGAAGCCGTCTACGGTCCTGGCCTTTTTTCTGGTGGAAATGCCCACTGCGATCATCACTGTAAAGAATATGACCAGCATGATGATGGAAATAAGTTTAGTGTTCATAAAAAGCCTCCCAAAGCTGTTGATGTATAAGCACTTATGCGATGCCGGCACTCCTTGAATAAGTCCGCCTATGATGTCCGCCGGCAGCGGCTTATAAAATGCTTATGGTGCTATATTATACCTCAGAGATTCCCTTGTCAAGTGAATTTTCAGAAAATTCTGAAAATATATAAAACTCCTTCTTCCTTAACTTCAGAGCATAAAAAAACCGGCAGTTTTTCCTGCCGGTCAACAGCTTTTTTCATAGTTTTATATAGCTGATATCCACCCCGAAGCTCTTCAGGACTTCCACCACGTCGTCAGCCTTCAGTATGATCGTGGCAGTGTTGTCGTTGGGATGCGCATCCATGAGCCCGCCTCTGAAATAATCCGAGATCAGGACTTTGACCTTGTGCTCGGTGTCGTTCAGAGTTCCGAAGGGCGTCACCTGCCCCGGGATGAGTCCCATGAGATCCATGAGCTCATTGTCCTGGGCGAATTTCAGCGGTCTTGACTCCAGCTTCTCCCTGAGACCCTTCAGGTCAAGCCTGTCATGCTCAGGTATCGAAACCACGTAGTAGTTGCGCTTTTTATCGTCTCTTATGAAAAGGTTCTTGGTGCCCGCCTCTCTGTGAGGCAATTCAAGAGCGTCGGCCTCTTCCATATTGTAGACCGCCTCGTGCTCTATGGCTTCGTATTCTATTCCGCGCTCATTCAGAAGAGCGTACACTTCCTGTTTTTTGTACATGATTCCCTCGCTGTTCTGCCGCTAGATGGCTACCTGATTTGTCTCCGGGAAATATTTCTTTATGACTTCCATGAACTGTTCCTTAGGCATGGCTCCGGGAACAGCCACCGTGTCTTCGATGATGAAGCAAGGCACGGAGCTTATGCGGTTCATCTGAGCCTGTCTCTCGTCCAGGCTCACCTGGTCCGAATAATCCTTACCTTCAAGCATAGCCCTGATGTCTGCGGCATCAAGCCCTGCTTCAGTTCCCAGTTTCACCAGCACCTCCTGATCACCTACGTCCACTCCTTCTGCAAAATATGCCTTATAGAGCCTCTCCGCCATCTGATCAGCCATGGCAGTGCCGCCTTTGGCCATTGCCATCTTGGTGAGCCTGTGAGCATCAAAGGTATTGGTGTGGAAAACCTTCGCATAGTCGAATTCAAGTCCTGCCGCGCGGGCCATCTCGTTTATACTGTCGACGCGCTTCTGAGCATCCTCAAGGTTCAGTTGATACTTAGCTGCAAACATGGCGACGATGTCGCCTCCGGCGCTCTTTTTAGCGTAAGGATTAAGTTCAAAAGCCTTCATCTCGAACACGTAGCTCACGCCCAGTTCGTCCAGCGCGTGTCTCAGGTTCGTTTCCCCGATATAGCAGTAGGGGCATGCATAATCAGACCAGTATTGTATCCTCATGTCTCTTTCCTTTCAGTCGTTACCGTTCTCTTCCGTTATTTCTTCAGTTCAATGCAGAAATCCTCGATGGCCTTGTCCTTTGAGGCATCCGGCTTGTCTCTGGGATCCACCAGCTCAAGCTCTGCCTCAAGTTCCCTCACCTTCAGGAGTTCTTTCAGTTTTTCTATTGTCTTGCTGCCACCGCCGCCGCTGTGGCAAAGAATGGCTGCAAGTTTTTTGCCCTTGAGAGCATCGAGGTTCTCCTCGATGAAGGTCCGGATGGGCGGCGTCACGTTGCCTGCCCAGACAGGGAAGCAAAAGATCACCCTGTCATACATTTCCGGCTCAAAATAGTACTGCTTAAGGGCCGGCTTTTCGCCCATGACAGCGCTCTTACCGCCGCGGAAAAACTTCATAAAGCCTTTCTCAGGATAGGCATTCACCGGCGCGATCTCTATGAGATCTGCGCTGAGACGCCTTGCGGTCATCCTGGCTGCGTATTTGCAGTTTCCTGTCAGTGAATAATATACTATTGCAGTTTTCATTTCATACACTCTTCTTTCCCTTTAATCGCCCATGAACTCCAGAAGGACCGCCTTCATGTCAGGCGGTATGCGCTTCAGGCACTCTTCCTTGAGCCTTTGGGGAACGCCGTAATAAGCCTCTGCGATGGAGCCTGCGATAGCCCCCATGGTGTCCGTATCTCCTCCCAGATATACCGCGTTTCTGATGGCGCTTTCAAAGCTGTAGGCTTCAAGGAAGCAGATGATGGACTCAGGGACAGATCCCTGACAGCTCACGTCAAAGGAATAGCCGGGCTTGATCTCATCCACAGTCCTGGACAGATCATAATGGAATTCCTTCTCTATATATTCCTTTATTTCTTTCTTCGTATAGCCCTTCCTTGCCATAAAGATGCAGGCGGCAACTGCCTCCGCGCCCTTCACACCTTCGTGGTGGTTGTGGGTCACGTCCGCCGTCCAGGCGGCTACTTTGATGGTGGTATCCAGGTCTTCAGCCACATAGCCTGCAGCTGAGACTCTCATGGCTGAACCGTTTCCATAGCTCTGATAGGGCGTTCTCTTGTCCGACATGAGCCACTGGTAAAATCTTCCGCCGTAGCCTGCGTCCGGGTATTTGCGGCCCCATTTTTTAAGCGAGTCTATCAGTATATTCTTGAATTTATTTTCGATCTCAGGATCTTTCAGCGTAAATACCATGACACGCTCATCCATCACCTTAAAAAGAGCTTCAGCCACAGCGATGGTCATGACAGAGTCATCCGAAAACACGGACTCATCATTAAACAGTTCAAAATCTCTGCTCTTGACCGCATTGTGGAATTCGTAGGGTTTGCCGATTATATCTCCTAAAATTGCTCCGTACATACTGAGCTCCTCCTTTTTCTTACGAAATAACTGTATTAATTATATCACACCCGAAAAACGCCTACAATATCACCTGATCTCCCAGATAACCGTCACCGTATCCCGGATATGTATGTCATCGGCCTCGATGTCCATGTCGAAGCTTTCCTCGGTCATGGATATCTTAGAGTTACTTCCGAAGGTCAAATTATCCACAGTTCTGTTGTATATCTGCATTTCACCCCAGGAATAGTCCACGCTGATGATATCCCCAAGGCTGACGCCGGATGCTGCCGCCAGTACTTCCGCCTTGGTGCGCGAATCCTTTACAGCCTTTGCCAGAAGTTCGTTTCTTATGGGCTCAGGGTCTTTTACGGTATGGTTGATGGATATCTCCGCATCTGCTCCGCAGTCCGAAAGTTCCCAGAGCATTTTCCCGAGCTTCACGTTGTCAGCGTCGAATCTCAGGGCCAGGTTATGATCGTACCTGTAGCCTGCGAATTTGTTCTTCCAGTTGCCCTTTTCGTCATAAACTCCCTCGTAATTCATATTGACGGAGAATCCTGTGGTCTTTAGATCCCGTGGATCAAAGCCTGCGTGCTCCGCAGCCGCCTTCAGCACCTCCGTCATCTCCGCCGAAGCCTCCATAGCCTCAGCGTACTCAGGGTAAACCTTGCTTACAAAAATATTAAGTTCGATGGTATCAGGCTTTACGTTCATCTTGCCTCTGCCTGTCACACGGATAGTTCTTTCCATGGTATGTCCTCCTTTTAAATATTGTCTGATACCAGTATATCACCTGCCTGAGATATATGAGGTCCCCTGCCGGGCGACATTTTCAGCAGTTGCCGGTGTATACGTATTTAAGTCTTTCCCTCGCCGTATCCGCCAGGCGGTAAACCTTCTTTACTTCTGTGGCATCTCTGTCGGTCATGCGGAATCTGGGGAAGAACCTGGACACGTGCAAAGGTATCTCTGCCCCGACCTTCTCGCCTTCAGCGTTCTTCAGTCCTGCTATCCACCCTGTCATCTCCCGGATCTCCTCTTCATTATCGTTTTCACTGGGCACTATGAGAGTCGTGAGCTCCACGTGGCAGCCCTTCACCGCCCTCTCTATGAAGTCCATGACCATCTGCCTGTCGCCGCCCAGGACGTCGCTGTAATAATGATCCGTGAATCCTTTCAGATCTATGTTCATGGCGTCGATATATGGCAGAAGCTCTTCCAGCACGTCAAGACTCGCAGTACCGTTGGTCACCAGCACGTTCTTCATGCCGCGTTCATGCACGAGGCGTGCTGCATCCCTGACGTACTCGTAGCCGATCAGCGGCTCGTTGTACGTGAAAGCCAGACCGATGTTTCCACGGTTCCGGTATCTTGCAGCGATATCCGCCAGATCCTCCGGCGCCAGATATTCCGCCTTGTCCCTGAGCCTCAAAGCCTCATCGGACCAGGATATCTCACTGTTCTGGCAGAAAGGACATCTGAGATTGCAGCCGTAGCTTCCCACGGAAACCACCAGGCTTCCGGGATGAAACCTGTTAAGGGGCTTCTTTTCTATGGGGTCCAGCGCAAGGGACGTGATCCTGCCGTAATTATCGGCTGTGACCTCTCCTTCCCGACAGATCCTGGCTCCACAGAAACCCAGAGTGCCCTCTCCAATATTACAATGTCTGAAACATACTTTGCAGACTGCCATCTTTTCTCACCTGTGCCTTATGACTTCGAATCTCTGGAGCTTAACTTCCTCATCAGGCCTGATGCCTGCCTTCTG
>CACYYH010000061.1 GCA_902778565.1 uncultured Eubacteriales bacterium
CGGTACTGTAATAGGCACCGTCGGCTCTACGGGAATGTCCACAGGACCGCATCTGCATTTTGAACTCCGTCTGAACGGTGAAGCGATAGATCCGGAAAAATACTGGGATGATTCTGCAGACGTTTCGAAGAGCCCGCTTGAAGAAAGCGGTGATACTGCGATATCTCCGGAGTTCATGGAACTTCTGGAGTCATACGAAGAGACAGCATACGAATATCTGGAGTTTCTGAAGTCATATGATGAGACTGATGAAAAGCAGAACGAGGTATTCAGGGAAATCAGTACCGGATATCTTGACATCGACAGACAACTGATCGAGTGGGAGAAGAGAGGACTGAATGAAGCGGAAGAAAAAGCTTACAAAGAAGTCCTTGAACGGGTAGGAGAAAAGTGGATCGAAGCAGGAGTGGCTGCAGGATGAAGAAAGATAAGTATTATGATCGATGATATGATATGAACAGCATTTGCAATTAAATAAAGAAGTGTAGATTATGTGAATATTGTATTTTATACTTTCTTTTTTATACTAAATATAGTATAATGTTTCGTAGTATATCATCTGGAGGTATAACATTGATTAAATTTGATCACGTCACAAAGTTATATCGCCCCGGCGTAGGTCTGGACGATGTCAACGTGAATATAGACAAAGGGGAATTCGTTTTCCTTGTGGGACCGTCCGGCGCAGGTAAGTCGACCTTTATCAAGCTGATGCTGAAGGACCTGGATCCCGACACGGGAGACATTATAGTGGGAGATTATCACGTCAATAAGCTTTCCAACAGGATGGTGCCCAAGTACAGAAGAAAGATAGGAACAGTGTTCCAGGACTTCAAGCTCCTTCCTAAAAAGACAGCTTATGAGAACGTTGCATTTGCCATGGAAGTGCTTCATAAGCCGGGCAGCCTGATCCGCAAGCAGGTGCCCCAGATACTGAGCCTTGTGGGGATCTCCGATAAGGCTGACAAGTATCCGCACGAACTGGCAGGCGGCGAGCAGCAGAGAGTTGCCATCGCCAGAGCTCTGGTGAACAACCCTCAGGTCCTTATCGCTGACGAGCCTACCGGAAATCTGGACCCTGCCACCGCATGGGGTATCATGGATCTTCTGGATCAGATCAACATGAGAGGCACAACGGTTCTTATGGTAACACATGCCAAGGACATCGTTAACCGCATGGACAAGAGGATAATCGCGATCGACAGAGGCCGCGTGATACACGACAGCAAACAGGCCTATGAAGGACCGATGGGAGGTGATGAAGAATGATATCCAGCTTATTCTATAACATAAAGCAGGCATTCGTTCAGATCTTCAGAAACCGCGGAATGAGCGCAGCCTCCATCTTTTCCATACTGGCCATGCTTCTGATCCTCGGACTGGTCTTCATCATAGTCGTTAACATCAATCTCTTTACTGAGATAGTTAAACAGGACTACGACCAGGTGGAAGTCTTCATTGTAGACGGCACATCTGAACAGCAGGTACAGGAAGTGAAAGCGCAGATCGAGGCACAACCAGGAGTAACTTCCGTGGAGTACAGAAGTCAGGAAGACGCTCTTAAGATCATGAAAGAACGCTGGGGAGAGTCAGGTTACCTTCTGGATTCCCTGGGAGACAACCCGCTTCCGGCATCCCTCATGATAAGCGTTGAATCACTGGATGACGCGGGAAGCGTTGCTTCCTTTGCCGGAAAGTTCGACATAATCGAAGACGTACAGTATTACAAGGATACTGTTGATAAACTCACAAGGATAACCCACTTCCTTCAGATAGCGGGAATGATCATCATGGCATTTCTGGTGATCGTATCCGTCGTCGTTGTATCCAACACTATCAAGCTCACCGTTATGGCCAGAGCGGACGAGATACATATCATGAAATACGTGGGTGCCAATAACTGGTTCATACGAGGACCGTTTATGGTGGAAGGCATCATAATAGGTCTGATAGCTTCGCTGATCGCCGGCGGAGCGATAGCTCTTATCTACAAGCAGATCGTGGCAGCAGTGGGGGATCAGGTATTTGCCATCGTATCCAGCCCGCTGATCTCCGTTCAGTACATGACGGTCAATCTGCTGATCATATTCGTTGCCCTTGGATGTTCCATAGGAGCATGGGGCAGCATCGTATCAATGAGAAGGTATCTTAAAGCATAATAAAGGTTTTTTGGAGTTGGGGAATGAAAACTAAAAAATCAGATAAAAGAATATCCATTCTGCTCATACTTACCCTGATCATGGCCTTCATTGTGGTTCCTGCAGGAGAATTCAATGCAGGCGCGGGAAGCGATTTGTCCTATGCGGATGATATAGAAGATCAGATAGATCAGAAAGAGAACGAGGTCGACGATATCAAGCAGCAGCAGGAAGAGGTCCAGAATGAACTCGCTGATGTTGCAGCGAAGATAGAATCCATCCAGGGCGAGATCGATGACATAAACTACAGCATTTCGCAGAAGGAAGCTGAGGTCAACGAGACTCTGGCTCTTATCGAAGCCAAGAAGGAAGATATCAAAAACAAGCAGGCTGAGATAGAGAAGAAAAAGAAAGAGATCCAGAAGAGGATCGATGGTCTCAATGCCAGACTTACGGTTATGTACAAAAATGGATCCGTAGGATTCGTGGACGTACTGATGGGTTCCAACAGTATCTCTGAGTTCGTTTCCAACGTGGAAATGATCCAGAGGATATATGAGAATGACGTTGATCTGTTAAGACAGCTTCAGGAAGAGCAGAAGAAACTGGAAGAGGAGAAGAAGCAGCTTCGTGAAGAGGAGCAGAATCTCGTCGCTTACCAGGAACAGCTCAAAGTCCAGATGGGCGAGCTTGAAGTTGAAAAGGAAAACCTGAACGTCAAGCAGGGAGAGCTTGATGCAGAAAAGCAGAAACTTGAGGAAAAGGACGCTCAGCTCCAGGCAGATGCTGACGCTCTTGTCGCTCAGATCAAAGAACTGCAGGATATGCAGAGAGTATACGAAGGAGGAACTTTTGCTTGGCCCGCACCTTCATCGACATATATCTCTGACTCATTCGGATGGAGGATCCACCCTATATTCGGATACTGGAAGTTACATACCGGAACTGATATAGCCGCATCTTCCGGAGCCAATGTTGTTGCAGCAGCATCAGGTAAGGTCATCATGGCTGACTGGTACGGTGGTTACGGAAACTGCATTATGATAGACCACGGCAGCGGTATAGTTACACTGTACGGACATCTCAGCGGATATAACTGCTACTCCGGACAGGAAGTATCAAGAGGTGAGCTTATTGGCTTTGTAGGCAGCACCGGAAATTCCACAGGTCCGCATCTGCACTTCGAAGTCCGTATCAACGGAGAATATGTGGATCCCATGGGATACTTCTAAAAATATGACATGGAAATCAATAATATAATCAAAACATTATTATCAAAGAGGGGGATAGATTCCGAGGAAGAGATTCAGGAATTCTTATCGCCTAAACCGAGGAAAACATACGATCCGCTCTTGCTTCCTGATATGGAAGCAGGTGCGGATCTTATATTGCATGAAATCAGGAACGGCTCCAGGATCATGATATACGGTGACTATGATGCTGACGGCATCACTGCCACCACCCTCATGATGAGCGTACTGGGTCACCTCATGAAGGACAGACCTGAGGACCTGGATTACTATATTCCGTCCAGGTTCGGCGAAGGCTATGGACTTAACCCGGAAGCCATAAGATTCATCCACGATAAGGGCTTTGACCTGATAGTGACCGTAGACTGCGGAAGCGTGTCCAAAGATGAAGTCAGATATGCCGAAGAACTGGGCATGAAGGTACTGGTCACCGATCATCATACCATCACGGATACCATGGCTGAATGCCTTCTGATCAATCCCAAGAAGCCGGGAAGCGAATATCCTTTTAAGGAGCTTTGCGGCTGCGGAGTGGCTTTCAAACTGGCTCAGACCCTTCAGAAGAAGGCGGGTCTCCCTAAGTCCATCCTTTCTGAAGTACTGGACCTGGTGGCCATAGGAACTATCGGAGATATTATGCCTCTTGTGGATGAAAACAGAACTCTGGTGAAGTATGGCCTTAAGGTCATAAATCAGGGTATGAGGCCCGGACTGAAGAAGCTGATAGCCGGAGCAGGGCTTACACCGGGAAATGTCAGTTCTGAAAACGTAGGTTTCATAATCGTGCCTCATCTCAACGCTTCGGGAAGGATAGAGGACGCATCCTTGGCAGTAAAGCTGCTTCTTTCTGAAGGAAACGACAGGGAACTATCAGATATCGTGGATGATATCATCTTCAAGAACAAGGAGAGAAAGAGGATCCAGACGGAGACGTACAGATCCTGCATGGAACTGGCAGAAAACGAAGACTTCATGATAATCAGATGCGACGATGCCCATGAGGGGATCGCAGGTATCGTTGCAGGCAAGATAAAGGATCATTTCTACAGGCCTACCGTGATCTGCATGCCTTCTCAGGGAGAAGAGGGTCTGCTTAAAGGGACAGGAAGAAGCATTGAAGGCATAAACCTCTATGAAATGCTGAAAAAACACGAGGAACTGTTCATCAAATTCGGCGGTCACAGCGGCGCATGCGGTTTCACCATGAAAGAAGAGGACTTTGAGGAACTGAAGGAAGGGCTCATCAGAGATATCGGCGTAATAAAGGGATCCGATCCGGAGGTTTTCGAAAAGAAATACCTTTGGGATATGGATCTTGATCCGGATGAAGTAACTCCTGAACTTGCAGATAAGCTGGAGCTTCTTTCTCCTTTTGGCAACGGAAATCCGAAACCGGTATTCCGCATCCGAAACGTCCGTTTAAGAGACGCAAGGTATATGGGAGCAGATGGAAAACACGCCAGGTTCACGGTGCATGAGGGCAGCAGATACATCAATTGCGTACTTTTCAACAAGGCTGAGGAATACTCCTGCATGCTGAACGACGGTGAAAAACATGATATAGCCGGATCATTGGAAACTCAGTTCTGGCAGGGTCAAAAAAGAATGCAGTTTATAGTTGAAAACATGATTGACTAAAAACTAACATTGTAATATAATACTTTTAGAGTTTACAGTAGTAAAATATAAAAGAGCCAGGAGGTAAATTATGGCTTACGAATCCAGATTCCAGAGAGAGGATATAGATGAGTTATTCGAGGCTGTGCTGACTTTAGAGGATATAGAGGATTGCTACAGATTTTTTGAGGATATCTGCACCATAAACGAGATATATTCCATTGCACAGAGACTGAGAGTTGCCAAGCTGCTGTCAGAAAAGAAGACTTACATGGAGATCGCTCAGGAAACGAATGCTTCCACAGCCACCATTTCCAGGATCAACAAATGTCTGGTATACGGAGCTGACGGATACAAGAGAGTTCTTGAGAGACTCAGCGAGAAGGAAAACAAATAATGACTTTTAACGTTTATATCTATGAAGGGACCACGTCAGGCGAAGAGTTGTCTCATGAACTGGCAAAGGACGCGGTCATTAATTATTGTTCCCAAAAAGGTATTGATTTTGACGATAAGGTGAACAGGTGGAGCGAAGCGGAAAGGGGAAAGCCCTATTTCGCTGATCTGCCTGTTCATTTCAACGTAAGCCACTCCGGCATGCTTTGGGTGTGCATGGTGGGGGACGCTCCCTGCGGTATAGACATCCAGGTGGGACAGGAGATGAACGTCAGAAAATATGACAACATAATCAGGAGATATTACACTCCGAATGAACAGGACTTCTGTGAAAAGTACGGTACAGAAGGCTTTTTCAGGATCTGGGCCCACAGAGAGGCTTTGGGGAAGTATACGGGGGAAGGCTTTTACGGTAAAATGCCGAATTTCGTCGGAGATGACGGACGTCTCAATATTGAGGTCACCTTACCGGGAACCGGTGAGAAGGTCTATGTGAAGGATGAACCCATCGGACCGGATATCTACCTTGCATACTGTACGGCAGGGGAAGATGACGATATAAGATTTGTGGAGTAGTCATGGCGAAGCGTACCTGCATGGAAACGGCCCTGAGCAAACTGAATTACAGAATGAGGTCGAAGGCAGAACTGACAAAAGCTCTGGCTGAACTTGACTATGACAGCGATGAGATCTCAGAGACCATTGAGGAACTGGAAACCTTTGGCTACATAGACGACAGAAGATTCTCAGAGGAGTTCATAAGGTCCTCCGCCAGGAAGAACTGGTCCTCTTCGAGGATCCTCAGGGCGCTCAGAGAAAAGGGAATCACTAAAGACATGGCTGAAGAGGCCATGGACCTGCATCTGGATGAAGAAGAGTCCGGAACTGATCCCGGATCCTTTGACAGGGAAAGAGCCCTGAACACAGGCTTTAAGATGGCAGATGAGCAGCTGGCCAAGGGGAAGGAAATAGACGACAAGTTCCTGAGCAAAGTCGGAAGAAGACTAATGAGCCTTGGATATAACAGCGGTGTCTGCTATTACGTGATAGGCAGGATAAGAGAAGATAAGAAGAACACTGAACGGTGGGAGGAAGATCTTTGAGGATATGTATGTACGGGGCATCGAGCCCGGACCTGGAACAAATCTATTTTGATAAAGCCTTTGAACTAGGCAAAAAAATGGCCCTCAGGGGCCACAGCCTTGTTTTTGGAGGCGGTGACCAGGGACTGATGGGCGCATGCGTCAGGGGCCTTGAGTCAGAAGGCGGTGAATCCGTGGGAGTGGCGCCGAGATTTTTTGATCTTCCGGGGATCCTCCACAAGGAATCCACAGAGTTCATCTTTACCGATGACATGAGGGAAAGAAAGAAGATCATGGTGGAACTGGCGGACGCTTTCGTGATCCTTCCCGGAGGAGTAGGAACTTTCGAGGAATTCTTTGAGACCTTCACCCTTAAGCAGCTGGGACAGCTGAATAAACCCATCGCGGTACTTAACGTGGAAGGATATTTTGATGCTCTCAAAGCGCTTATGGACCAGAGCATGGACAAAGGATTCATGAAAAGGGAATGCGGAAACCTTTACGGTATTTTCGAAGAGCCGGATGAACTTCTGGACTATATGGAAAACGTCCATGAGGAACCCATGGACATCTACAAACTCAAACTGGGATAAAAAAAGAGTCCTGCATATGCAGAACTCCATATGGTCGGGGCGACAGGATTTGAACCTGCGGCCTCTACGTCCCGAACGTAGCGCTCTACCAAGCTGAGCCACGCCCCGACGAACAGAGATATAATATCACATCAACAAAACAATTTCAAGTATTAGTTTGGCGGAAAAGATAATGAAACTCATATCATGGAATGTCAACGGCCTCAGAGCCATAATGGGAAAGAACTTTATGGAGTTCTTTAAGGAGATCGATGCAGACTGCTTTTGCCTTCAGGAAACAAAACTCCAGGAGGGGCAGATAGAGATGGATCTTCCCGGATACCATCAATACTGGTGCTATGCCGATAAGAAGGGTTATTCAGGCACTGCGATCTTTACGAAAAAGGAGCCGCTGTCGGTGAGGTACGGCATCGGAATAGATGAGCATGATCACGAGGGAAGGGTCATAACCCTGGAATTCGAAGATTTTTATCTGATCACCGTATATGTGCCCAACTCACAGGACGAGCTGAGAAGACTGGATTACCGCATGAAATGGGAAGATGATTTCAAAGCCTATCTCAAGGAACTTGAGAAGACCAAGCCGGTGATTTTCTGCGGGGATCTCAACGTGGCTCATAAAGAGATCGACCTGAAGAATCCCAAGACCAACAGAAGAAATGCGGGATTCACAGACGAGGAGAGGGGCAAGATGTCCGCTCTTCTTGATGATGGCTT
>CACYYH010000062.1 GCA_902778565.1 uncultured Eubacteriales bacterium
CCTAAATGAATATTATATCATAAAGTCCATGGGTTTATCCACATAAAGTTACTTTTGTTCCTCTCCTTCAAAGGCTTTTTCGAAGGGTCTGTTGTGGGAAAACCTGTATTTTTCTATTTCTCTCAGGATCTCGCCGGATGCCGACGCTACCAAATCGTGCAATTCCCTGGCCGAAAGCCTTCCTGCTCCGTCTCCCAGAGCGGACATCTGCACCGGTCTGTCAGAAGTTACGACGGTTATATCGTATTCCCTTCCCTTTTCAAAGGCGAATTCTTCTATGAACCTGTCGGCAGTCTCTCCTTCTTTCGTATATACTACGTTCACGTCTCCGTATTTATGCCTGGATCCGATGTTTCCCTTAACTCTGTAACCGTCGAAAACGATGGTCACCCCGGTGCCTGTAAAGCCCTGATAATTCTGCAGGACCTCGATAAAAGCTTCTCTGGCGCTGTCTATGTTCGAATCCCTCAGTGCCTTCAGTTCATCCCATGCAAAGATCACGTTGTATCCGTCGATCACAAGGTAGGAACGTCCCTTGCCCCGACGGGTCTTTCTGTTAGGTGAAGGGAAGTTGTCCTCCGCTTCCTTCACCCTGGTGGCTCTGGACCTGGCTTCCTTCAGGAGCTGCTCGTCCCTCTTGCTCACGCCGTAGGTCTTCTCAAATATGGCCTTCAGAGTCTTTTCGTCATTTGCGGTCTTGCCATGAGGCACCTTAACGGTTTCTGCCGGCTGTGCTTCGTTCAGGTTTTCCTTTGTACCTCTCAGACCGCCTTCGGTATGAGCCAGTTCTTCCACCTTATCCCAGTCTACGTAGACGCCTGCGCCGTGATCCGTGAACACTGAGCCACAGGGATTGTATATATCGCTGTCAGGATCATAGCCTGCAGCTGAAACCACCTCGTCCTGATCATGACATGGACCATATCCTCCGGGAAGCGCCATGAACCTGCCTGAACCTTCTGAAAAGGCATTCAGTTCCATCTGGTATTCGCTTAAAGTAGATACCGGACCTCTGCCCTTGAGAAGTGCCATACTGGGCTGACCGCTGTCCTCCAGTCTGCAGCTTGCCCCCAGCCTGTCCATATCCGTCATAACGCGGCCTATATATTTCTGATTTACTGTGATGCTGAAGTCGTACATGGGTTCCAGCAATTTCATGGTTCCTTCATCCAATGCCTTCCTGAGGCCGTTTCTCACAGCCCTGTAGGTGGCCTGTCTGAAATCACCGCCTTCGGTGTGCTTCAGATGAGCTCTTCCGGCGATTATGCTGATCCTCATGTCCGTGATCTCCGAGCCCGTGAGAGTGCCTTTGTGGCGTCTTTCCAGCAAATGCTTCATGATTAGTCTCTGCCAGTTCCTGTCCAGTTCGTCCTCTGATACCGCAGATTCGAATACCAGGCCTGCTCCCTCGGGAAGCGGTTCCATCAGAAGCCTTACTTCCGCATAATGCCTCAGGGGTTCGTAATGACCAATGCCTATTACCGGCTCTGTGATGGTTTCCTTGTAGATCACCTTGCCGCTTACAAGTTCTGCATCTATGCCAAATCTTTCCTTTATCCTGTAGATCAGGAGATCCTTTTCCAGCTCTCCCATGATGCTGACCCTGATCTCCCTGGTGCGTTCCTCCCAGGAGACTTTAAGAGCCGGATCTTCCTCTTCAAGCTGCTTCATTTTCTGAAGCATTGAGACCGGATCTTCTTTTCCCAGCGCCTTCAAAGTATATGTAAGCGCAGGCTCTATGAAGGGCTTTCCGGCTTCTTCCGGGCTGCTCCCCAACCTTTGTCCCGCGTACGTATTCTTAAGCCCCAGAACAGCGCAGACAGTGCCTGCTTCTGCCTGGTTTGCGGTGGTGAACTTGTCGCCGTTATAAAGCCTGATCTGCTCCACCTTTTCAGGTTCCGGATTCTCGTCCTCATCTGATGGAACAGCGGTCTCAAGCTGCATCTTGTTTTTAAGGATACCGCCGGTGACCTTAAGGTTCGTCAGTCTGTTTCCGTTGGCATCTCTGGTGATCTTATATACGGTGGCGCTGAATTCCTCGGGGTACTTCTTTTCAGGTGCAAACACTTCCAGCACCTTCAGGAGTTCCTCGATTCCTGTCATCTTCAGCGCGGAACCGAAGACCACGGGATAAAGCCTGCGGTCTGAAATGGCTTTCACAGCATCTTTTGCGCTTATGCCGCCCTCCATGTATCTGTCCATCAGTTCTTCTGAACCTGTGGCAGCTTCTTCAGCTACTGCTTCCGGCAAAAATATCGCTCCGGGAGACGTCTTATATACCGCATAGGTTTCAGGATCCTTTGTCAGAAGTTCAGCCACCTCAGTGAAATCAACAGCTTCAGGGAGGTGCTTCCTTATATCCTTAAGGACAGCCCGGGCATCCGTTCCCGGCATGTCCATCTTATTCACAAAGACCATCACAGGGATGCTGTAAGCTTTGAAAAGTTTAAGGAGCGTCAGAGTATGGCTCTGCACTCCCTCTGCTCCGCTCACCACAAGAAGAGCCAGGTCCAGTACGGACAAAGCTCTTTCCATTTCTGAACTGAAGTCGGCATGACCCGGCGTATCTACAAGCGTCACCTCCAGATCCCCTGCACGGAATCTGGCCTCTTTTGAAAATACGGTTATGCCGCGGTTCTTTTCCATCTGATCGGTGTCGAGGAAGGTGTCTCCGGTGTCCACTCTCCCCACCTTTCTGGTGGTTCCCGTCAGGAAAAGTATCCCTTCAGATAAAGTTGTCTTTCCGGCGTCGACGTGCGCCAGAACTCCCAAAGTGATCTTCTTCATCAGACTAAAATTCAAAAACCGGGGCGGATATCTGCCCCGGTCAGCCTCAAAAGTTATTTATCTCCCAGCATGACTGCCTTCAGTCCTGCCTCTTCAAGGATCTCCACAGCCATATCATCGGGATATCCTTCTTTGACTACGATTCTCTTGATGCCTGCGTTAATAATCATCTTTGAGCAGATAACGCAGGGCTGATGAGTTACGTAGATTGTGCCTCCTTCAACAGCATGACCCATGGCCGCTGCCTGGATGATGGCATTCTGCTCGGCGTGAAGAGCTCTGCAGAGTTCATGTCTCTGTCCGGAAGGGATGTTCAGTTTCTGTCTCAGACATCCGCCGATCTCCGCGCAGTGCTTAACTCCCTTGGGAGCTCCGTTATATCCGGTAGCTACTGCATGGTTATCCACAACGATAACCGCTCCCACGTTTCTTCTAAGGCATGTTGATCTGGTGGCTGCCAGCTCTGCCATCTGCATATAGTATTCGTCCCATGTAGGTCTTGCCATGTTTGCCTCCTAAAAGTATATTTCCTTGAGATAAAGCCCTTCTGCCGGTGCAGTGTGCCCCGCCCTTGCCCTGTCCAGGCTCTCTATTATTTCCTTCATTTCTGCCGGCTCCTTCTTTCCGGTGCCGATCTCTGCAAGCGTTCCCGTGATGATCCTCACCATGTTGTAGAGGAAACCGTCTCCGGTAACTTCTATCCATATGTCTCCGTCGTTTTCCATGATCTTCACGTCGGATATGGTCCTGACGGTGGTCTCCCGCTCATTTCCTCCCGATGACTGGAAGGCTGCGAAGTCATGTGTCCCCAGGAGATAAGCTGCTGCCTCTCTCATCCTTTCCACGTCCGGAAGCTGAGGCATCCAGTAGGCATAGTTCCTTCTGAAGATGTCCTTCTCTCCGCTGTAGATCACGTAGCGGTAGGTCTTGCCTTTACAGTCGAACCTGGCATGAAAATCCATGGGCATCTCATCAATGCTCAGTATCTCGCAGTCACCCACCGGATTCTTTTTGTTCATGCCTCCTGCCAGGAGATTGTTCACGGCTCTCATGAGTCCGTCAGCCGGTATGCCGAAGTCTCCTTTGAAAGATGCGCACTGACCAAGAGCATGAACTCCCGCATCCGTTCTGGATGTGCCGTTCAGCTTGATCTCAGTGCCTGTGAAGACCTTAAGAGCTTCCTCCAGAGTACCCTGGACTGTCCTCTTATCAGGCTGTCTCTGCCAGCCGCTGAAGCAGGATCCGTCATATGCTATTTTGATCAAAAAATTCTTTTCCATTATCTTGTATATTTTATCACATCGGCCGCCTGATGGCAAACTTTATTGTCTTGTATGCGCGTTTATGATAAAATCAAATCAGCAAAAGGTGTATTGGGGGATAATGAGAAAGGACAGAAATGACATTACCGCTTCAGATACTGATCACCTGTGCCGTGGCCATAGTTCTGGGAGTCATCCTGGGCAGCGGCGCAGTGTACGTTTTCAACAGAATACCTGCAGCCTGGCTCACGGATTACGGTGAGGAACCCTCCGAGGAGCTTAAGGATATGTCCACGCAGAGGGTGAAGTCTGTGCCCTGGAAATACGTATTCACCGGGCTTTTCATTGCCCTTGGTATCTACATGGGCGTCAGGGATATCTCCATCGCGCTTCCGGTGGTCATCGCTCTCTGGCTGCTCCTTCTGATGTCCATAGCCGACATAAAATACATGATAGTTCCGGATCAGCTGATCATGCTCCTGGTTCTCACAGGCCTGGGCTTTCTGCCTCAGAAGATAGCTCTTTATCACCGCCACGCGGTCTACGATTCACTGATGGGAGCTGCGGCAGGTCTGATCCTCATGCTGATAATAGCTCTGTTCTCCAGAGCCATTTACAAAAAATGGGTACTGGGAGGCGCTGATATCAAGCTTTTCACCGCCATCGGTTTCCTCACAGGGCTCTATGGCGTGCTGATCATCTTCGTACTCAGTACAGTCCTCAGCGGACTTCACTTTGCATATTTGCTCATGCGTCAAAAAATACAGCTCAGGGAGACCAGACCTATGGTCCCCTACATCGCGCTGGCTTTCGGCATATACTTTTTGTTTATAAGGAGCCATATCACTGACTTTATCATAACCATCTGAAAGGGAGGCTTAACATGAACGAACGCACCGGAATATACGCCCGCAGGCTTTCACAGATGATAAAACACGAAACCATTTCAGAAAACGGTCAGATTGACAAGACCAAATTTCTGGAATTCCATAAACTCATGAGGGAACTCTTCCCTCACATTTTCGGCGTCTGCAGTTTCTTCGAGCACGAAGGCAGTTTCATCATGCGCTGGCCCGGAAAGAACCCAGGACAGAAGCTGCTTCTCATGAACCATCACGACGTGGTGGAAGCCACAGGAGAATGGAAATATCCTCCCTTCAGCGGCGAGATCGCTGAAGGAAAGGTCTGGGGCAGAGGCGCCATCGACGACAAAGGCGAGCTCTGGGCAATGTTCCAGGCAGCAGATGAACTGGCAGCAGATGGCTTTGTCCCCGAATATGACGTATGGTTCGAATCCGCATGTACAGAAGAGACCGACGGAGCAGGCGCTGACTGGCTTTCAAAATACATGGCGGATCAGGGTCTCCGCTTCGATCTGGTGCTGGATGAAGGCGGCATGATCCTGGATGAACCCATTGGCGGCGCCAAGGGTACTTTTGCCATGATCGGAGTCGGCGAAAAAGGCTGCGCGGACATAAAGTTCACCGCCCGCTCTACAGGAGGCCACGCCTCAGCGCCGGGTAAGAACACTCCTCTGGTGCGCCTTGGCAAGTTTATGGCTGCCATAGACAGAAACGACGTCTTCAAAGCAGAACTTTCAGACGTTACCTGCGAGATGCTTAAACGCCTGGCTCCCACCATGGACGGCATCCAGGCCAAGTTCATGGCAAGACCCGAAAAATACCGCGGTGTCCTTGCAAAAGTCATGAAGTCACTTTCACCCATGGCTGCTTCTCTCATAAGCACCACCCTTGCCTTTACAGTCGCCAAAGGTTCAGAGGGAAACAACGTGCTTCCTGAAGAAGCCTACGTCATAGGCAACATGAGATACTCACACCATCAGCCTTTGGAAGAAAGCCTTAAGGAGGTAAAAAGATACGCCAGGCGCTTCAACATAGAGGTTGAAGTGCTGGATCCCGGCTTTTCATCTGCCATTTCAGACTTCAGAAGCGATGGCTTCAGGCTGGTGGAAAAAGCTGTAAATGAAGTCTTTCCCGGGGTGCTCACCTCACCTTATCTCATGACCGGCGCCAGTGACGCCAGATATATGTCCAGAGTCCGTGACTGCTGCATCAGATTTGCGCCCTTCAAGATAGATGACCAGCAGATGGCTTCCATCCACGGCATCAACGAAAGCGTGGATCTCAGCTGCCTCGAACCAGCTGTCGATTTCTACAAATACATAATCCGGGAGGTGGGATGATGAAGAACAAGGTCTCCATAGACATAAGCGTCAAATCCTTTATCACTGCCATAGCCGTCATCTTCAGCCTCATGGTGCTCTCCTACGTTCTGACCTTCATCGTGCCCTCCGGGGAATACGCTAGAACTATAAACGAGGCCGGGAACACAATAATAGATACCGAAGCCGGCTTCAGCTATGTTGACGGAAACCTTCCCTTCTGGAAATGGATACTTTCGCCCTTCCTTGTGCTTGGAGCTAATGGATCCGGCACCCTGATAGCTATCATCATATTTCTTCTGGTGATCGGAGGCGCGTTTACCTGTCTCGATAAAAGCGGTATCCTGAATTACATGCTTGAAGGTATAGCTCACAGATACGGAGCCTCCCGCTACAGACTGATGACAGTCGTTACGCTGGTATTCATGGCTCTCGGAGCGCTGGTGGGATCTTTCGAGGAAGTGGTCCCCATGGTTCCCATAGTGGTTGCCCTGGCGGTAAGCCTGGGATGGGATGAACTGACCGGAATGGCCATGAGCCTTCTGGCCGTGGGCTGCGGTTTCGCATCCGGCGTACTGAATCCTTTCACCGTGGGAGTTGCCCAGAGTCTGGCAGAGCTTCCGATGTTCTCGGGAGTCTGGCTGAGAGCCCTGAGCTTCTGTCTGATATTCCCGCTGCTTCTGTTTTTCATCAGAAGCCATGCCAAAAAAATCGAAAAGCCTCTGTCTGAGACTGCTGCGGCTGACGACTTCACTCCGGATCATAAATTGAGCCGGGCTCTTCTGACTTTTGCAGTCATAGTAGGCATCGGAATCGTCTTCATTCTCTGTTCAACCTTCATAAAGGCTCTGCAAGACTATACCATGATAGCCGTAGCTCTCATGTTCCTCATAGCAGGCATAGTATCCCCCCTTCTGACAGGCATGAAGACGGGAGAACTTATAAAGCACTTCGGAAAAGGCGTCACCTCCATCTTCCCTGCGGTCCTGATGATACTTATGGCAGCTTCCATCAGATATACGCTGGAAGAAGCAAAGATACTGGATACCATCCTTCACGGTGCCGTCGGCGTTGCGGACAGTCTGCCTAAATGGGCGGTGATCCTCTTCATTTATCTGATAGTTCTGGGAATGAACTTCTTCATCGGCTCCGGCTCTGCCAAAGCTTTCATGCTGATACCTTTGATCGTGCCTCTGGCACAGATCTTCGGCATATCGTCACAGCTCTGCATCGTGGCCTTTGCCTTCGGAGATGGCTTCTCAAACGTGATATATCCCACCAACGCCGCTCTTCTTATCGGCCTTGGACTGGCAGATATAAACTACGCCAAATGGTTCCGCTGGACCATCAAGTTCCAGATAGCGAATCTTGCCCTGACCAGCGCCATATTGCTGTTCGGCCTGGCGGTCGGTTACTGAATAAAAAAAGACGGACCTGAGTGAACTAGTCAACAAAAAGTAGACAAACTAAAAAACTATACAAAGCCCATTTCGGTTCTAAACTGGACTGGGCTTTTGTATTTGAGAGCATATGCTGG
>CACYYH010000063.1 GCA_902778565.1 uncultured Eubacteriales bacterium
TGGGGTTGCCTTTATTCATATGGTGCGCTGTAAGGGACTTGAACCCCTGACAACCTGGTTGTGACCCAGGTGCTCTCCCAGCTGAGCTAACAGCGCATATCAAGTCCAATTGCTATATTATCACAACCGACCTGATTATTCAAGATGTCTTTTTTACTCTGCAATGAACGCCGGTATGGCTTCCGCCGCTCTGAGGCCCTGCTCGTAGAGATCCTCCAGCGCGGCGTGATCCTGAGACAAGGTCTTCAGTTCGCCGATGTTTTCGGGGGCGACGATCAGCACGCGGCCCTCTTTTTCCAGTTCAAAGATCTCTTCGATGCTTTGATTATAAACGTCTGCTCTGTTGATCCAGGTCTCTGCCGCTTTCGGATAATCCCCGGCGATGGCAGCTGCCAGCAGGCGGTCTTTTCCGGAGTTTCTCACGGTGTCCCTGGGTTTGGTGAGGATCACCACGACTTTGTCACAGCCCGCTCTGAAGGCGCGCTTATACGGTATGGGATCCGCCAAGCCTCCGTCATAGCAGGGTATCTTTCCTACATAATAGGGCTTATCGATACCGGGCACGCAGCTGGAAGCCTTGAAGAAATCGTATTGATTACGCTGTATCTCACTCTTTTTCAGGTACATTGCCCTGCCGGTCACTGCGTTGGTGGCAACAACCTCGAAGTCACAGGGATCTGCCATCATGGCATCGTAATCCAGCGGGTACTCTCCGTCATCGTTGGAGAGAGTACTGTAAATATAGTCAAGGCCAAGATAGGATCCGGTCTTGACCAGATTATCCAGACTCATATATTCTTTGCGGAAAGCATAGTCGTTATAGAATACGAAGTTCCTGCCCCTCTGACCTGCGATGTATGATGCTCCGTTTGCCGAACCTGCTGATACTCCCACGAAAAAATCGAATCTGATCCCCAGATCCATGCATCTGTCCAGCACTCCCGCTCCGAATATTCCTCTTGTTCCGCCGCCAACGTCAACGACGCCAATCTTTTGCTTTGTCATTTGTTCCTGTCCCCCTGTAAAAAATGAACAAAATGTATTATAGCACAAAAACCCCGTGTTTGCATTTTTTCTTCTTAACTTTTTTTAACGAATAGTGTATAATGTTTGACGTAGTTTTTTTGTAAAAAGGATAAGAGTATGAAAAGAGAATTCGAAGAATTATATAGGTCCAAACTCACAACGGCCGAAGAAGCCGTTAAAATAGTCAAATCCGGCGACAGAGTTTACGGCGGTACAGCCTCCAGTGGCGCCTATGCTCTTCTGGAAGCCCTCTGGAACAGACGTCACGAGTTGGAAAACGTGACCATGATGGGTTCCAACAACTATCAGTACACCCCCATCTACGACGAATCCGTAGACAATCCTTTCCTCTTCAACACCTATTTCATGGGTATAAATGAGAGAAAGAGGCTGAAAGCCGGATTCCCAGTATCCTACAATTCAGTGCATCTTTCAAAAGTCGACCTTTGGGTCCGCGACATCGGCAAGCCTGACGTCTGCTTCTTTGAAGTAAGCAAGCCCGATGAGGACGGCTACATGAACTACGGTCCTTCCGGAACTGCGCTTCACAAATACCTTCAGGAAGCTACAAAGTACACCATCGTTCAGGTCAACTCCAACACTCCCTACGTTCTCGGTGAAGGAAACAAAATACACGTTTCCGAAGTCGATGCCATAGTTGAGGCCGACTGGAAATACGACGACTATACCGCAGGGGAGCCCGATGAGATATCAACACAGATCGCAAAGCACGTGCTCCGCGAGATCCAGGACGCCGACACGATCCAGCTGGGCCTTGGCAATATCTCCATCGCCATCGGCTACGGTCTCAAGGAATTCAACGACCTGGGAGTATATACCGAGCTTCTTGCTCAGCCCATGTATGAGCTGATGGAAAGCGGCAACGTTACCAACAAGTACAAAGGCTTCATGGACGGCAAGACCGTATTCAGCTTCTCCTTCGGAAGCCCCGACCTTTACAAGGCGCTGGATCACAATCCGGACTATTACGTGGCGCCCTTCCCCTTCGTAAACGATCCCAGAAACATCGCAAAGAACCGCCACATGATCTCCATCAACTCCACCATGTCCTTCAACCTCTTCGGTGAGGCGGCTGCCGACTGCATAGGCTGGAAGCAGCAGTCCGGAACCGGCGGACAGGGAGACTTCGTAAGAGGAGCCCAGTGGTCCGAGGGCGGCAAATCCATCATCGCCACATCATCAAGCTTCATGAAGAACGGCAAGCGCATCTCCAAGATCGTGCCTTACTTCGCGCCCGGAACCGCAGTGACCACTCCCAGATCCGACATACACTATGTGGCTACCGAGTTCGGCTGCATCGACGTGAGAGCTCTCACCATGCAGGACAGAGCCCGGGCCATGATTTCCCTGGCTCATCCCGATTTCAGAGAAGAGCTTACAAGCCAGGCTAAAGCCGTAGGCCTTATCTAGTAAAAATATTCAACAAAGTCGATTATGGCTCAAATCTTCAATATGATTAATTTGAGCCATATTTTTATTTAATTATTATGGCCTAAAACGTAGGTGTGCTCATTTCAAGCCACAAAATAGCAAAGACGCTCTGGCATTTTATGGCCCAAATACTGTTTTTTAAGTTATTAAGCCATAATCTTAAGATGTTTTTATGGCTTAAATATGATAACCATTCGTTTTAAGCCATAATAAAAAACTCCCTTACAGGAAGGGAGCCATTTAAGCCTTTTTTTACCGTATCTGTCCGTCGCCGCGGATCACATATTTATACGTGTTTAGTTCTTCCAGTCCCATGGGGCCTCTGGCGTGCATCTTCTGGGTGGAGATACCCATCTCGCAGCCCAGACCGAATTCACCTCCATCGGTAAATCTGGTGGAAACGTTCACGTACACGGCTGCGGAATCCACCTGTGAAGTAAATTTCTCTGCGTTTCCTGCATCCTCCGTGATTATAGCCTCACTGTGGCCGGTGGAATGCTCCGCGATATGACTGATGGCAGCATCCGCATCCTTTACCACCGCAACAGCCAGTATGTAGTCCAGGAATTCCGTGTCGAAATCAAGCGGTCCTGCCAGCGTGCCCGGTATGATGTCTGCTGCCTTTTCGTCCAGTCTGAGTTCCACAGGCTGAAGGCCTTTTGCTTCTCTTTCGTCTACGAGAAGAGCCTTTATCTTCGGCAAAAATTCTCCTGCGATCGCCTCGTGCACCAGAAGCACCTCTTCGGCGTTACACACAGAGGGTCTGCTGGTCTTGGCGTTTTCTATTATTCTCAGGGCTTTTTCCTGATCTGCGGACTCATCAACAAATATGTGGCAGATGCCGGTACCTGTCTGTACGCAGGGAATGATGGCATTCTCAACGCAGCGCCTTATGAGTCCTGCTCCGCCTCTGGGTATCAGAAGGTCCACCAGTCCCACGGCTTTCATGATCTCATCCGCAGATCTGTGGTCGGTATCCTCTATGAATCCCACCAGTTCTTCAGGAAGTCCGGCGTCAGCCAGTCCGTGCTTTATGGCTTTCACGATGGCTTCATTGGATCTGAAAGCTTCTCTTCCGCCTCTTAAGATCACCGCATTTCCGGATTTCAGCGCCAGGACTGCTGCATCGGAAGTGACGTTGGGTCTGCTCTCATATATTATGGCCACAACTCCCAAAGGAACCGAAGTCTTTTCGATCACGATGCCGTTGGGTCTTTCAATTCTCTTCAGCACCCTTCCTTCAGGATCCGGAAGAGCCGCTACGTCCAGTACTCCCTTGGCCATGTCCCCGATCCTTTTTTCAGTCAGGGTCAGTCTGTCGATCATTACGTCCCCCAGATGCTCTCTTGCTGCTTCTACGTCTTCAGCGTTTGCCTTCAGGATCTCGTCTTTCTCTGCAAGCAGCCTATTTGCTATGGCTTCAAGCGCGGCATTCTTCTTTTCCTTCGAAGCAGCCAGCGCCGGAAGGGCTTTTTTTGTTTCCAAAAGTATTTCACGTGTCGTTCTCATATCTGCAGTCTCCTTCTGATAACTTCAGCCTTTAGCTATGAAGCGGGTCCCCACTGCTTTTCCGTCCACGGCGTCGTAAATAATCTCCGGCGCGGAACCGTTTACTATTATCATGTCCACTCCGGCTTCCATCGCTATCTTTGCAGCGGAAAGCTTCGTTGCCATGCCGCCGGTTCCCAGGCTGGAGCCTTTGCCGCCTGCTCCTTCCAGCATCTCTTCGGTGATCTCGCTGACTTCGCTTATCAGCTCTGCGTCGGGGTCCTGCCGGGGGTCGGATGTATAGAGCCCGTCGATATCCGTAAGCACTATGAAGAGATCTGAGTTCACGCTGGCGGCAACCAGAGCTCCCAGAGTATCGTTATCGCCTACCGCTATCTCGCTGGTGGCTATGGTATCGTTTTCATTAATGATGGGGATAGCTCCCAGTTCCAGCAGCCTGTTCAGCGTGTTGGTAAAATTATCGTGCCTCGTCTGATCCGCCAGGTCTTCTCCTGTGATCAGAAGCTGCGCCACAGTGTGGTTGTGCTCCTGGAACAGTTTGTCATATACGTACATCAGCTCGCACTGTCCAACTGCTGCTGCCGCCTGCTTGGTAGGCATGTCAGAAGGCTTTTCGAACATGTTAAGCTTGCCTACTCCCATGCCTATGGCGCCTGAGGATACCAGAACCATGTCATGCCCCGCATTTTTTACGTCGCTCAGCACCTTGCAAAGTTCCTCCACGCGGCGGATGTTCAGCCTCCCGGTCTTGTGAGTCAGCGTTGACGTTCCTACTTTTACTGTGATCTTCATAATGTCTCCTATTCAAGCATCCACTTCTGTCCGTCCGGCATCCTTACGACGGCTCCCTTTATCTCCTCGAGCACCTCTCCCGAAGGATATGCTCTTATTACAGTCTCTTCACGGTAGTATGGGTCTTCGTACCACTTGGAAAATATCAGGCAGTCTCCGTCCCTGAAATAAAATGATTCAGTTGGCGATATCCCGAAGTCTCCCTTTTCGGGCCAGACTACCTGAAAGTCATTTTCATGTCCCTGCCTCACAAGGGTAAGCGGCTCCGTGTCCAGCATCAGGTTGTAGCAGTCCTTTACTTCATCCAAGGGCAGTTCCTTCACCGACTCTGCGCCGCTCATGTCTTCGCAGCATCGCAGGATATATATTTTACCGGCTTTAAAATCCACTGATAAGCAAAATATACTGTCCTCAGACCATACCGGTCTTCCGAGATACTGACCCTCCGAAGCCTTCACGGGTTCGTATACTTTGCCTTCCGGATATGATACGAAGATGAGCCTGTTGGATCTGATCTCATGTCCGTCCCTGTACAGGTCTTCAGCTTCGTAAAGATCCCCGTCTGTGTAGTCCATGCCCCAGCGCCAGCGATACGTGCCCTCAAGAGTCTCAAGGTAATTGATCCCACCTGCCGGTATGACGGTGCAGTCCTTTATATATGAATCTTTCATAATATTTATACTCCTTGTTCTCTTTATTATATTTCATTCGGGAGCGTTTTACAATTTCTTTAATAACATATTTGACGTCTGCAAAACACGTCTTTTGTAAATTATAAAAATTATTTGCAATATATACTTGACATTTGCAATATTGTAATATATACTTTGCATTGTAAGGAGGTCAACACATGAGAAACCTTAAAATGAAATTCAGAAGAATTGAACTCGAGATGTCTCAGACAGACCTGGCCAAGGCATGCGGCGTCACGAGACAGACCATCGGCCTCATCGAAGCCGGCGAGTTCAATCCGTCAATAAATCTTTGCATCGCGATCTGCAAAGCACTGGGAGTTACTTTAAACGATCTTTTCTGGGAGGTAGGAGAAAATGAGTAAGAAGAACAATTTGGACGAAAGGCAGGAACAGACCCTGCTCAAGATAGAAAGCAGATCATTCTGGCTGGCCTTCTGGCTGCTTGTGGCCGCAATGATCATACAGGAGATAGCTTTCAAAGGTGATTGGAAGACTTTCGCCGGAGAGGCCATCGTACTCTTCATCACAAGCATTTATCTGCTTATCGGCTGCCTGAAGAACGGCATCTGGGACAGAAAGCTCCAGCCCAAAGCCAGTACCAACCTTCTGGCATCCCTCTGTGCAGGGTTGGGTCTCGGCATAGTAAATTTCATCGTTATATACCGCAACCATCCCGATAAGCCTGTAGGAAGCATCGCAGGCGCCATATTCTCAGCCATCTTCGCTTTCGCCCTCACCTTCATACTGCTTAGCATCAGCGCTAAAATGGTTAAGAAAAAGAACGAAGAGCTGAATGCTGCGTTGGGAAGCCAGTACCGCCGTGAAAATACCGAATGGAGCCGGATACCCGAAAGCATGGCAAAAGCACTTGAGATCGTGAAGGAATTTCCATATTCTGCCATTCCCAATGAAACGATCGAAGCAATGATTTGGATAAGCAGAAACATGCAGCTTTTGGGAGAGGTCCGTCAGATAGCGGAAAAACTCTCTGATGAGAAGATTGACCGGATCGAGACAGATATCAGGAACAGCCGTTATATCAACTGCTATACAAGCGACAGTGATCTTTCGGAGGCTGTTCTTCCGCAGATCGATTCGTTCATCAAAAACTGCGATATTCAGAAAGAGCACGCTGTCCGATTAGCGGAAGCAAAGAAAAACGGTGCGCTGACGTGTGAAGACATCAGTGCTCTGCTTCCCAGGCTGACAGTGGTCAAAGAGGAAACGGCGTGGTTTGAAGAACACAAAAATGCTCATGCAGAACTTTTTGGAGAGGCTTATCAGAAAGATGAGTGTGATTGGACAGCTATACTGAACGGGTATGAAACGGTTGAACGCATTGCCGCACTGTTCGGAAAATCGGTTCCCGAATCGGTAATTGACATAGCCTGCAGCCGGACCGCAGATCCTTCTCTCGAGGCTGACATCTCTGAACTGGCAGATCTGGTCAGGGAGACGGATCCCAAACTTGCAGCATTTTCAGCGCAGTTCGAGGAGGATGATTTCGCTTTCCGCAGCATGCATTCCGTGGCGGATCATTATGATCAGTGTGCGGATGGTTTCGTAGAACTGAATAAATGGCTTGACTATGCGGAAGCCAGAAAAGAATGTGATAAGCGCGGGCTGGCAGATTTTACGGCGAAAATTGCCGAACGGGACAATACGGTGGCCGATGTCCAAAAGGCATTTGAGCGCGGTTTTTATATTCAGTGGCTGCTCCTGCAGCTGGATCATGTTCCGGCTGTGCAGGCATTTCGCAGAAGGATTCACGAACAGCGTTTCGGACAGTTCGTGGAATTGGATGTTAAGCAGTATGAGATTGCCAGAAAAACGATCAGAAAGAGGATCATCAGCACGTATCCGGATCTGAACAAGATAGCGAGAGCTGGTTCCGAACTCGCAATACTTCGTCATGAGATGGATAAAAAACG
>CACYYH010000064.1 GCA_902778565.1 uncultured Eubacteriales bacterium
GGCGTGGCGAAGCCCAGTGCAATGGCCCCTGCTATGAGAAGCGCGTTAGCGAGCCTCAGAAGACCTGTGGCTATATCTCCCAGCAGCATGTCCCTGATGGCGTTGGTCAGGGCGATGCCGGGTATCATCAGCATGATCTCACCTATCAGCACCTTGTCCAGGTTTGCCAGCCCCAGGGAACAGAGCAAAATAGACGCTATGCCTGAGATGATGGAAGTCATGAATATGATGCCCATGGAGTTGATATTGTATCTTTTGAAATAGTCCAGAAGGAAGATTATAAGCAGACTGACTATGGCTGATATCAGACCGTCAAAGATGGATCCGCCAAAAAAGATGCTGAATCCCCCTGCAACCATTACGCCGCTGAGGTACTTGATCCAGCCGGAATTATAGGGCCTGGCCATGACTTCCAGATACCTTTCGCGTATCTCAGGAAGCTCCGGAGTGTTGGCGCAGATATATCTGGAAAGATCGTTGAGATAATCCAGGCGGTCGAAATTGGTATCGCTTCTCTTCACCCTTCTGATCTGGGTGATTATGTTGCCTTCCGGATCCTCAAAGGTGGTCTGAATGTTGGTGGTGGTGATGAAAGCGTTCACCCTGTCCCAGGGACAGCCATAGGCGGAAAGCATCCTCTCGATGCTGTCCTCCACGCGGTTGACTTCGGCGCCCGCCACCAGCATTTCCTCCGCTATATCCAAAATGTTCTGTAATAATTTACTGTAATCCATTTATGTAAACTAATCAGTATTATAAAGTATTGTTCCTTTTCCTGATGAGGGTCCTGAGCTTTCCGATGAGGTAAAGCGACCCTGCGCATATGATACCGTCGTATTCATCCGCCAGTTCATATGCTCTCTCCAGAGCAGCCTTATTATCAGCGTAGGCTTCCGCTCTTCCTCCCTGCTTTTCCAGAAGTTCCTTAAGCTCTTCTGCGCTGAGCTTTCTGGGGTTGTCGGGTTCAGTAGCGATGAAGTCGTCAGCGATCTTTCTGAACTCTCCTATTATGTGCTCTGTATCTTTGTCTCTAAGCATACCTTTGAGCATGAGGAGTTTTTTGCCTTGAAGGAGCTTTTCATACCCTTCCCTCAGGGTCCTTGCTCCGTCAGGATTATGAGCTCCGTCGATTATGACCAGCGGATCATTGCTCATGACTTCGAATCTGCCTATCTGCTTAGCCTTCTTAAGACCGTCATATATGGCGTCGATGCCTATCTCGATCTCTCTTTCGTCCTGGAGGACTTCTATGGCCTTGAGAGCGCAGACGGCGTTTTCGATCTGGTGCTCGCCGTTCATGGAGATAACGAGACCGATGTATTTCGCTCCGAGAGTCACGTCAAAGGAGGTGCCTGAGAGGCTCTCATTTACGATCTCAGCATTTATATCCCGGGTTTCGTATAATTCGCTGCCGCATTCCTCAGCCTTCTCTCTGATGACTTCAAGGGCTTCATCGGCTTTGGCGGAAGTTACCACAGGGCATCCGGGTTTGATGATGCCGGCTTTGTTTCCTGCGATCTCAGATAAGGTGTTTCCCAGCCTGTCGGTATGATCAAAGGAGATCGAAGTGATGACGCTGACCAGAGGTTCTTTGATCAGGTTGGTGGAATCTCCGATGCCGCCAAGACCCACTTCAAGCACCACGTAATCAGCCTTCTTTTCCTTGAAATAGAGGAAAGCCACGGCGGTTATGACCTCGAATTCCGTGGGAGAGTCTTCTCCCCTGTCCGTAAGCACCTTTACTTTTTCAAGGACTCTGTCCGTATAGGTCTGGAGGTCTTCATCTGATATGAATTCGTGATCAAGCTCGATCCTTTCGTTGAATACCTCAAGGAAAGGCGAAGTATAGAGCCCCGTTCTGTATCCCTGAGCCTCCAGGATCTCGTAAACGTACTTGCATACGGATCCTTTGCCGTTGGTGCCGGCCACGTGGATGCACTTCAGGTCGTCCTGGGGATCTCCCAGCTCGTGCATGAGAGAAGTCATCCTTTCCAGTCCCAGAATGCTTCCGAATTTTTCGAATTCATGTATTTTGGCTATTG
The DNA here is from genome assembly GCA_902778565.1 of uncultured Eubacteriales bacterium. Lineage (GTDB taxonomy): Bacteria > Bacillota > Clostridia > Peptostreptococcales > Anaerovoracaceae > RUG754. Next base: position 2,043 of record CACYYH010000064.1, read on the forward strand.
CGTCCATATCATTTATCAGGCGCAAAAAACTCCTTCCGGAATCCTTTGCGCCTTCCTCTTTCTTTTTGTTTATTTGAGCTTCTCGCTTACGCTTTCAAGCTGTTTTGTTACCTTATCAAGCATTTCCTCGTATTTGACGAGTTTGTCCTTCTCAGCCTGGATCTTGGCTTCAGGAGCCTTGGAAACGAAGCCGGGGTTGTTCAGCATGCCGGTGGAACGCTTTACCTCGCCTTCCAGTCTCTTCTTTTCCTTGGTGAGTCTCTCGAACTCTTCCTTGTAATCCACAAGCTCATCAAGAGGAACGTAGATCTCAGCTCCGTCGATAACTGCGGATACAGCGTCAGCGGGAATGTCTGCTTTGCTGTCCGTATAAGTGAGTTCGGAAATGTTTGCAAGGCTTACGAGATAAGGCTCGCCTGCCTTGATGTGTTCCGCTCTGTCACCTTCGGAAAGGACTGTCACGCGGATCTTCTTTGAAGGTACTACGCCCTTCTCAGCCTTGATGTTTCTGATGGCCTTGATGGCGTCCATGGACATCTCCAGAGTCTTTACTGCATCGGGATAGATGTAGCTTAAGCTGGTCTTAGGCCATTCAGCGCCGATGAGGTACTTGGGCTCGTCGTCTCCGTGAGGCAGGAAGCCCCAGATCTCCTCAGTGATGAAAGGCATGAAGGGATGAAGCAGCTTCAGCATGTTCTTGAGGCACATGATGAGGGTGAATCTCACTACCTTCTTGTCCTCTTCGTCCTCGGACCAGAGTCTGGGCTTGACCAGCTCGATATACCAGTCGCAGTATTCGTTCCAGATCAGGTCGTAAACTCTCTGTCCTGCCAGAGCCAGATCATATCTGTCCATTGCATTATTTACGTACTCAATGGCATCGTTGATCTTGTTCAGCATCCACTTGTCTTCATTCTTAAGAGGAATGTTGGAGAAATCGGTGGTGTTGGCGCATACTTTGCCGCAGCAGTCGGAACAGCACTTGGCCATTTCCTTGAAGTTGCCATCCTCGTCCTGGATGTTCATGATAACGAATCTTGAAGCGTTCCATAGCTTGTTGGCAAAGTTTCTGGCGGACTCGATCTTTTCTGTCTGGAATCTCATGTCGTTTCCTGGGCTGATACCGGTGGAAAGCATGAATCTCAAAGCGTCAGCGCCGTACTTGTCGATCATTTCCAGAGGATCGATGCCGTTACCCAGGGACTTGGACATCTTGCGGCCCTGAGCGTCTCTTACCAGACCGTGGATATAGATGTCATAGAAAGGCACCTCACCCATGTATTCGATTCCGGAGAACATCATCCTTACTACCCAGAAGAAGATGATGTCATATCCGGTGATCATTGTCGTTGTAGGATAGAAATAGTCGAGATCCGGTGTCTTTTCAGGCCAGCCGAATACTGAGAAGGGCCAGAGCGCTGATGAGAACCAGGTATCGAGAACGTCTTCATCCTGGTGGATATGTGTGCTTCCGCACTTAGGACATACCTTTACGTCTTCGCGGGAAACTATGAGCTCGCCGCAGTCATCGCAGTAATATGCGGGGATCCTGTGGCCCCACCAGAGCTGACGGGAGATGCACCAGTCCTTGATGCCCTCGAGCCAGTGATAATACGTCTTGTCGAATCTCTCGGGGATGAATCTTGAAGTGCCGTTCTTTACAGCCTCGATGGCGGGCTTAGCCAGTTCTTCCATGGCTACGAACCACTGATCGGAAAGCATGGGCTCGATGGCTGAGTGGCATCTGTAGCACTCGCCTTCGGGAATGACCATCTTTTCGATCTTTACGAGATAGCCGGCTTCTTCCAGATCCTTTACCCATGCCTTACGGCATTCGTAACGGTCCATACCCTCGTACTTGCCTGCAAGGGAGTTCATGGTGGCGTCTTCATTGATGCAGCTTACGCAGGGAAGATCGTGTCTCTGTCCTACTTCAAAGTCATTGAAGTCATGGGCAGGTGTGATCTTAACTGCGCCTGTGCCCTTTTCGGGATCGGGATAAGGGTCTGCGATGATGGGTATCGGCTTATTGATCAGCGGAAGATATACTTCTTTGCCGATGATATCCTTGTATCTGGGGTCCTCTCCCTGAACGGCTATGGCTTCATCGCTGAACATGGTCTCAGGACGGGACGTGGCGATTATGATGCCGTCAAAGGAACCGTCAACTGCAGGATATCTGAAATACCAGTAGCTGCCGTCTTTGTCGTTATGCTCTACTTCAGCATCGGATAAGGAAGTTCCGCAAACAGGACACCAGTTGATGAGACGGTTTCCTCTGTAGATCAGTCCTTTTTCATATAATCTGACGAAAGCTTCCTTAACAGCGTTGTTGCAGCCCTCGTCCATTGTGAATCTTTCTCTGGACCAGTCGCAGGAGTCTCCCAGCTTACGGCACTGTTTGGTGATGCGTCCGCCGTATTCTCTCTTCCATGCCCAGGCGCGCTTAAGGAATTCCTCACGACCCAGATCTTCTTTCTCCAGACCTTCTTCCTCGCGGATCTTCTGGACTACCTTGACTTCGGTAGCGATGGATGCGTGGTCTGATCCGGGTACCCAGAGGGCCTCGTATCCCTGCATCCTCTTATATCTCGTGAGACCGTCCTGGAGAGTATGGTCCAGAGCGTGGCCCATGTGAAGCTGTCCGGTGATGTTCGGAGGAGGCATTACGATGGTAAAAGGCTTCTTGTCGGGATTGATCTCCGCCCTGAAGCAGCCCTCCTCTTCCCAGGTCTGATAGATACGATCCTCGAAATCCTTGGGATCGTAGGTTTTTGCTAAATTCTTCTGCATAATAAGCTCCTTTATAATATAACGCCGTCAAGGAAGACCTTGATGCCGATCAATATCAGAATAATACCGCCGATGGTGGTTTCCTTTACTTTTAACTTTCCTTTGAAGATATGTCCGGTGTGAAGCGCCGTCCAGCAAAGGATAAAAGTGGTGACGCCGATGATAAGTCCGGATACCAGCGCCATCTGCGCCGTATGGTCTGAGATAGTGAATCCCACGGACAGGGCGTCTATGGAAGTTGCGATGCCCTGAACTATCAGTTCCCCTGCGCTGATCTTTCTGACGGTACCCTCTGCGGTCTCTTCTTCCTTTTCCCTGATCATTCCGATGCCCAGATATACCAGCAGGAACAAAGAGATCCATGGCGTGAACCTGGTCAGCACGTTAATGAGGTTCACCAGTTCGTGCACGAAAAACCATCCTATAACAGGCATCAGGAACTGAAACAGTCCAAAGGTCCCGGCGATGACCGCTTTGCGCCCTCCGGACATCTCAGGCTCTCTCAGGCTGTCCGCCAGAGAAACGCTGAAAGCGTCCATGGCCAGCCCTACTCCGAGGCCCAAACTTGTCAAAAAAAATGAAAGTCCAAACATAACTAATAAATTATAACAAATTTATCTATATAAGTTAAGTATTATTTTGAATTATTTTTTGTTCCCTCTTGAGAAATGGTCCTGAAAATGATAGAATTCAACTTGCGCTTTAGCGAAAGGAGTATACACATGGATCAAAGAATATTTGAAAACAGAGTTGAAGTCATAAGATATCAGGTCCTCAGGGAAATGGCAAGACATGCCTGGGAGGGACATGATGCCTTTACTGCCTTCAATGAGATATCCAACGTAGTGGCAAAAAAAGGCGAACCGCCCATGAGCTGCTGCATATATAAGGACAGAGCCATAATCGCAGAACGCATGAGGATCGGTCTCGGTGAGTTCCACGGATCAAAAGACACCATTCAGGTGGTATCCATAGCCTGCGACGAGTGCCCCAAGTCCGGCCACATGATCACAGATATCTGCAGAGGCTGCGTAGCTCATAACTGCAAAGAAGCCTGCCCCAGAAACGCCATCGGAATCGACGAACGCGGATACGCCCACATCGACAAGGAACGCTGCATTGAATGCGGACGCTGCGCTGTGGCATGTAAATATAACGCCATCATAAACATGAGAAGACCCTGTGAAAGAGTCTGCCCTACAGGTGCTATCTGCATGGACGAAGAAGGTTCGGCAGTCATCGATCAGGACAAGTGCATCGTCTGCGGAGCCTGCGTTTACGAATGCCCCTTCGGCGCAGTAAACGACATTTCAGGCATCATGAAGGTGGTAGACGCCATCAAGAACAAGACCGAAGATGATAAGATCTTTGCCATCGTGGCCCCTGCCGTTGCAGTACAGTTCCCCGGAACCTCAGTAGGACAGGTCTTCAGCGCCATCAAGGCTCTTGGCTTCGACGGAGTATATGAAGTCGCCATGGGAGCAGATGAGACAGCGCTGACAGAGGCTGAGGAACTCAAGGAGAAAGGCTTCCTCACCAGTTCCTGCTGCCCTGCCTTTGTGGAATACGTAAACGTTGAATTCCCCGAACTTAAGGATCACGTATCCTCTACCCTGTCGCCTATGGCGCTTACTGGCCGGGCCATCAAGGAAAAATATCCCGATTCTCAGATCTACTTCATAGGTCCCTGCATCGCAAAAAAATACGAGTGCAAGACAGACCGCGCAGAACAGTATATCGACAAGGTCCTTACCTTCCTTGAACTCATGGCTCTCCTGGACAGCAAGGACATAGACATCGCTTCAATGGAACCCAGGGATCTGCAGGACGGTTCAGCCTACGGCAGAGGCTTCGCCAAATCCGGCGGAGTTACCAGAGCCATCACCCAGGCCATCAAGGAACTGGGCTATGAAGACTTCGATTTCAGACCGGTGGTAGCCAACGGAGTCAACGAATGCCGCGCTGCCCTCATGCGCGCCAAGGCAGGCAAACTCAACGGCAACTTCATCGAAGGCATGATCTGCGAAGGCGGATGCATCAAAGGAAACGGCACCATAGTAAAAAAAAAGAACACCGACCTTCACATCGACGACTATATGAGCTCATCAAAGAAACAGACCCTCAAGGGATAAAGAAAAAACTCCGGACAAATGATCTGAACTAGTCAACAAAAAGTAGACAAACTAAAAAAACTATGCAAAGCCCATTTCAGCTCTAAACTGGACTGGGCTTTTGTATTTGAGAGCATATGCAA
>CACYYH010000065.1 GCA_902778565.1 uncultured Eubacteriales bacterium
ATATCGGGAAGCCCCAGATCCAGAAGCACCAGATCAGGCGGAGCTGAAGTGATGGCCTGCAGGCCTTCCTTACCGGTAAAGGCGCTGGTCACCCTGTAATCGTTAACTTCCAGCGTTCTGGATATGAAATCGCAGATGCTTTTTTCGTCTTCAATCACTAAAACCGATATCTTCTGATTCATTGCCGATCTCCTCAATGTACGCAGGAAGACGGAAAACGAACTCCGCTCCTTCTTCAAGATTCTTCGCCTCTATCTGTCCTCCGTGAGCTCTTATTATGGTCTTACATATGGACAGGCCGATGCCCATTCCCTTATATCCGTCGGGGCTTGACTGGACTTCTCCCAGACCCTCTCCGTCAAAGATCGTTTCCAGTTTATCCTCAGGTATCCCTATGCCGTGGTCTCTGATGGAGAAGCTCACCTCATTTTCCTCTTCAGCAACCTTCACCTCGATGGGTCCGGTACTCTGAGAATGGACTTTGGCATTGTGCATGATATTGATGATTACCTGCTGTATCAGCAGCGCGTCCATTTCCACCATTACGGGTTCCTCCGGCACCTTAACGATGACCTCGGTTCCCGGGAAGCGCCTTTTGAACTTTGACACTGCTGCGGACACTACCTCGTCCACTATTTCAGGCGTCTTGTTCACTCCTGCTTTCGTATCGTCTATTCTGGTGACAGAGAGGAGGTTTTCCACCATGTTCAGAAGCCATCTGGCGTCTGAATCTATGCTGGAGACTATTCCCATCTTCTCCTCGTCCGTCATGTTCTCACCGTTTTCAAGTATGGATTCGCTGTTTCCTATGATACCCGTAAGAGGTGTCCTCAGATCATGGGATACCGCCCTCAAAAGATTAGCTCTCATCTTTTCCTTCTCAGCTTCAGCAAGTTCCTTCTCCTGTTTCGAAAGAAGGTCCTGCTGAGACTTGAGCAGAGAACTGGAAACCGAAGTGAAAAGGCTGATGATCAGCATTCCCAGAAAAGTCACATGGTAGCCTTCTATACCGAAGTTCAGCGTTCCATAAGGATAAGTGAAGAAGAAGTTTACCGCCAGCACCGCTCCAAGAGCATAAATTATGCCGTAAAGGTAACCTTCCGTATACCTTGCCGCTATGAAAGCTCCGATGGTATACAGCATCGCTATGTTCAGCGTAGGGTCGGAAGCCATTTTAAGGAAAAAAAACGAGACTATGGTAACGGAAACAAAGGAGATCAAAGTGATGATATAGTCCTTCTTTCCGGCAACTATAAGCCTTGCCCTTCCTCTTATTCCCTTTTTTTGCACATTCTTATCCATATTTTAATTGTAGTTTAAAATGCAGATATGTTCAAGTTTATTTTGTGCAAAAAACCACGCTTGCGTCCATACGGTCTCAAAGGGTCTAAAACACGAAAAAAACGACAGGCGGACCTGTCGTTTTATTGGCATATAGATTGATAAGTAAAAATTACTTATTAACTGCTTCCTTTAAAGCCTTACCAGCCTTGAATGCGGGCTTAGCGCAAGCAGCGATCTTAACAGCCTTGCCGGTCTGAGGGTTCTTACCCATTCTTGCAGCCTGCTTTCTTGTTTCGAATGTTCCGAATCCGATAAGCTGAACCTTGTCACCCTTTACGAGTGCTTCTTCGATAGCTGCGAATGTAGCTCCAACAGCTGCTGTAGCATCTTTCTTAGTAAGTCCTGCTGCTTCTGCGACCTTAGCGATAAGTTCTGTCTTATTCATGGTATAAATCTCCTCCCATAAAGTTTAATTTAAAGTCATAAAGATAATATCACAGCACATCGGCCATGTCAATCAAATAATCAAAAAACATAGATTTTTCAAGGGTTTTCGGATTTTTTGTCGATCTTTCCGATGAGTAAAAATACCCCTGCAGCACCAATTACCGTAAGTATAGTGGAAACAAAAAGCATGACCTTCGGTCCGGACACATCCAGTATGATGCCTCCGGCAATATTAGCAAATACTCCACCGATGGTTATAGCGGTCGTATACACCGCCTGCCCTCTTACAGCCTCTCCTCTTTCCATGATCTCGTTGATGAACTGAACGATACCTGCCAGGAAGATGGAGAATGAGAAAAGCTGGAAGAAATGAGCCGCATATACCATGAAAACGCTATTGGCCAGATACAGTGTCAGCACCTTTCCCACGAAGGCTGCCGCTGCAAATTTCAGCAGCGTGCTGCAGCTGAATTTCTTATGGATGTTGTTAAAGAAGAACAGCCCCGGTATCTCCAGCGCAGCCATGACGCCGAATATCCTGCCCATATCCTCAGAGGTGCCCCCTACTCCGGTGACTATCTGATACATGAAGTTATTGGTAATGGTGTTCTGGAAGAACAGTATCATGATGAATACGTTGAGAACTATGAAGAGTTTGTTCCTTTTCACGAACATGGACATGCTTATCTCTTCATATTTCTCAGGCTCCACGGTCTCGCCTGAAGCTGCCACAGCATCTGCCTTCTGCTCCATGGCTTTCTTCAGGCTCCTGCTGCAGAGAAGTATCATCCCGAGAAGCAGAGCGAGAATGGCCAAACCTGTTCTTGGCAGTATAACCGTTCCGTATTTCTCAACAAAGGTACCTATGATGGAGGTGAAAATGGCGTAAGCCAGACTGCCGCCTGCCCTGCAGATGCCGAAATTGATCTTGAATCCGCTTTCCGACAGCCTTCTGGCAAGAGAATTGAACAGCGGCTGAAGAGCCAGTTCCCATGCCATGAGCAAAACATAGATCACCCAGAGGGCTATGGACTTTCCCTTGATGATAAAGAGACCTACCTGCATGACCATCATGATGACGGTACTGATGCCCGCCACGCTGATGGCATCCAGCCTCTTCGACATATCAGAAAGGTTAGCCAGTACAGGCTGAAGGAATACAGATACCACGCTGGCCACCGCCAGTATGATGCCTATTTCGGCGTTATCATATCCCATGTCAAGAAGATAGGCTGAACAAAAGCTGGATATGATTCCGTAATACATCCAGTACGTGCCGAATACGCCGGCATATTCTGAATTCAGTTTTAACGTATAATTCTTCACTTTTTAATTTCCCTGACCAGTTCTGAAACGAGTTTTTCAAAGTTTCCGGATACCTTGTTGGCGATCTCGATGACTTCCTCACCGGAAAGCTTTGTTTTGCTGATGCCTGTGGACATATTGGTTATGCAGCTGATGCCGCAGACCTTCATGCCCATGTGATTAGCAGCGATGGCTTCCACTGCGGATGACATCCCGCAGCAGTCCGCGCCAAGAGCCTTGTACATCCTGATCTCGGAAGCCGTCTCATACTGAGGTCCTGTAAGCTGGATGAACACGCCGTCGTGGACTTCGATGCCGTTCTTTTTGCCGATCTCAAGGACCTTGTCTATGAGTTCCTTATCGTAGATCTCGGACATATCCGGGAATCTGGGTCCCAGCTCGTCAATGTTGGGTCCGATAAGCGGCGAAGGAACAAAAGATGCGATGCAGTCTCTCACTACCATGAAGCTTCCGATGCCGAAGTTTTCATTCATGCATCCAACCGCGTTGGTGATGATCACGGTGCGGGCTCCCAGGAGGTACATCAGTCTCAGAGGAAGTACCACCTCGCTCATATCGTAACCTTCATAATAGTGGATCCTGCCCTTCATGCAGACCACCTTTACTCCTTCCAGAGTTCCGAAGATGAACTGACCGGAGTGTCCCGGTGCGGTGGATACAGGGAAACCTTCGAGTTCGCCGTAGTCCAGAACTGCTTCCACCTGAATGTTCTTTGCAAAATCACCCAGACCCGAACCAAGAACTATGGCAACCTCTGGTTCAAAATCTATCTTCTTCTTTATTTCGTCTCTGTATTTTAATAATCTGTTATAGTATGCTTTTGCGTCCAGCATAATATCTCCTTTTTACGAAACAAGCGCATGGAACGCCTGAACGCTCCATGCGCATCGATCATTATCGATAACTATTGAAGGGTTTGATTATGAAATGGTCTCGAGTACTTTGTCTCTCAGTTCGCCTTCAAGTCTTCTCAGCTCGATCTCAGCCTCGACTCTCTTCTCGTGACCTTCCTTCTGGATCTGCATAACTTCATCGATGGTGCTGATGAGTTTGTTGTTGGTCTCGGTAAGGGTCTCGATATCTATGATACCTCTCTCGGATTCCTGAGCAACGCCGACTGTGGTGTCGTGAAGGAGATCTGCGTTCTTTCTGAGAAGTTCATTGGTGGTCTCTGAAACTGCTCTCTGAGCCTTCAGAGCTTCCTCGGAATTGGCAAGTCCAAGGGCGAGTACCATCTGGCTCTTCCAGAGAGGAATGGTGTTAACCAGAGCTGTCTGGATCTTTTCCATCATGAGTGTGTCGTTGTTCTGGATCATTCTGATCTGAGGAGCCATCTGAAGAGATACGGTTCTGGTGAGATCCAGATCGTAGATCTTCTTCTCGAATCTGTCGATCATCTGAGCATAGTCTGTAGCAGCCTGAAGATCTCCCTGATCTCCTGTAACTTCAGCCTTGGCCTTCATTTCAGGAAGGGTAACTTCTCTTGCTTCCTTCAGAGCTTTCTTTCCTGCAGCGATGTACATGGAGAGGTTCTTGAAGTTCTCGGTATTTGCGTTGAACAGTTCATCGAGAACTGCGATGTCCTTTGTAAGGGTCACCTGATGTCCGTCAAGAATGTTGACTACCTTTTCAACGTTGCTGTTGGCCTTGTCATATCTGTTCTTCATCTCTTCGATGGGATCAAGAGCCTTGTGGAAAAGCTTGGCCAGGCCATGTCTCTCTTCTGTTGCGCTGAATCCCTTGAGTTCGGTAACCAGTCCGGAAAGTGAATCTCCGATGGTTCCGAGGTCGCTGGTCCTTACGTTTGTAAGAGCGCTCTCGGAGAATTCAGAGAGTTTTTCCTGAGCATCTGCGCCGAACTGAAGTACGCTGTTGGTGTCCTTAAGATCTACTGCAGCTGCATACTTGTCGATGATGGCAAGTTCTTCAGGTGTGAACTCAACCTTGTCAGCGATCTTCATAACTTCGCTGTCCTCTACTTCTGCTGCGATTTCCTGAGCTCTTTCCTGAACTTTTTCAAGCTCTTCCTGAGCTGCATCCAGCGGAGTGTCCTCCACGATCTCTGCTTCAACTACTTCGATGGTTTCTTCAGCAGCATCGCCGATTTCCTCTTCGACCAGTTCCTGGAGGTTTTCTGCTTCTTCCTTGATTTCTTCAGGGATCTTGATTTCGTCTGTCATTGGTCTTCTCCTTCTTCTTTTTTACCCATTTCAAGCTTCATCAGCTTATCCAAAGTATTGATTTCCGCGTTTATCTCCATAGCATCTTCGGTGAAAAGACTGTCAAGAAGTTTCTTTACAGAAGTCTCTGCGCCCTTGATAGCTTCTTCTATCTTATCCATGCTATTTTCAACGTTCTCTCCTGCGATAGCCTGTTCCTTGTTGTCCTGAAGCTTGATATACTTATCAACCAGTCCAAGGAGCATGTCTCCGTAGTAGTTTGCCAGTTTTCTTACCTTGTTTCTGTCCTTAGGGTCGTGCTCTACCTCGTCGGCGATCTTGTTAAGAGTGCCTGCGATGTTTCCGAGGCTCTCCTTCACTTCAGCCTTCTTTACGCCTTTTGCTCTGTCTATGATGAGATCCTGAAGCTCATAAAGCTTGGCAGCGATCTCGCTGGAGAATTGCTCTGCTCCCGGGAAGTAAATCTCTCTGAGTTGTTTTCTCCTGATCATTTCAACTCCAAAGGCAGCTGCAACACCCAGCACTATACAGATGATGGTGTTTATCGCGCTGTCCTTAAGGATGAGTGACAGTGCAAAAGCCACCACTGCAGCCACAAGGTAAGGCACCCATCCGGGCATGGCTTTCTTGCGGGGCTGTTCATGAGCCGCCTGCTCTTCCTTAAGCCTTTCTTCCTTGAGTCTCTGGGCTTCCTTTTCAGCCTTTTCCTCATCAAGTTTCTTCTTCAGAGCTTCTGTTTTGTTTTCTGTCATCTTTCAAGCCCTCACTTTCGATCTACTGTTTATCAAAATACTTTTTCCCCGAATCGGGGCAGAAATATGTTCTTATAAAACCATCCACGGAAACCACCACAAATTCGTTGGTCTCCTCCAGATAGTATACATCATCTTTGTCATCTTTTTCAAGTTTATGAAGGGCATCCGGGTTATTTGCCACATCCGACGCAGCCTTCTGATATTCCTCTTCAGTCGCAAAGCCCATTTCTATGCCGTGTTTCCGGAAATGCTCCTCCAGAAGTTTGGAGTTCCTGAAGGTGTATTCAACGTATTCATCCTCATTTCCGGGGCCTTCCGGAGTGACCGGATCGACCACGGGAGTTGCGGGATCGGCAGGTTCATCTCCTCCGCCAAGCGCCTGAAAGCCGAAAAACACCACCAGAAGTATGGCTATGATGGCCAGGATGACGGGAAGTTTCTTACTCTTCATCAGCCTCACCTTCCCTGTACGCCTCTCTGGCTTCGTTCAGGCTCATGGAGTTGGCTCCGCCTCTGAAGTCCGGCTCCCTTCTCTGCAGAGGATCGTCCTCCCATCCGCATACCGGGCAGATCTCGTAGGCGCCGATCTCTTCAAAATAGTGCTCTCCGCAAACCGGACATCTGTATTTTCTTTTGAAAAAGAATCTGTGTAAATTCATTTTGCTTACCGGTTATTACTCGCCCTTGTTGCTTTCGTTGAATCTCTTGATCTTTTTGGTGGTGGTCTTATCAAAATCGTCCATCTTGATTATGACCTTGCCGATCTTTTTGAAAAGAGGCTGAGGTTCGTTGATCCTGTCCACCT
>CACYYH010000066.1 GCA_902778565.1 uncultured Eubacteriales bacterium
GCAGCTGAGGCCAAGATGGAGATAAGCGAAGAGGCTCCCACCATCATAGGCCTTGAAACTGCTGAAGATGAAGAAGAGACCGTTCAGTATTCAAAGTACTTTAAGATCTTCAATTACGAGAACGGCGTCAAAATGCTTTCCATCGATATTTCAGAGAAAACAGCGCTTAAGGAAGAATACACCGAGAACGCGAAGAAGGCGACCGAAGCCAGCAAGTCTGAGGACGACCTTGAGTACGATGAAGAGGGCAACATCATCACGAAGTCAAAGGGCGAATACATCGAAGAGATGTACAAGAACAATGTTGTGAACTATCTTTTGGTTCCTGAGGATTATGAAGTTCCTGCTGGTCTCGATAAAGAATACGTCATCATTACAGTTCCCTGTGAAAAGAGCTTTGTAGCTTCTCAGGAAGTACTGGCAATGATGGAGGAACTTGGATGCACCGAAGCGCTTTCTCTTCTCGGTATTGATGAAAAGGAGATCAAGTCAAAAGATCTGAAGAAAGCGGTAAAAGATGAAAAGATCAAACTTGCAGGAAATACCGAAAAAATTGAATTTGCCAAGGTAGTCAAGGAAAAATCTGATATCGCGATACTTCCGGGAGATCTTCTTCCGGAGGAGATAAAGAAAGACGCCAAGGATAAAGAGAAACTTGAAAAAGACGCTAAAGAAAAGCAGGAAACACTTGAGAAATATGAGAGCCGATTCACAGCTCTGGATGTTCCTGTTATCATAGACAGATCCGCACAGGAAGAAGATGAGCTTGCGCAGGCAGAATGGATCAAGGTCTACGGCGCACTGTTTGGATGCGACGAACAGGCAAAGAAGATATTTGATGAAAAAGTAAAAGAGGCAGAGAAGAATGGAAAAAACTAAGAAAATATTAGCCTTGCTGCTGATGCTTTGCATGGTGATGTGCTTCAGTCTGACAGCATGCGGATCCAATGAAAGCAGTGCGGATCCGGGCACGGATCAGCAGGAGGAAGCGGACGATCAGAGCCAGCAGGAAGAACAGCAGAGCGAAAGCTCATCCTCTGCTCCGGAAATCAAGGGACTGACCTTTGAGTCCGAACTTGAGAAGGTATATGCAGAACAGTTCAACGTATACAGATATGAGGGCGGATATAAGTATTTCCACATTGTGGAAGGAGACGACTTCCTTCTGGTGCCGGAGGGCGGTGAAGTTCCTGAAGGTCTGGATGAAAGCGTGATCGTGCTTCAGGCGCCTGTTCAGAATATCTATCTGGCAGCGACTGCTCAGATGGCCCTCTTCCTCAGCATGGACGGAGCGGATTCCATTAGAATGACGTCTCTCAAGCAGGATGGCTGGACCTATGATGAGCCTAAGAAATTACTGGACGATGGCAAGATGTTATTTGCAGGAAAGTACAGCGAGCCTGACTATGAGATGCTGCTGGATGAGGACTGCGGACTTGCCATTGAGTCCACGATGATATACCACAGTCCTGAAGTTAAGGAAATGATCGAAGACCTGGATATCCCCGTCATGGTAGACCGTTCCAGCTATGAGAGCAATCCATTAGGAAGAATGGAGTGGATCAAGTTCTATGGTGAACTCATCGGCAAGGAAGAGGAAGCAAAGGCTTTCTTTGATGCTCAGATGGAAGAAGTCAAGAGCCTCGAAGATTTTACAAACACAGAAAAGACAGTTGCTTTCTTCTATATCACTACAGATGGAAAGGCTAACGTCAGAAGAGGCGATGACTACATTCCTACCATGATTGAAATGGCAGGAGCAAGATATATATTCAAGGATATCACCAGTGACACAGGACACTCCACAGTTCCCATGACCATGGAGGCCTTCTATGACATGGCCAGGGACGCGGATTATATCATCTATAATGCATCGATAGATGGATCCGTTACTACGCTTGAGGATCTTATCGCAAAGGATCCCATTATGAGCGAGATGAAAGCTGTTAAAGAAAACAACTGCTGGTCATCCGGAGGTTCCATGTATCAGAGAACCGACATTGCAGGTGATATGATAATGGATTTCCATATTCTCTTTACGGATGAAGACCCTGAGAGCAAACTGCAGTTCATTACTAAACTCAACTGATAAAATATGAGTAAAGAAAAGACATTACAAAACAAGGGTGCTGAGGGAAGCTATCGCCTAGAGAACTTCCGCCGGCGTACCCGTTATACGACGGTGTTCATCATACTGGCGATAGCGTTCTTTGTGATCATCGTGGTGAATATCAACTCCGGAAACGTGCACATTCCGCTTTCCAGGATAGTCAATATACTGCTGACCAAGAATGGCGACCCAAAGGAAGTTGATATCATATGGAGAATAAGGCTTCCGCGTATACTTATGGCGGCCATGCTGGGCGGAGCCCTGAGCCTTTCAGGTTTCCTGCTCCAGACATTCTTTGAGAATCCCATCGCAGGACCTTTCGTACTGGGTATCTCTTCCGGAGCCAAAATGGTTGTAGCTTTCACCATGATCTACAGCATGACGTTGGGATACACCATGTCGTCCTATTCCCTGATAGGCGCAGCTTTCATCGGTTCCCTGATGTCCATCGGATTCATTCTGATAGTGGCCCGCCGCATCAAAAACATGGCGGCGCTTCTGGTGGCAGGCATCATGATAGGATATATATGCTCTGCCATAACCGACTTCATAGTGACCTTCGCCAGCGATTCAGACATAGTCAATCTCCGTGGATGGTCGCTTGGAAGCTTTTCAGGCATGAGCTGGAGTAATGTACACATTACTGCGGTGGTCGTGGGGATCACCTTTGTTCTGACATTCCTTTGCTCTAAGCCAATTGGAGCTTATCAGCTGGGAGAAGCCTACGCGCAGTCGATCGGAGTTAATATAAGAGTCTTCAGAATAGCTCTTATCATGCTGTCCAGCATCTTCTCTGCGACTGTAACTGCATTTGCAGGTCCTATCTCATTCGTAGGTATCGCAGTACCTTTCCTTACCAAGGGGGCTTTGGGAACGTCGAAACCCATAGTGGTCATACCGGCGACATTTGTTTGCGGAGCAGTATTCTGTATGTTCTGTGATCTGATCGCAAGGCTCGCCTTTGCACCGCTTGAACTCAACATCTCCACCGTTACCTCCATCTTCGGAGCACCGGTAGTAATCTACATGATGATCAACAGAAAGAGAGGCATGAAATGAACGAAAAGTATTTCGAGCTTTCCAACCTCTCTGTTGGATATAACAAAAAGACCCTTATCCACGACATTTGTCTGGACATAAAGAAGGGCGAGATCGTGACTCTCATCGGTCCTAACGGTGCAGGAAAGTCAACTATTCTCAAGAGTATCACAAGACAGCTGGAGATCATCGGCGGACAGGTCATTTTCGATTCCAACGAGATCAGATCCATATCCTACAAAGAACTTTCAACCAAGATGGCCGTGGTGCTCACTGAAAGGCTCAAGACCGAGCTTCTCACCTGCCATGACATAGTGGCTACGGGACGTTATCCCTACACCGGCCGTCTGGGAGTACTGAGCCATGAGGACGAGGAAAAGGTGGACAACGCTCTCCGGGCAGTCAATGCTCTGGACCTGGGAGGAAGAGATTTCAACGCTATTTCAGACGGTCAGAAGCAGCGTATACTGCTGGCAAGAGCCATCTGCCAGGAACCTGAGATCATCATACTGGACGAGCCCACGTCCTTCCTGGACATCAGGTACAAGCTGGAACTGCTGAGCATTCTGGGCCGCATGGCCAAGAAGAACGGCATTACCATCATAATGACGCTCCATGAGATCGACCTGGCACAGAAGATATCAGACAAGATCGTCTGTGTGTCAGGCGATCACGTCACCAGATACGGAACTCCTCAGGAAGTTTTTCAGGAAGACGTTATTAAGGAACTGTACAATATTGACAATGGTTTCTTCGATCCCATGTTCGGCTCCATCGAGCTGATGAAGCCTGCAGGGGACAAGCCTGAGGTCTTCGTGATCAGTTCAGGAGGAACAGGCATCCCGGTTTACAGAGAGATGCAGAAGACCAATACGCCTTTTGCGGCGGGTATCCTGTTCAGAAATGACATGGACTACCAGCTGGCCAGACTTCTGGCTTGTGAGGTGGTGACTGAGGAACCCTTCGAAGAGATCAGCGATGAGAACTTCGAGAGAGCAAAAGAACTGATAACCGGGTGCAGCCGTGTGATCAACGCCGGAGTGCACATCGGACCCGGAAACCGGAGAATAAAAGAACTTCTGGAATTCGCAGAAGCACAGGGTAAACTTGAATAAAAAACAAAGCCGGAGGCTCAGGCCTTCGGCTTATTTCTTTATAACGTATTTATTGGTTTTCCACTTGCCGCTCAAATAGAAGGCACCGCCGATGAAGAAAGGCGTGAAGCCCGCGATGGCATCACCCAGCCAGAATCCCAGATAACCCATATTGAAGGTTATTCCGAGGAGCAGAGCCAGGCCGATTCTGATGACGATGGCATCCAGTATGGCTATGGCGAAGTTGACTATGTAGTTTCCGGTGCCGTTGGAAAGAGCGTTGGAGGGCGCCCTGAAGGCGGATCCGATGAAGATGACGATGGCTACAGGAATGAATTCCATGCATACGTCCAGCACTTCTGGATCTTTAGTAAAGAGCCCGAAGATCTCGTTGGGGAACAGGAGCATGGCAGCGGAGAAAAATACTCCTATCACAGCCATGATGCAGAAGTCAGAAATGAGGATCCTTGTAACGCGGTCGTACTTTTCTGCTCCGATGTTCTGACCCACCATGGCGGCTCCCGCGGTGTTAAAAGCATTTGCGCACTGAGCGGCCATATGGTTCAGCTTGGAACCGATGCCCGTAACGGCAGATACCGTGACTCCGAAGGCGTTGATATAGGAGTTGACGAACATCTTTGAGAAGGCTACAGAAGTGCTCTTAAGAGCCATCGGGATGCCCAGCTTGACCATGGTAGCGAACATGCCGCGGTCGATCACGAAGCAGCTTCTGTCCATCTCGAAACCCAGGCGGTGGCGGTTATGAGCCAGGAAAAGTACAGCCGCGATGAAGCTGAAGCCCTGACTTATAACTGTGGCCAGTGCAGCGCCGAAGGCACCGGCCTTGAGACCTATTACGAAGACACAGTCCAGAACGATGTTCAGAGCAGCGGCAACAGCGATGAATATGAAGGGGTGTCTGGAGTCCCCCATGCCCCTGAGAACGCCGCTTACGGCGTTATAGCCATAGATGAACACAAGGCCCAGAATGCACGTGAGACAGTAATTTTTTGCCTCCTGAAAGGCTTCCGGAGGGGTATTCATCCAGTTAAGGATGTTTACGTGCAGAAGCGCTGCGATCACAGTCATGATAACCGCAAAACAAGTCATGCTGACGGTAAAAGTGCCGATGAAGCGGCCCACGTTCTTTCTTTGCCCCGCTCCGATGTACTGGGAGATTATGATAGTCCCGGCATTGGTGAAGCCCATGGCCAGGAAGGTCAGCAGATTGTTCAGGTCGCCGCCGATAGATACCGCTGAAAGGCCGGCTTTGCCGATGACGTTTCCCACGATGATCATATCCACCATGTTGTAGACCACCTGAAGCATGTTTCCAAGAAACAGAGGCGTGGCGAACTTGATGAGCCTGCCGGTGACGTTGCCGGTGGTGAAATCGTTGACCAGTTCTTTGTTGGAAGGTATTCGGTTGTACGATGGTTTTTCTTCTTTCAAGATCAGGCCTCGAACATATCTTTGATGTGGTCTCTGACGATACCCATGGTCTCTTCAAGGCCGCCTACAGCAGTCCAGTCATCCAGAAGGCGTACGCGGACCAGGGCGTAAAGCCAGTCGTTATAGTACTGCATGACGCTTTCCAGATCAGGATGCTCTCTTCTGATTTGATCCACGTCGAACTTCGCATATTCGATGGTGACGGTCATGCGCTTCCTGGGTTCATCATCAGTGCCGTGCGGAAAGTCCAGCACGTCCACTTCTAAATGATTGAAATAGGGAGCCTGAGGCCTAAGCAAAATATCTTTCATTGAAATACCTCACAGGTATGAATTATCCTTACAAACCAAAGTATATCACAAATATCGCGTCTTGGAGCCGGCAGTTCAAAGAATTTTAGATAAAATGCAAAAAGTCTTTGATTTTTGCCGGACACTGTTATATAATACTAATGTTCAGCAAAGAACATGCGGATATGGCGGAATTGGCAGACGCGCACGGTTCAGGTCCGTGTGGGTAACACCATGCAGGTTCGACTCCTGTTATCCGCACCATGGGTAACACCATGCAGGTTCGACTCCTGTTATCCGCACCAAAAACAAGGCTCTCACCTCAATTGTGAGAGCCTTTGCTTTTCCTGGAAAACCCTTGATTTTCAAGGGGTTTCGCATTTTTTGTACTATACGCTCAAACGCACTCAATATGCGTTCAAAACCTAAAATTAGGGTCAATTTTGTCGGACTTCAATGGCGCAGCACCAATGAACTTTTATTTTTCCCCGTTTTTTTGAAAACCAGTGTTTTCAAGGCTTCCGGGATTTTCGTTTTTTGGGAATCGACTCCTGTTACTTCGACAGGAGTTGGTCCGAAAGATCTCTGACAGTTCTTTTGTGGTTGCTTTATTCCTCCGGATCCATTCAACCTTCAGAAACCTTATGTTCCTGTTCAGAGCATATGAAAATTCACTTGTCACAGACAGGAGTCGGACCTATTATTATGCCGGACTTTAGTATGTGATCAAGCTTCTTAATACACTATCATTATATATGCCCGGCAGATGGTTACAATTATGCAATCGCATAATTTACTGCCGGGCCTTTTTAATTTAGACTGTTAGCATAGAAACGGAGGTGAGATCCATGTTCGGAAACAAGATCAAGGTACCGATGACTGAAGACGAGAAGACTATCCTTATACTGGCGCTCAATGAGCTGAGAAACAAGCTCATCTCTGAAAACACTTATACAGATGCTGTGGATGAGCTTATTCTTAAGCTGGCCTGTTAGATGATCCGGAGTCTTTCCTTACATGCCCTGTCACTTAAGGCAGGGCTATTATTATATCGAAAATGAGGAGGAAAGAACGATGAGATTAAACAGCAACTTTAAGAAAGAAATCAAAGAAACAGCTGCACTTTGCGGATGCCCTTTAATCAACAAGATCGCCGAAGTGGTGAATGTCGGCTTTGAAGTCATGTGCGAGGATTTCGATTGTGATGAAGATGTACTGATTGTTACCAATGTGGCTAAACTCTACGCAAATGAGATGTATCAGGAGGCCATATCGGTTCTGGCTATTGCATTCATGATGCGTGAAGTAGACAATGCAGGTGACCTGACAGCAGCTGTAGGTGCTTCACAGGATGCGTACTGCATCAAGGCATTTCTTACTAAATTCCTCGATTGCTTTGAAGACAGTATAGCGATCAGGGAAGAGACAAAAGACAAAAAACTGAACTGAGGTGATGCTGATGTCAAAAACAATATCGATATGCAATCAGAAAGGTGGAGTTGGAAAGACCACCACGTCGATCAACCTGGGAGCGGGACTTGCGAGAGCCGGCAGAAAGGTGCTCCTTGTGGATGCAGATCCTCAGGGAGACTTAAGCTCAAGCCTTGGAGTGGACAGTGAGAACCTTATGGACACCCTTGGCTCTCTCATGTTCGTGCAGCTCAAAGGCCACAGACCGCATATAGAGAATGCCATCATACACCTTGATGAAGGAATGGATCTCATACCTTCCAATCTGTATCTGTCTTCGATGGAGACAAGGCTGGTGAATGCCATGAAGAGAGAATCCGTTCTGGACAGCATAATCGGGCTTGTAAAGGACGATTATGACTATGTGGTGATAGACTGCATGCCATCCCTTGGAATGCTCACGATAAATGCACTGACAGCATCTGACGAGGTCATAATCCCAGTCCAGGCACAGTATCTTCCCTTAAAAGGTATGACACAGCTCATGAAAAGCATTAATCTTGTGCAGAACCATACGAATGAAGATTTGGAGATAGGGGGCATCCTTATGACGCTTGTGGATGGAAGGACGAACCTCGCAAAGGACGTCATCTCAGCCATTCGCACGAATTACGGAACGTCCATCAGAATCTTTGATACGGAGATACCCATGGCGGTAAAGGCGGCGGAAGCCAGCAGAGCAGGAAAAAGCATCTTCTCCTATGACAGCACCAGCAAACCCGCACTCGCATATGAACAGCTTGCAAGGGAGGTGATGAAAAATGCCGAAAGATCAAGACAGAGAGATCAGATTGCCATCACTAGATGAGCTATTCTCATCCCAGAAAGAAAGAGATGAAGCAGATCTCAAGAAAATCTACGAGATCCCACTGGATGAGATAGATGCATTTCCGGATCATCCTTTCAAAGTACGAGATGACGAGGATATGCTGAATCTCACAGAGAGTGTAAGGACAAAGGGAGTACTCACACCCTGTACAGTGAGAAAGAAGGAAGACGGAAGATATGAACTCCTCTCCGGGCACCGCAGAATGAGGGCCTGTGAGCTCGCTGGAATCGATAAACTCAGATGTGAGATAGTTGATATGTCCAGAGACGAAGCTACCATATTCATGGTCGAATCGAACTTCCAGAGAAGTACTATTCTACCGAGCGAGAAGGCTTTCGCATATAAGATGAGGCTGGAAGCGATGAATCGTCAAGGAAAACGTACTGACTTAACTTCGGGCCCAATGGGACCGAAGTCTCGTACTAACGAAGAATTAGGGCAGCAAGTAAATGAAAGTGCAACTCAAATAAAGAGATATATCCGACTCACAGAACTGATACCTGATATCCTTGAACTGGTCGATGATGGAAAGATAGGCCTGAGACCTGCGGTTGAACTTTCATATATCCCGAAGGACATCCAGGGATATATCTATGACACGATGGACATGGAACAGTGTACTCCCACCCATGCCCAGGCAAGACGAATGAGAGCACTTTCAGAGGAGAACAAGCTTACGGAGGAAGTGATCGAAGTTATCCTGATGGAGGAAAAACCTAACCAGAAGGAGAAAATCGTTCTCAGAGGCGAACGCTTCAGAGACCTTTTCCCGAAGAACCTGCCGCTTTCGAAACGTGAGGATTACGTGGCAGCTGCAATGGAACATTACGGAAGATATCTTGCAAAACGCGAGCGTGAAATGGAGAGGTGATCCTTTCGTTCTGTTTCCTCCCCTGTAACCCCTCCTTCAGCTATCAGTAAGCTGACCGAAGAAGAAATATATCTAAATATATATAATTAATAAGGCAAAACCAGACGCATAGACTCACAAATCTATGCGTCTTTTTGTTCTGCCGGAAAGGACAAGAAATGTATTTTGAAAAACGAAGAAACAAGCCATTGGTGATTGCCTTGATCACGATCATGATCCTGACTTCGATGCTTCCGTTCATGACGGATACAGCCGCTGCTTTCAGTGGTAAGAAGGGAAGCACATATTACACCACGGACAGCGGCAGGATAGAATACGGACCGGGTGAGGGAGGCTATTCAAATACCAGAAAGACAGATCTGGACGATGGAATCGGATCCAGATATGCTTATTGCGTGCAGCCTGCAAAGATCTCACCTGTTGTCGGAGAGATGACTGTTGACAAGGTCGTAACTGATGAAAACGATACAGGCAAGTGGAATGCCTTAAGAAACATCGTCTACTACTCACCATCTTATCCCGGTTATGAAAACAACGTGAAGAATATCCGGGGATCATCCTTCTATAACGGAGACTTTACACACGACTGGGCTGTAGCACATCTGGCCATGTCTTATGTCTACGATAATAGACCGTCTGACCTGCCTACGTTCAACGGAACCATGGCATCAGATCTCGAAGAGCTTTGGACCAGTGCCATGGCTATGGGAGATGCTCTCTGGAAGAGTGATTTCTCAAAGGATGATGCAGTGCCTGACAATTTCAAGGTATTCATCAGCTATCAGGAGAATGCACAGGATGTCATCGTAGGATATCTCGAAGCCCCCGGCAT
>CACYYH010000067.1 GCA_902778565.1 uncultured Eubacteriales bacterium
CCTCTGCAAACCATGCCCTCAAAGTTTTCCTTCTGTGTTGCGCCGCTCATGCTGCGCCATGCATTACACTTCGTGCACCTGACGTGCATGTCAGCCAGTGTTGATGTATCACCGGAAGAATTGATTTTAAGAACGCCGTCGCATCCGTCATTACCTCTGTGCACCCACCAGCTCCATGGAAAATCATCCATATGCCCGTTCTCGCATATGGTGATGAACCTGGAAGGATAAGCTGACCAGCCGCATTCAGGACACCTGGCCCCCAAGCTCAGATACTTTTCGAGATCAAAATCGTCTCGAATGTCAAACAGGCGACCACACTTTGAACAGATATGCGTATACGGGAAAGATACTACCGGCACATCTCCCCAATTAGCTGAAGTCCTCGGCATATAGAAGCAGTCAACACCAAGGTACGAGGCGAGCCTGCCATCGATGATTTTTTTACCCCTATCTTTCCAATAGCTTGTATCGAGTATCGTGACAGAGTCCTTGACAGCATCAACAATGGAACCCGGACCAAAGGTAGTGATAATTTGATTGGGCCTTAGGTCGCCGAGAAGCTTACGGTTAAATGGCATCTGTCAATCCTCCTCGTAATAGAACATATTGGCGGCACTCTCAACTTCACGCATAGATGTCAGGGTCGGCTTCTCAGTATCCGCACATTCACCGCCGTAATATCCCATGAGAACATTGTATTTCTGATCTTTCGACCGGAACAACGGTCCCTTGTATTTCAGCGGCTTTGAGCTCGCTGCCAATCCCTTCCATGTCGCAATAAACTGATCGATTTCTCCTTCAGCATCTTCTCTGACAGAAGGTTTGATAATGCTCAGACGGTCAAGGATAAGTGCCTTCAAATCATGCATCTGCTCGGGCGTTAATGAAGCAATGTTCGCAGCTGCGTCATTGGGAGCCATGTCGGGGTATTTTAGGCGGATTGCTGAAATAATCAGCGCATGCAACACACGATCCCTGGCTCGTGCTGAGAAGGGGGTAGCGGTCGTACCTTCAACAAACCGGTACAGCTGCGAGTGATATCCAGTGAAATTCTCGTAATGCGAAAGGTCTCTCGGTCGGTAGGGGTTATAGATCATGACGACCAGGCCGGGGAAAGAACGGCCAATTCTGCTTGTTGCTTGGATATACTCCGAATTTTGCTTGGGCTGACCATCAACAACCATCAAACCCAGACGGTCAACGTCCATACCAACGGCAATCATATTCGTTGCAACAGCGGTATCAAGGCATTCTTTCGAACCGAACCCGGCTTCAAGCTTTTTGAGGTTGTTCGGAATTTCAAACGAATTCATACGGGATGTAATCTCAATTCTGCGATTCAGATAGCGTCTCTTGCTCATCTGATACCGGTTCTGAATGCGCAGGATACGCTTGGGAATGTCATCCTGCAGCAGACGGACGGTACCGCCAAGTTCACGGATACTGTTGTGGTACCCGATCAGCGTGTAGTACGGATCGATCGCATCCTGGAATTCGTCCTGTTGTGCAAGATTGAAGACAGTTTGCAGAATAATGGCATAAACCCGAAGTAAAGTCGTACGGACAGACTGACCGTTTCCACAGATGCCAACATATCTGCGGAATGGGTTTGTTTCTGCAGGGATTTCCCGGATAAAGAAGCTGTCTCCAATCTCAAATCCGTTAGGAGGAAATTGAGATGTCTGCTTTCGTGCATATAGGCATTTTGCTTGGGCGGCAGCATTTCTGATGGTGGCTGTAGACACGACATACTTGGGTTTGATCTTCTGATCACCCCAGGTGCACATGTCTTCAATGATTGTCTCATATGCACCATAGATTGTGCCGAGGGGACCAGTTATCAGATGCAGCTCGTCCTGAATAATCAGTTCCGGAGGGAGGAATGGACGTATTGACGTAAGTCTTGAAGCCTCCAGTTCTCTGGTTCTCGGATGTCTACTGTGCTTTTCACCAATAGCAACGTAGCCGTCCCGACTGCACATACGGTCAACTCGGCCGAAAAGGGCATTGGTGCTTACATCCCAGGGCAGGCGGGCAAACTTGTCTACGGTCGAAAGGATGATAGTGGGACATCTCGCGTATATTTCCTCATCCACTAAATAAACCGGGATGGACTTTCGGCCTTTATATTTGTGGAAAACACAGTTCCGATCAGAACAGTAAATAGAGACCGACTTTCTGTCATGATCAATCTCAAAGTTCTCCTCTTTCAGTTCTGTCCCGCAGAAAGGACAGGATAGCAACTGTCTGTAAATCAGTTTTCTCTTTCTGGCGGCTTCCCCAGGGTTCTCAGGGCTGTCCTTCAATTCGTCAAAGTTGTTCGGTGTTACTCCGCCACCGACCCAGAACCCGATGCTGATAGGTTCCGTTCCATATTTCGGGGCAGCTTTTTCTCTGACCATTTCAGCAGCGATCACCATCTTTGTGATACGGTCACGCTGCTGTGTTGTCAGGAGGCGAAGGGTATAGCGAAGGATTGCTGTGACACCGCCATCACGGTTGTATTTTTCGTTTTCTGAAGCCCTGAGTCTGCGATTGGCGATGACGAAAGCCATCAATCCCAGATAGGCTTCCGTCTTACCGCCGCCGGTCGGGAAATACAGCAGATCAACAATTTCACGGTCTTCATGCAGCGGATTGACTATACCATTCAGATTCATCAGGATAAATGCAATCTGGAAAGGTCTCCATCCAAAATCATTTTCCGGTTTCCGGGGATCGACAAAGTCACCCAGATTGCACTCCGAATTTGTAGCGTGCTTTCTTGAGAAGGACATGATATTTCGCTGCAGAAGCATAACCCGGTTCATGAAACAGAAAGCATCCCAGGCAATCTCATCACTGCCAATCAGGGAGATACCCTCACGGATACGGACCAGCGCCTTCCGGCATTTATCAATGACCTCGTCGCCAACCTCAGTTCGGAATGCGGCACTGAGCATCTTTGTATCACCGGAAAGCGTGTCTGCAATCCAATGGTCATAGGAGTCTGCGAGAACATTTAGCCTTTCGATGATACCTTCTTTATTGGATGGTTTTGAAAGAAAACGCATCGAGAAGAAATCTCCGCCAAACCCCTTCAGTTCGGCACTTACGCCTGGAAATTCATACTGTGGGATAAAATCAGACTTAACCCAGGCCGCATATCCGTTGACAACCGGTCCCCAGGTTGCGGCACAACCACGTCCACGGCCAATAATCGGTCGCTGCTCAAAATAGTACTCATCCACTGCGTTTACTTTGCGGCAGATGGTTTCAGCGGCGAATATGTTTGCGCCATCCGGAGAGTATGCCCTGATTTCAACCTGGAACATCAGGCCTTCCAGATCGTTTTCCGGATTCCTGCGCCTGTTTATGACATATGCAGTCACAAAGCTGTGTCCGTTCTTTAGCGGAATTCTGGAGACATAAACACGTACGTTGGAATCACTGAGCAACTGATATTCTCGGCTTCTATCAAAATCTGCGAAACCAACTGTAAGCGTCTCCTTCATCGGATGACGCATATAAGAGGCGTAATCACGTTCTTTACCGTTTTTGTCCGGACGCTTTTCGGTTGCTTTTGTATAGTCGCCCCAACTGACATCCAGACAGACAGAATCGGTCCCGGCCGCGACGTAAAAGCTGATGCCAATAGAACTTGGCAGTTTGAAGTGTGTGGTGACAACAGGCTCATTATCATCGTCCTCTCCGGCGGTGAAATTGTTGTCATCCTCATGATCAATATCAGCCTCAAGTTCCTGCTCGTTTTCGCCAGCAGCATCAATTCCCGCCTCTGACTGCGGGGCAAGCAGCCCGATGATATAGGCGTGCCTTGGATTTTCGTCCAGCACCTCATCTTCTGACTGCGGACCCATCAGATCGACCTTCATGGCGTCGATAATCATCTGACGGACTTCTGCGTATCTGAATCTGTCAGCCATCATCATTCCTCCGTAATCTCAACAGCAGTTCCAAGAGTATATCTGCATGTATTGCCCGGGTGGATATTGTCATCGGTGATCAGACGATATCCCCAAGGCTTGCCATCCGGATCAGCAGTCGAAGCAAAATGACACCAGCGGATGCCCTCGCGCGCCTTGGCCAAAACATCAGCGTCCGTGACTTCGTTCGCGGCCTTCACTTCCACCATGTACTTGTGTGTGGCGGTCTCCACCAGGAAGTCCGGATTATACTGCTGGCCTGCCTGCCAGAACAGGCCCAGCTGATTCAGCGGTGGCTTGATCCAACGGATCACATCCGGATCTTCCTCAAGAATGATAGAGAACAAACGCTCGGAATCAATGTCAAAGGCATTTTCAGTATAGTAACCCTTCTTGTATCCGGTAAACAGATACTTTCTGATGTTGCTTCTGTCATTAAATGGACGGTCGAAACGCACACGTCCATCCTTCCGGATATTTTTCACGAAGCGCCGGAAAAGAATCAGATCCTTCTGGACGGTATGGATATCCTGTGTCTTCCGTTCCACATGCTGAAAAATCTGCGTTCGGATGTCCGAAACAATCAGCGTGGCATATCTGCGTACGATTCTGCGTTTTTCTTCTTCATCGCCGTCAATCAGCGCCAGATATTGATCTACCACATCAATGATGAAATCAGCGTCATCATAGGACAGTTCCGGGATGGAATCCAGAAGCATGCAGGCAAGAGTGTTCAGCGCGTCGTCCACTTCGAGAATCTGTGCATCGACAGATGCGAGAAACTGCTGATTGACGGCGTCGAAACGCTCGATTTTTGCCATGGCCACTTCAAAGTCTGGGATAGTACGTCGAACCTGGAATCGATTGAACTTCACCTCGGATGTGGTCTGCACCAGTATCTTTGGAACAGAGATCGCCCTGCCAGAGTACTCGCGTATCTTTTGTACAAATTCGTCCTTTGTCATTGGCTTTTTACTGGCAGTATCTGTATCAGTGGAGACGGGGACAGGTTGAGCCGGTTCGGCCGGAACATCGGAATGTACTTCCGGCAGGTCAAACACGGAAATCTGATTGTCATCCGTTTCAGATGTCTGTCGCTGCCTCGCAGGACCGAACGTCTTCAGATAGGCAGCGTACAGATCCTGCTGGGTCTGGGGATTGTCCACATCGCGGAAAGTACGGGTGCCGGTATCGGTCACAATCTGATCAAACAGAGACAACTGGGCATCATCCACCGGGCTGCTCACATCGACTGTATCAGTAGGTTCTACGCCTGTCCTGTCCAGATCACGGTAACGGAAAATGTCGCTGTTTTTGACTTCATCCACCAGTTCCCTGTAGTGCTCATGCGCCACAATGTCCAGTGTGTCGATATCCTCGTCGCCGGTAGCATAGCCGAAGGGCAAACGGAGGCCTCTGCCAATGGTCTGCATAGCCAGAATATCACTTTTTGCCGCATTTAGTGGAATGATAGTAAACAGGTTGTTGACATCCCAGCCTTCCTTCAGCTTATACACATGCAACACGATTTCGATGGGGTTATCTGCGCGTTCAATAGAGAGCAGGAGACGCACGTTTTCTTCGGTCTCTTCGCCCTTCATGTTGGAGTGAATTTCAATGACCCGACCTTTATACCTGCCACCCAGAAATTCGTCGCTGTCGATCAGAGTACGGACATCCTTGGCGTGATTTGTATCACGGCAGGCGATCAGCACAATCGGTTTCACATAAGGCAGGTTATGATCATCGCAGTACTGCCGGATAACACCTTTTCGATGCTCATGCTGGGTCAAACCGTCTCGGATCTTCATTTCTTCGATGTCTGCCGCGTTGTAACCTGCCATATTGGAGCGCCCCATGACGACGGGTGTTTTCAAGTATCCTTCTACTGCGCCGCGGGCAAGATCGTAGGAGTAGATTACGTTACTGGTGTACTTGGGTGTGGCAGTGAACTCCAGCCCAAGAATAGGTTTGAGGAAGTTGATGGCCTTCATGGACGCCGGGGCATAATAGCGATGCGCCTCATCCATACAGATCACCAGATCATCAAAACTGGCCAGCACAGAGGAAAAAGACATGCCCAGCGTCTCCCGGAACTTGTGAAAGTTGAACTGGGTGTCCGTTTTGCTGTTGAAAATCTTGCCAATGTTGAAGATGAATAATTCAATCTCAGAAGACTTCTCGGTCTGCATCTCCATCTGTACATAGTGTACTGGATAGGTATCGTAGTTCTCACCGTCGAATACCTTTGGCCTGCCCATCTCTGCGTCCAGCCCCTTGAAGATATACTTGGGATGGGCGGGGTTGGCTTCCTTGCGCA
>CACYYH010000068.1 GCA_902778565.1 uncultured Eubacteriales bacterium
ACTGGGGGATCTCAGGGAAAACTGCGAAAAGGAACCCGTTCCCATCATACTCAGGGAGACTGAAGATTTCCTTTCGACTTTCATGGAAATATTAAAACCGAAGCGTGTTCTTGAAATAGGAACTGCCGTAGGGTACTCATCTATGTTTTTTGCTGAAAAGATCAGACAGTATAATGATATTGAAGGATATTCGGTATATACGATCGAAAAGGATGATGACGCCTTTATCAGAGCGGGAAACGAGATCAAAAAACTCGGTTATGACAAGGCTGTAAGGCAGTTTCTCGGTGACGGCGAGGAATGCATCGAAGATATCATTAAAGATGATGGTTCCGTCAGATTTGATATGATATTCATCGACGCCGCCAAGTCACACTATAAAAGATTTCTCGAGGCTTCTCTTAAAGTGCTGAGCGATGACGGCGTGATCATCTGTGATGATACCCTGTTCCAGGGAAGACCCGCACTTGAAGGGGAGATACCTCCGAGAAAGCACAGGACGAACACCCTGGCCCTCAGGGAATTCAACGAGTTCGTTATGACAGATACAAGGTTCAGTTCCACCCATACAGCCATCGGGAACGGCCTTACTATAATCAAACCAAAGAAGAGATAATTAATGAAAAAAATAGAACTTTTAGCCCCGGCAGGGGATCTTGAAAAATTAAAAACCGCTGTGGACTACGGCGCTGATGCTGTATATTTCGGGGGAGAAGCCTTCAGCCTTAGGGCAGGGGCAGGGAACCTCAGCCTCGATGAAATGAAGGAAGGTCTGACCTACGCCCAAGAAAGAGGAGTGAGATGCTATCTCACGGTTAACATTTTTGCACATAATGAGGACATAGTACCTCTGAGGGAATATCTTGAGACCATAAAAGACCTTGGCATAGACGCTTACCTGGTATCGGACCCGGGAGTATTCTCCCTTATAAAGGAAGTTATGCCGGAGGCAGAGATCCATCTCAGCACCCAGGCAAACATGACCAACTATCAGACTGCCATGTTCTGGTACGGACTGGGTGTGCGCCGTATAGTTCTCGCAAGGGAACTGAGCTTCAGCGAGATCCGGGAACTGAAGGCCAGATGCCCTGAAGACCTGGAGTTTGAGGCCTTTGTTCACGGAGCAATGTGCATCAGTTATTCCGGAAGATGCCTGCTCTCGAATTTCATGATCGGAAGAGATGCCAACCACGGAGAGTGCGCTCATCCATGCAGATGGAAATACGCTCTCATGGAAGAGCAGCGCCCCGGCCAGTATTATCCCATAGAGGAAGATGAGCGCGGCACGTACATCCTTAACTCCAAGGATCTTTGCATGATCAGGTACATACCTGAGCTCATTTCTTCAGGACTTGCGTCCCTTAAGATCGAAGGCCGCATGAAGTCGGCTTTCTATGTAGCTCACGTGATCTCCGCATACCGCAAGGCCATCGACGCATATTACGAGGACCCGGAGGGCTGGGAGTTTAAGGAAGAGTGGATGGAAGAACTCAAGAAAGTATCCCACAGACAGTTCACCACAGGCTTCTATTTCGACAAGCCCACTGACAAGGACCAGAACTATGAGACTTCGCAGTACACCAGAGATTACGTATATACCGGCATAGTCAGGGAGTACGATCCTTCGACAGGATATGCGGTGATCGAGCAGAGAAACAAAATGGTCCTTGGAGACGAGATCGAAGTTTTCGGACCCTTCACGGATTTCTTTGTTCAGAAGGTGGAGGAGATGTACAATGAGGCAGGGGAGCCCATCGACTCTTGTCCGCATCCTCAGGAGATAATCAGAATGAAGATGGCAGGAGAGGTCAAGCCGGGCTGGATGCTCAGAAGACATAAATAAAAAACGCGTCTTGCATAATTTTTAGTACATTAAAGCAATATCCGAAAGTGATATTGCTTTTTTATTGATTTTTTGATATAGTAACTTTGTATGAATATGTTATTTTTTAGTTTCAAAATTCATATAATTCATATTTTTGAGAGGTAAAAAAATGACTGAAAAGAGATCAGAGGCTTTCAAAGAGCTTCAACCGACGTTGGATCAGTACGCAGGCGTCAAAGGCAGCCTGATCACGATCCTCCAGAAGGCTCAGGAGATCTATGGCTATCTCAGCAAGGATTGCATCAATCACATCGCTGACGCCACAGGCATCAAGCCTGCCAAGATCTATGGAGTAGCCACCTTCTACGCTCAGTTCAGGCTTGAACCCATCGGCAAGTATCTGCTTATGATGTGCCAGGGAACAGCATGCCACGTTAACGGTTCAGAGAGCATTTATGAGACCGTAAGCGAGGAACTGGGAATCGTGGACGGAGAGACTACAGGGGACAATGTCTTCACTATCAACAACGTTGCTTGCCTCGGATGCTGCTCACTTGCACCTGTAATGATGGTCAGATCAAGTGACGGCGATGAGACCTATGGCAACCTTACAAAAGACAGCGTAAGAGCGATCCTTAAAGAGATCGCAGCCAGAGGATAGGAGGAGCGAGTATGAAGATAGTAGTCGGACAAGGTTCCTGCGGTATAGCCACAGGCGCAAAAAAGACAGCTGCTGAGTTCGAGAAGCAGCTCAAAGCAAACAATCTCGATACAGAACTCACCATCACAGGATGCGTAGGTACCTGCTATCTGGAACCTATCGTAGACGTGTATGAAGATAACGGCGACCTGACCAGATACGTCAAGGTACAGCCTGACAAGGTGGAAAAGATCGTCGAAGAGCATATCAAAGGCGGCAAGCCCGTTGAAGAATATGCCATCACAGAAGAAGACAAGGGCTTCGTTGCCAACCAGCAGAGAGTAGTACTCAGAAACTGCGGTGTTATCAACCCTGAGAACATCGACGAGTACCTGGCTGTTGACGGTTACAAGGCTCTCGAAAAAGTCCTCACTTCCATGAAGCCCGAGCAGGTCATCGAAGAGATGAAAGCTTCCGGACTGAGAGGAAGAGGAGGCGCAGGCTTCCCTACATGGTTCAAGTGGAATGCAGCCAAAGCTTCTCCCGGAAACGAGAAGTACATGGTATGCAACGCTGACGAAGGTGACCCGGGTGCATTCATGGACAGATCCGTCCTCGAAGGAGACCCTCATTCAGTACTTGAAGGTATGGCCATCGCAGGTTACGCAATGGGAGCTCACCAGGGCGTTATCTACTGCCGTGCTGAATATCCTCTTGCCATCAAGCGTCTTGAGATCGCTATGGCTCAGGCAAGAGAAAAAGGATATCTCGGAAAGAACCTCTTCGGTTCAGGCTTCGACTTTGATATCTACATCAAGGCCGGCGCAGGCGCATTCGTTTGCGGCGAAGAGACAGCTCTTATCGCATCCCTCGAGGGCGAAAGAGGTATGCCGAGACTTAAACCTCCTTTCCCTGCAGCTAAGGGATTCTGGCAGAAGCCTACAGACATCAACAACGTAGAAACTCTTGCAAACGTTCCCTGGATCATTTATAACGGCGGAGCTGCATTCTCCAAGTTCGGAACTGAAAAGTCACCCGGAACCAAGGTATTCGCACTTGCCGGCAAGATCAAGAAGGGCGGCCTCGTAGAGGTACCTATGGGAATGACCATCAATGAGATCATCTACGGCATCGGCGGCGGTATCAGAAATGACAAGCAGTTCAAGGCCGTACAGATGGGCGGTCCTTCCGGCGGATGTATCCCCGCATCTCTCGGAGAGACTCAGGTAACATATGAAGATATCACCAAGACAGGAGCCATCGTTGGATCCGGCGGTATGATCGTAATGGACGAAGATACCTGCATGGTAGACATGGCAAGATACTTCCTGAACTTCACCAGAGACGAGTCCTGCGGTAAGTGCAACTACTGCAGAATCGGTACCAAGAGACTCCTTGAGATCCTCACCAGGATCACTGAAGGAGAGGGAAGAGACGGAGATATCGAACTTCTTCAGGAACTGGCTACAAAGGTTATGCAGGGTTCACTCTGCGGACTTGGCCAGACTGCTCCTAACCCCGTACTTTCAACCATTCGCCACTTCAGAAACGAGTACGAAGATCATATCTACAACCACAAGTGCACAGCTCATTCCTGCAAGGCTCTCATCGAGTTCAGCATCAATGACAAGTGCAAGGGATGTACTCTCTGCGCTAGGAATTGTCCTGTCGGCGCCATCACCGGCAGCGTAAAGCAGATGCACGTCATCGACAAAGAAAAGTGCATCAAGTGCGGCAAGTGTCTTGACAACTGCAAGTTCGGCGCAATAGACAAAATTTGATGGGGAGGAGGAAGTAAAAAATGAACAAGTTTTTATTAAACATTAACGGCAAAGAAGTGACCGGTTTCCCCGGACAGACTATTCTGGAAGTCGCTAAGGAAAATGACATTTTTATTCCTACTCTTTGCTATGACGAAAGAACCAGGATCTACGGTTCCTGCGGTCTGTGCATGTGCGAAGTAGAGGGCAACCCCAAGCTTTGCAAAGCATGCGCTACTGAGATCGCTCCCGGAATGGTAGTGAATACTCAGACTGAGAGAGTCATCGAATCCAGAAAGACCAATCTGGAACTCCTGCTCTCCAACCACACCGGCGACTGCCGTCCGCCTTGCGTGATCGCATGTCCCGGACATACTGACTGCCAGGGTTACGTAGGACTCATCGCAAACGGCGAGTTCGACAAGGCTCTGGAACTCATCAAGGATAAGATTCCTCTTCCTGCTGCTCTCGGAAGAGTTTGCCCTCATCCTTGTGAAGAGAAGTGCAGAAGAGCTCTCATAGACGAGCCCATCTCCATCCAGCAGTTAAAGAGATTTGCAGCTGATCAGGATCTCGCAGGCGAGATGTTCATTCCCGAATGCGAAGAAGATACCGGCAAATCCGTCGCCATCATCGGCGGAGGCCCCATGGGCTTATCAGCAGCATATTTCCTCCGTCAGATGGGACATGACGTAACCATTTACGAATCAATGCCTAACTGCGGCGGTATGCTGAGATACGGTATTCCTGAATACAGACTTCCCAAGGCAGTTCTTGATGAAGAGATCGCTACCATCGAAGCTATGGGAGTTGAGATCATCACAAACTGCAAGGTTGGTCAGGACATTCCTTTTGAAACCATCAGAGCTGACTATGATGCAGTTCTCCTGGGAATCGGCGCCTGGGTATCCACCGGCGTTGGATGCAAGGGCGAAGATGCTGACGGAGTCATCGGCGGTATCGACTTCCTGAGAAAGGTAGTTACCAACGAAGAGATCAAGCTGGGCGACAGAGTTGCCATCGTCGGCGGAGGAAACACCGCTATGGACGCCTGCCGTACAGCAGTCAGAATGGGCGCAAAGGAAGTTTATAACATCTATCGTCGTACCAAGGACGAGATGCCTGCTGACATGATCGAGATCGAGGAAGCTGAGGAAGAGGGAGTTATCTTCAAGAACCTCACCAATCCTCTTGAGATCGTAAAGGACGAGAACGGACACGTTAAGGAAGTCGTTCTCCAGATCATGGAACTGGGCGAACCCGATGAATCCGGAAGAAGAAGACCTGTACCCGTTGAAGGAAAGACCGAGACCATCGCTCTCGACACCATGATCCTTGCCATCGGCCAGGCTGTAGACGCTTCCATCTTCACCGGAGACAAGACCAGAAAGGGCGCTATCGCATACGATAAGGAAACCTTCATGACCAGCATCCCCGGCGTATTTGCAGGCGGCGACTGCGGTAATGACAAGATCTCCATCGCTATCGAAGCTATCGCTGATGCCAGAAAGGCAGCAGACGTTATCGACGCATATCTCTTTGGAGAAGACATCAAGTACAGAGAGAGATTCGTAGTAACCAGAGATGACCTTACAGCAGAAGATTTCGAAGACAGAGAAAGACTCTGCAGACCTGAACTTCCTCAGCTCAGCGCTGAAGAAAGAAAGGGCAACTTCAGTGAAGTTATTCCTTGCGCTTACACAGAAGAGCAGGCTATGGCTGAAGCATCCAGATGTCTGGAGTGCGGCTGCCACGACTACTTCGAGTGCAAGCTCATCGACTTTGCTAACCAGTATGACGTACATCCCGAGAGATTCGCAGGTGAGAAATCCACCATCGATTTCGAGGATGATCATCCGTTCATCGTAAGAGATCCCAACAAGTGCATTCTTTGCGGCAGTGCGTATCCGTATGTCCTACCGGAGCTCTTCAGGAAAGAACCTCCATGGTCAAGGAAGTTCCTGTTGAGACTGAAGAGACCATTACAACATGCTCAATGTGCTCAGTAGGATGCCAGCTGAAGCTTGAATCCTGCGGCGACATGCTCATCAAGGCCAACCCGGATAAGGACGGCGTTGTGAACAAAGGACTTGCCTGCGGAAGAGGTAAGTGGGGATTTGACGGCGCTATCCTTGAAGGAAAAGTTGAAGACTGCTTCATCAAGGAAGACGGCATGTTCAGAGAAGCTGATTATCATGAAGCTCTGATGCTCATCGCCAAGAAGTGCCAGATCACCGGCCAGAAGTACGGTAAGGATGCTATCGCTGTAGCTATCTCCGACAGATACACCAACGAAGAAGCTTACGCTATGAAGGTCATGGCTGATGCTATGGGAGCAAAGGTACTTTGCCTCAACAACCGCGAGTCCGGACTTAAGAAGGTTCTCGGCTTCGACGCATCACCTAACACCATCGACGAACTGCTTTCAACCAACCTGATCCTGAGGATCGGCTTCGAACCTGCAGATTCCAGAGTAATCGATCTTAAAATCAAGCAGGCTCAGGAAAGAGGAGCTAAGCTCATCAACCTCTGCTCAGGCGAAAACGACCTTGGATTCCTTAAGCAGATCGCTAAGGCAGTAGTTGCTTCCGGCAAGGCTGACAATG
>CACYYH010000069.1 GCA_902778565.1 uncultured Eubacteriales bacterium
GCGGAGCCGCGGCCGGCCCGCCAGGCCGGCCGGGCGCCGGGCCCACATAAAAAGACCGGCCGTCTTGGGCCGGTCTTTGTTTGCTTCGGGAGTGGGCGAAAAAAGCCGTCTCTTTCGAGACGGCCTTATATTCAGACTAATTCGGGGGCTTCGATCGCAATGATCGGAAGCATATCTTTCAGCGACGCCTTTACCATGTCAAGACCGAAGTCCACGTCAGCTTCAGTCATGGCGGTGTTCATAGCGAACATGCCCCTCTCTGCGTTGAACACCCCTCTGGTTATCAGATCCAGGAAAAGTATTTTGTTCAGCTCCTCGTGGGCTGTCGCAACGTCACGGTAGTTCCTTACCAACTTATTGGTAAAGAGAGTGTTGTAGATGGAACCTACGCCGCTGACCTGCATGTCGATGGAGAGTTCTTTGAAGATTCCTTTAAGGCCCTCGGCGAATCTGCTTCCCAAAGCATTCACGTATGCGGCCTTTTCTTCATCATAGGCCTTCATGGTGGCATAGCCCGCTGCCATGGTTATAGCGTTTCCGTTGAAGGTTCCGGAGTGATACATCTGACCTTTTCTGGGATCGTAAAGATCCATGATGTCTTTCCGACCTCCGAAAGCACCCACAGGGATGCCTCCACCTATGATCTTACCAAGAGATATCAGGTCCGGAGTTATACCGTAAAATTTATGCGCACCACCGGTACTGAGCCTTCCGGTAACCACTTCGTCGAATATGAGAAGGACGCCGTTTTCGGCTGTCACTTCCCGGAGAGCTCTGAGCCACTCAGGGTCAGGGGTTATCTGTCCTGCGGATCCCATTACAGGCTCGATAATAACGCAGGCAACTTCATCTGCATGCTCTTCCACCATCTTCCGGGTGCGCACTATATCGTTAAACGGCACCACCAGAACGTCCTTAAGGGCGTTCTTTGAAACTCCCAGGCTTTCGGGGATAACGTTTATCGCATCCAGCGGCCCGGCTTCATTAAGATCCGGATCCACGCTTGCTTCGAATATGTCCGTTGTACCGTGGTAGCCTCCTTCGGTCTTTATGACCTTATCTTTTCCGGTAAATGCTCTGGCAGCCCGTACCGCGTGCATGGTGGCCTCGG
This sequence comes from uncultured Eubacteriales bacterium, assembly GCA_902778565.1. GTDB lineage: Bacteria > Bacillota > Clostridia > Peptostreptococcales > Anaerovoracaceae > RUG754. The sequence goes on from CACYYH010000069.1 coordinate 1,112, forward strand.
TTCCGGAGTTACAGAATCTTACCATGTCCAGAGCATGGTATCGCTCGCAAAGCAGCTGCCCCAGTTTCCACTGCAGTTCAAAAGGCGCGGCGTAAGCGGAACCCTTTGCTATTTGATCGCGGACTGCCTCCACCGTTTCCGGATGTGCATGCCCGTGTATCAGTGAGGTATAGTTACCCTGGAAATCCAGGAGTTTATGTCCGTCAACATCGAACATGTAGGCACCTTTCCCGCCTTCCATAAAGGATGCGTAGGGCAGATAAAACGTTGCCGTTCTGGTGTCTCCTCCCGGAAGATATTTTCTTGCCTCCCGGGCCATTTTTTCCGAATTGGGCCGGGCTTCAGCGTAGCGCGCCCGGATCTCCTCAAAATATTTCAAAGACGCTTCTTTCATGTCAGCCTCCTTTTAGCAGTCTCTTACAGCTTGCTTTCTGCTTGTATTTTAGCATACTGAAAGGTCAGTGAAAATAATTAATTGCCGGAGGGACCATTTGGCCGGATCCGGCAGAATGCAGCCCTTTGCTTAGCACAAAAAGACCGGCCGTCTTGGGCCGGTCTTTTGCGGTTACAATTTACTCATCTTCCACGGTGATGTTTGGGTTCTGGTTCAGGGCCAGCTCGATGATCTCGTCTTTCAGATTGCGGGGAAAGAAAAGTCTTCTGGCCATAAGGCTCTCCTTTGTGAAGTGGATGCCCACCTTGCCGGGATGTTTTGAGGAATATTCGCAGAATATGTCCTTGATCTCGTCCCAGCCCCAGACCTCGCGCTTGGTGCGCACCAGAAATCTGTACTCGGTGACGATGCCCTCTTCACTGACAGTCACGGATTTTGACATGGCTCCTGCGGCCAGCAGTACGAGGCCGATTATGGCGGCATAAACAGATCTCTGGAAGATCCCCAGCGCGATCATTACTACGCCGAAGACCATGCAAAGTATTTCAGTTGTCCGGGACAGTTCCCTGCCCGTGGATGCTTTGTAAGTTTTCATTTTGCCTCGCTGTTGATTTCAGCAGTTATTTTTTTGCAGCTTTTGCAGCCTTGAATTCAGCTTTCTTCTTTGCCTTGGCTGCCTTAAGTTCTTCTCCTGACAGATTATCATACTCCTTGTACTTGATACCGATGCCAAGGTAGGTGATGATGATCGCATAAATAGGATTGATCAGGTTCATGAAAGCATAAGGTGCAAATGCCCAGTTGGATACGCCGAGAGTAGCTGACTGATATGCTCCGCAGCCGTTCCAAGGGATCATAGGCGACCAGAGAGTCGCAGCGTCCTCGGAAGTTCTGGAAAGGAAGCTTCTGGAAAGTCCTCTTTCATCGAAGCTCTTCTGGAACATTCTGGAAGGAACCATGATGGCCAGATACTGGTCGGTGAGCACGATATCGCAGACGATACCGGTGATGATCATAGCGGTAACAAGGCCGCCTACAGATTTAACACGTCTTACGATAGGTCCCAGAAGGACTTCAACGTAGCCGCATTTTTCAAGGATGCCACCGAAGCACATAGCGAACATGATGAGGGAAATGGTCCAAAGCATGCTGTCCTCGCCTCCTCTGGAGAGAAGCTTATCAGCAAGAGCATTTCCGGTGTCTGCTTCATAGCCATACTGGAAAGCGTTGATGATCTCAGGAAGTGTGGTTCCCTGGAAGATCATTGCGAAGATGCCGCCTACAGCCGCTGCCAGAAGCAGTGACGGTATGGCGGGGATCCTCTTCCAAGCGCCGAAGAGAATTACCAGGATGGGAAGAAGTACGCAAGGATTAAGGTTGAAGTTTGCAGCGATGACTGCCTGAAGTTCCTGAGCCTGTGTCGGATCATATCCGTTGGCATCTATGAGCACGAAGCCCAGGACGCCGTAGATAACCAGCGCGATGCAAAGGCTGGGCAGCGTGGTTGTCATCATGGCTCTTACGTGATCGTACAGCGGTGTCTCCGCAGCTGCTGCAGCAACGTTTGTAGAGTCGCTGAGAGGTGACCACTTATCACCCATGTAGGCTCCTGAGATGATCATGCCTGCAGCGATAGGGGCAGGGATGCCAAGGCCGGCGGCGATACCCATGAGAGCTACGCCTACAGTACCGGATGCTGTCCAGGATGAACCTGTGGCCAGACCTACGATACCGCAAAGGATACAGCCTACAACCAGGAATACTCTGGGTGCGATAAGATCAAGTCCGTAGTATACCATGGCCGGCATGGTTCCGGACCATACCCAGGCACCAATCAGCATACCTACGCAAAGAATAATGAGAAAAGCTTCTACAGTTCTTTTGATTGAGTCCAGCATTCCAAATGCGATATCCTCCCAGGTGTAGCCGCAGCGCCATGCCACGATGGCAGCTACTACAGAGGCAAGCACCAAAGGAATGTGGGGCTCGATTTCCCATTTGATGGTAGCGATGATGATCACGACCATCATGAAAATAATGGGGATCAATGCTTCCCACACTTTGGGAAGTCTAGGTTGTTTCTTGTTCTCCATATTTTCCTCCTATTGATTATCCGAATAATGACGTTTGTTTATATTAAGATATTAACAGTTTGTTAGCACTTTAGCAAGTAATTTATCGCGTTAAAGGAATGAATTTTCGCAGGGCCTTGCGGGGCGCTGGGTGCGGCGCAGCAACGTTTAGGTCTAAATTGATTTTTTTGCGGGATTTAGTCTAATTTTCGGATACCCCCAGGGGGTATATCGCCTTATAAAGTAAGCCCAAATCTATATTTTTGGAAATATGGCTTACTTTTTCATTCAAAAAAGCCAGTATCGCCCCTCATCCCCCGAAAAAGTAAGACTTTTTTCGCAAAAAATCCAAAAAAGCCTACCCCTCGCCTCTCTTGGAGGAGGGGGGGTATACGAAAAGGTAAGTCGAAATCACTATTTTAGCGATTTCGACTTATCACAGCTCCCAGGCGGGTCCCCTCCTATTATACATAAAGGAAGGCGGCGCATCGGCGCCGCCCTCCATCATATACTGCATCAGAACACTACCTTGCCATTCACGATCTTCACGCCCTCCGCCCGGAGCAGCTTAAGCTGCTCCTCGGGGCCGCCGAAGCCGAAGTTCGACGCAGGTGCCCCGGATGCGTTCACAATGCGGTGGCAGGGTATGATCCCCTCGTAGGGATTCTCGTGCAGGGCGTTTCCCACTGCACGGGCGGCCCCGGGGTGCCCCGCCATGACTGCGATCTCGCCGTAGGTGGATACCCTGCCGCGGGGCACCCGGGCGGTCTCTTCGTAGACACGTTCTTTGAAGGACTCGCCGCCCACGTGGCTCTCCACCAGGTCGTCTCCGTGATATTCCAGGCGCATGAAAAAGAACTGCGCGTCATCCGCCAGCATCTGCATGAAGATGCGGTCACCTTCCCAAAGGTTCAGGCTCATGATGTCCTCTTTATGGATCCAGCAGAGGTCGCCCTCGTAGCCATGCAAAGTCTCGCCGCTCTCAAGCGCATCCATCACTTGGCGGCCCCAGTCGTTCACCGGCTCGAACTCTTTTGCGGTGAAAAGAAACATCTTCTCGTGCTCCCACTCGTCGGAGTTAAAGGCGATGATAGCCCTGGGCTCCCAGGACTTCAGACGAAGGCCGGTTTCCTCTCGGACCTCGCGCACCAGACACTCAGGCACGGTCTCAAGAGGCTCGCGCTTACCGCCTACGCCGATCCATTTGCCTTTATTGCAGTCTATCTCTTTTTTGTTCCTAAGAAGCATCAGATACTTCCCGTCTTTTTCGATATAGCAAAGGGTGCTGTCGATCATTTATTTAACTTCCTCCAGCTTGCCGTAGCATTTGCCCATGAATCTCTCCACGTCGATCACCGCCCTCTGGTGCTTGCCGTGCCCGATGGGACCTGCTGCATCCCGGGCTTCCATGTCGAAATCAACGATCTTGCCATTAGGAGAAATATTCGTCACGGTAACCTTGACAGTGACTTCCATGCCCACCGGCGTAGGCGCGGT
>CACYYH010000070.1 GCA_902778565.1 uncultured Eubacteriales bacterium
ATTCATCCGGATAAGGTTCCGGAAAGTATCCAATCATATAGCAACCTCCTCCAGCAAATTGTGCTGCAAAAGAAGATTCGCCATGCTCGTTCCTTCACTTTTGGCCTTTTGAGCGAGCGACACAATCAGAGCTTCATCAATCTCAACTTTTTCAGGCTCTTTTTCCGCTTTTTTCTTTCTGGACTTACTGCTGCGGACAGTACTGGAACCAGGAAGCGGTTCTACAGCCAGATAACCATGCAGCATCGTCAGTCTTTGCCTGTATGCTTCCTCCAGCGATTGAAGATCCAATGACTCTGATCCGGATAGTATAGCAATCTCCTGAGCATCATGAACCAGAGTAACCAGAAGTGCTACAATCCCTTTCGTATGCTCATACAGCCAGGACAGCATGGTTTCTGTCAGTTCCGCCGTGTGCCGAACATACCTGTAGGAGAAGAGCAGCCTGCACATTTCACAGAAGAAATCGTCAAACGGTAGTGCGCCATAGGTCAGTCCCAGCGACCGGCGTGCCAGCTGCATTGCCTGTTCGAAGAAGACAGCACTCTCTGGGGTTCCGACCATACAGATGGAAATGCCACTGGTATTGATAAGCTGCGTCAGCATACCGACCAGACTGCGCCCGTTACGGCTATTGACTACGTTCTGGATTTCATCCACGATGAGCATCCCAACATGATTCAGGCAGACCTGCGAAACGGAGCCTATCAGCATATCCGTTGTGGACCTGGCCCTCAATGCTGATTCATAGTATCTGGTCCCGATAGACTCATCCACCTTGCGGAGGATTTCCAGAAGAAGCCCCTTCACGGAACTATCGAAGGGACACTGTACCGTGACGCAGGGAATGACCTTGCAGAAAGGTTTTACAGAAATAATGACCTTGTTGCTGGTAATCATCGAGATGGACCGCTCTATGGCAGAACTCTTTCCAATACCGGATTCGCCAATGATCGTAAAGCTGTCCGCACCGCCGATGATCCCACGAGACTCCGTAACCTGGCCAACTATAGCCTTGTGGTTTTCATTCTGCTGTATAACAGACAGCTTCGTACCTTTTTTCTGTAGCGCTCTCATCAAGGCAATGTACAGCTTCTCATATATTTCTATAGACATCGGAGCCGGGATATAAACCTTGTAAAGCTCTGACAGTGTAAGAAGCCGTTTGGTATTGTCAGCATATACGATGGATGGATCATAATCAGGAAGAACCGACATAGCCTTTACCAGATTCTCTCCGGAGAGCATCTTCGGCATAGCCGAGGGAAGCACACTCAGTTCAATCGACATTCACAACACCCCCTTTGACCAGATCAAAGTGTGTACGGGTACGCTCCCTTGTCCGGTTCTTCCGTATATCCCTAGTACTCGTTACTTGGTTCTGCGTTGCCAGCTGGGCAATCGTCTGGATATGGCTTGCCAAATCCACCTTAGCCTGAAGGTTCTCTGCCGCGACAGACTTGACAAGTTCCTTTTTCTGGCCCATAAGGTCCTGTACTTCCGTCAAAGACTTGTCCCTGTATCGAGACTCTATCAGTTCAAACGGGATGTACTGGCCGTCCCGAAGCAGCCATACCTCAGACACGTTATCAGGATTATATGCTACTGTTTCAGTACCGCCGCGCAGGTATTCCTCGGTAAAGCCCTCGGCATGATATCGCATCCCGTTGACCTTCAGACCTTTTCTGGAGAACTTACCGGTTGTGCGGGGAAGCAGCGTCATCATCACAGTCAAGTAGTCCACGTCCATCAGATTTGCGCTGTTCTGGTTACGGCCCCATGCATAAATCGCATTGGCATAGGGTTTGACCTCAGCCTGAAGCATTTCGTCTGTATACGGATAGTTCTCGATGATACGCTGGCTGTTGTAGTAGATAACGCAGTGGAGGACGATACGCTCGAATTCCTCCATGGTCAGGCAGGCATCCTTCCTGTAATCGTGGACGCCGCGTTCCTGAAAGTCAGGTTCAATCACGCCCTTGCCCTTCAGATACGGTTTAAAGCTATCCTGTACCAGATCGAAGAATTTCTCTACACCGCCTTTCAGCTCCGGACGATAGGAGGGCAAGTTGATCACCGTCACACCGAGTTCTGCAATCTGTTCAAACGTCTCCGACCTGTATTCGGACCCAGCATCTGTAATGAATACCGCAGGGAGCATACATGCATCCCAATCTTCCTGCCGGATCCGAACGCCGCGCTCCTGACACCACTGCACCTTATCGGCCAGAATGCTCTTCATGAGCGTCTTCACACTGTAGATACCGCCTTCCCACTGAAGGCTGTATCCGACACAGAGGGACGAAAAACCATCGATAGCCGCCGTCAGAATCGGCCGACCGACAAGCCCACCGGCCTCATTCACCAAATAAATATCACAAACGGTAGCATCCAGCATCGCCATACCGACATACGGCATATACTCCTGTATGCCATCCCCGGTCAACGGCCTGTTGTTTCGCTCATAACTCTTGATACCATCCCGCGAGATATAATACGTCTGGAGTTTCTTGTGCTTTCGATAAAAGTAACGGAACTGATAAAAGGACGGATGTACATCCACCACTTTACCATATCCATCCGTGTATTTTTCCTTTATCAGCATGGTATATGCCTCGTTCAGGCTGTTCTTGTTCCTCGTATAGAAGAACTTGTTGAGGGCCCATCGCATGTTCTTTTCGTCCTGAGACAGCGTATCATCCTCAATGTGGAATTTCGGGGCCAGTATCGCCACGTTCTGAAATGCCAGGTACAGGCACAGATAGTAACGGACCGTCTGCTTACTGACTTCCTGTTCCTGCGAAATACGGTCAATCATCAGCGTCCGTTCCTTCTTGTCGGACACAAAGGGCAGCACACATGCAATCATGGTAAAACGCTCATGAACAAGCCGCAGCTGTTCCGGCGTCAAGACCTGCATCTCCGGAATAACAACATCCGTTTCAGTCCAAAGGTCTTCTTCGGTGCAGGGTTCCAGGCACAAAACCGTGGAGAGATCGGCCCATTCTGGCATCGTCCGTTTGATACAATCAATAAGAAAGACTCTATCATTCCTAACATCTATAACCCTAAGAATGGTATCATCACTCCGCAGCAGCATATTCTTCGACACATCTTCACTTCTCAGCATCAGACGCCACACTCCCTTCCTGAGCATCCTGCCGGTCACGCAGAAACTTGTTCAGCGTCGGCCTGCTAATCTCCAGCCGACGTGCAAGCTCTCCCTTAGAGAAAGCTCTGCTCATGTACGCCTGATACTCCCGCTGGAAGACATCTTCCCTGATACGCTTCACATGACCGCCCTTGTACTTGCCCTCACGCTTGGCAATGGCAATCCCTTCACGCTGGCGTTCCAGCATGTTGGCGCGTTCAAATTCGGCGATAGCGGCAATCATCGTCAGCATCAGCTTTCCAGTTGCCGTGCTGGTGTCAATGTTCTCTTTGTTGGAGACCAGATGAACATTCTTCTCCTGCAAACGGGCAGTAATACTAAGAAGATCTACAGTACTTCTGGCAAGCCTGCTGAAATCATGGATGAAGATGGTATCGCCCTCACGGACAAATTCCATCATCCGCTGAAATTCCTTTCGGTCCGTATTTTTACCTGACACCTTCTCGATGAACCATTTCTCGATATCATATTTTGCCAGAGCCTCTTTCTGCCTGGCTTCGTTCTGCTCCGCAGTGGAAACTCGTACATACGCCACATTCATCGCTCACGCCTCCTTTTCCGCATCCGTGACAATCTTCCAGTCTGCCACACCATTCTTCTGCCAGTAACCTCTGGAAGCATCCAACAGTTTGACGTTCATGGGCTTCATCAGATGGTCTCTTGAAACACATTCCCGTACTCGTAAAGAGCCATCCTGCATCGTACAGAGAAAATCCGTGGTGTATTCTCCGATTGACAAGCCTTCCAGCAAAACGTTGCACTGGAATTCCTTCACCTGTTCGTCAGCCTCCAGCCTGTCGGCATACGCAGACTGGATGTGGTCATACGTTCTGCAGATTCCAACACACTTCAACAGTGAACGCTTCTCACAGCGCCCTTTGTAGCCTTTCTTTTTCATGACTACCTCCTTGTTTTCTTGCGAATCTGCTGCCTTGTGAGATGTCGAAGCGGTACACATGTAATGGTCCCAAATCCGTTCCCAAATCCGAGAGAAGCGGTCCCAAAAACGTTTCTGGGAGAATTTCTTTCCCAAATCCGTATTTCTGGCAAGTCCCGACATGCCCAGAATCCTTGATTTTTCAGGCATCCGGCTGTTTTCCCAAATCCGGCTGTTTCCTGAAAACCAATCTCTCTATGTTTTGGGGCACTCCTCATTATTCTCCGCGGGGCACTTTTCTCTATCCTGAAACTTACTCCAGCGACGTCAGAAAACGACCCATGATTTGAACCAAAATCCGGTCCCAGCATCCTGCTTCGGAAAGTTGTCGAAATGAGGATCATCCGGCAAGAACGAGGAGATAAAACACATCATCAAGACGCAGAATTCGTAGTATTTACAAGGCTTCTCAGGCTTTCGCGCCAGTACATCGCGCCATAATCTCGCGGCATCATAAACCGCCGTTACAAATGAAAAGAGCCCTGCATATTGCATCAGATGTTGATGCTTATGCAAGGCTCGTTTTTTATTTGGCTATAGGATGGAGCAGTTTGCCTTTTTCAGGCTGATGTGACTGGCCCCAAAATATAGAGAAACCTTGCTGCGATCATAGTGTAGATCAGATCCGACCGGAATTCAAGGATCAAATTGTTAACGAAGGCAACTATAGCAAAAAAGCTAGAAATCCTTATATTTTTTATAAAGGATTTCTACGAGTTCAACTTTTGTAGCAACACTATAGTCTCGATGTGGCTCGAGTCGTGCTTCTACATAATCATACATCGGGCACGCGCATCCACTTTGCGAAAAAGAACATGGATACTATTTTGCACGAGGAAATGAAACTACTAAATCATACCTGCGCCGGTTCGCGGGAACATGTCCACTGATGGCTGCCTGTTCGCAAAAATGCGTCCAGGAACATATC
>CACYYH010000071.1 GCA_902778565.1 uncultured Eubacteriales bacterium
ACCTGATGACGGATGTGCAGGCAAAAAAAGGACTGGCAGAAGTGAGCGGGAAATGACCACGCCGCTGTTCCTTCTGCGATGCTGTGAGGTCGGGATCTCCATCCGGGATCTCGACCTTCTTACTATCGGGCTTGTGCTTGATATATGGACGGAAAAGTCCAACGACGGCGTGAAATACAGGCGGGTAGCGGATCAAGCTGATTTTGATAAGTTCTGAAGTAGTAACAAAGTGATTTTGGTGATAAGATTGTGCTGTAACTATAAACGGTGTTTCTATAATATGGGAGGATATAATGAAACGAGTTAATAGATTATTGGTGCTTTCTATCGTCATGGTCATGTCTTTAAGTGCTTGCAGCAGCAAGGAATCACAAGTTCAAGATGAACAACCTGCTGAAACAGAAGTAGTAGTAACAGAAGAGCCAAATAAGGTGGATGAGGTTGAAACACCTTCTGAAGAAGAAACCAAAGAGGTCGATTCAAAAGACGAGGCTTCTGCTGATGGAGAAAAAGAAGCTCTGAAAACAGAGCTGAAGGAGAAGTATGATATTACCGAGCCGGGTTCTTTTGTCAGAGGAGACGCTACTGGCAAATGGAGAATTGTAAAAGTTGCAAATAGTACTCCGCCTACTGAATATGCCGTCAATTATGCAAAGGCTTATATGAATGATGGAGATATTCATTATGTGGTTAACTTTAGCTTAAATACGACAACAATGTTTAATAGATACAGCAATGGTACAACAAGTGTAATCGAAGCCAAAACCACAGAGTATGTTGATAAGGAAGAGCATGATGCAAGTATCATCGGAGAAGGTTTACTTTTAACTGATAACTATTATGATATAGCCACGGGCGAACAGATTACTAATGAAGGTAGCGAGGAAGCTGGAACCGTGGATGCCGATACTTTGGTTGCTGCAGTTGAGGAAGCGATAGAAGGGCAAGTTGGCGAAGGAGAAGAAATTACAGGCGTTGATTTTGACGGAAGTAATCTAACTGTTCATGTAGATATGTCTGGAACTGATACGAGCATCTTCTCTGCATATGATATCGCACTTTCAAGAATATCCTCGATAACTGATCAGATTCTTGCATTAGATGACGAGTATTATAATACATGGGAAACGGTAACTGTAGATTTCGGGGATGTTGGAAAAGCTGTTCTTGATAAAAGCATTGTTAAGGACCAGGGATTTGGCAAATTCTTTGACTTTACAGATGATTATTTGAAATGACCTAGCAACAACGTAAAATAATAGTTTACATTAAGCACTGGCCAGAAATGGCTGGTGCTTTTATTTGCCCGGATTATTCCGGGCTTTTTTCATGTCTTGAAAGGAGGTGATTGAGGTATGGCAAACAGGATAAAGGGGATAACCGTTGAGATCGGCGGTGACACTACAGGTCTTGATAAAGCACTGAAGGGCGTCAACTCGACGATCAAAACTACGCAGTCTTCTCTGAAAGACGTGAACAAGCTTCTGAAACTTGATCCCGCCAACACCAACCTCGTCACCCAGAAGCAGAAGCTCCTAAAGGAGGCGGTTGACGCCACCAAAGAAAAACTGGAGGCGCTCAAGACTGCCCAGGAGCAGGCAAGGCAGCAGTTGGAGAACGGTACCCTTGGCCAGGACAAATATGATGCCCTGCAGAGGGAGATCATAGAGACGGAGGAGGAATTGCGACGCCTGCAGCAGGAAGCGGAAACTACCAGCTCGGTCCTTTCAAAGATCGATGAAGCAGGAAAAAAGCTTGAGAAAGTAGGAAACACGATCACCAATGCAGGTAAGGCAGTAATGCCGGTGTCTACTGCTGTCGCTGGACTTGGCGTTGCCTCTTTAAAGACATCAGCGGACTTTGATTCCGCCATGAGCCAGGTAGCCGCTGTATCAGGAGCAGTCGGTGAGGACTTTGACGCCCTCAGAGAAAAGGCCCGTGAGATGGGAGCCAGGACCAAGTTCTCGGCTTCTGAGGCCGCCGACGCCATGAACTATATGGCCATGGCCGGCTGGAAGACAGAGGATATGCTCTCCGGTATCGAAGGCATCATGAACCTTGCCGCAGCCTCTGGAGAGGACCTTGCAACCACATCCGATATCGTAACGGATGCCCTGACAGCCTTCGGACTAACTGCACAGGATTCTGGTCACTTTGCTGATCTTCTTGCTGCAGCTTCTTCCAATGCCAATACGAATGTATCCATGATGGGCGAGACCTTTAAGTACTGTGCGCCGATCGCTGGGGCGCTTGGATACACAGCGGAGGATACAGCAGAAGCGATCGGCCTTATGGCCAATGCTGGCATCAAGTCCTCCCAGGCTGGTACATCTCTTCGCACCATCATGACAAGGCTCCAGGGAGAGTTGGAACTGTCCGGAGAGGCCCTCGGTGATGTGACGATCCAAACCGCGAATGCGGACGGATCCATGAGGGAGTTCTCTGATATCATCGCAGACTGCCGAAGCGCTTTCTCCAAGATGACAGAATCTGAGAAAGCCGCGGCAGCGGAAACCCTGGTCGGCAAGAATGCCATGTCCGGATTTCTGGCACTGATGAATGCAGCGCCGGGAGACATTGAGAAGCTGGAAAGTGCCATCTCCACCTGCTCCGATCAGGTGGACGGTTACAGCGGAGCCGCTGAGAAGATGGCGGCAGTCATGCAGGATAACTTGAATGGCCAGATCACGATATTGAAGTCACAGTTGCAGGAGCTTGCGATTTCGTTCGGTGATGCCCTGATGCCGGCGGTCCGGAAGATCGTTACGGCTATTCAGGGATTTATTGACAAGCTGAATGGTATGAGCGAGGGACAGAGAAATGCCATCCTCCGGATCGGTCTCCTCGTAGCAGCCCTCGGGCCATTTCTTGTGATACTCGGGACCTGTATTTCTAGGACCGGGGTGGCCATGCAGGGATTCGTAAAGCTGGCAGGATCCTTTGGAAAACTCAAGGTGGCTTTGGGAAATGCCCACGGAATACTTGGAAAGATTGGAGCAGCACTTGGCGGGATCTCAGCGCCGGTGCTTGCCGTCGTAGCAGTGATCGCAGTCCTTATGGCTGCGTTTCTTCATTTATGGAGAACAAACGAGGGCTTCCGAGATGCCATCATCGGAACCTGGAATAAGATCCATTCCACAGTATCCACATTTGTTGCGGGGATAAGGCAGAGACTTGCGGACATGGGCTTTAGCTTTTCTGCTGTAGCTGCCGGGATCCGGGTCGTATGGGAAGGCCTATGCCAGATCCTTGGGCCTGTCTTTATCGGCGCTTTTAATGCGATTGCTGCAAACCTTGAGATGATCCTCGGCGTGATCACCGGGATCTTTGATGTGTTCAGCGGCCTTTTTACGGGAAACTGGGAGCTGGTATGGCAGGGAATAGATGAGATCTTTTCTGCCGTCTGGAACGGGATCGTGGGAACGTTCACTAACATCACAGGTACGATGAAGAACGTCCTGAACGTATTTCTTTCCTTCTTTGGGACCAATATCACGAATGTCCTGAACACGGTGAAGGCTGTGGTGGTCTCGGTACTGTCTTACATCAGGAGCTTTTTCTCCAATGCATGGAGCGGCATCCGGAGCGTTACTTCTTCTGCCTGGAACTCGATCAGAAATGCCATCGTGCGGCCGATCGAGAGTGCCAGGGATGCAGTAAGAAATGCGATCAATAAGATCAAAGGTTTCATGGATTTCGAGTGGAGCCTGCCGCATCTTAAGCTCCCTCATATCAGTGTTTCCGGATCCTCCAATCCGCTGGACTGGCTTAAGGGCGGCGTTCCACATTTTAGCGTGGACTGGTACAAGACAGGCGGCATTTTCAATTCGCCCTCCATCATCGGCGTAGGCGAGGCTGGATCGGAAGCAGTCCTTCCGCTGGATGCTTTCTACTCTTACATGGATAGGGCAGTGAACAGGATCATCGCCGCTTCTGGGGGCGGAGAGAACGCGGCGGTCATCTATGAGGCGGTCAAAGCCGGCATGCAGGATGCTGATATAGGCATCAGCCTGAACGGACGGGAGTTCGGCAGGACGCTCAGAGGAATGGGGGTGAGCCTTGCATGATCCTTAAATACATAAGTTCAAGGGGAAGGGAATTCTCCTTTATGAGTGATGGACTCAAGGTGAAGGAATCAAACTTCCACTCCTCTGGATGGAAAGCAGAAGGGCGGGATCTGGAGTTTGGGCTCAAGGTCAGCCGATTCAAAAGAGAAGCCCTCACTTATCAGGCACAGCTCGTACTCATGGGCACTCAGGAAGAGAACTTCGCGCTCCTGGATGAATTTCATGATGCCCGCGTATTCGACATCAGAAATAGAAGACCAGGGAAGATCTATTGGAATTCCTACTGCGTATCCTGCTTCATCACCTCGGTCGACCCGCAGGCGGATGAACGCAGGCAGAAGGTTAACATTGAGGTCTTCTGTCCTTATCCCTTCTGGGTGAAGGAAGAGGTGATAAAGTTCTACGCCTCGGCGGTCGACGCCGACTCAGGCTACCTGGACTATGAGTACGACTTCCTTCATGACTATAAGGGAAAGACAGCCGGCGAAGGGCGTATCACGAACGATACAGCGGTCCCCTGTAAGCTGAAGTTTACGATCTATGGTCCCACGGTAAATCCTAAGATCTGGATCGGGGAACACTACTACAGTGTCCTCTGCACTTTGGAGGAAGGGGACACGCTCACGATCGACCAGGTAAATGAGACAGTGATCCGGGAGACCGGGGAGCTTGGACACCGGAAAAAGATCAATGAGTTTAATAACCGGAGTAAGGAGGAGAGCGTCTTTACGCCGGCTCCGATCGGGCAAAGCAGGGTGAACTGGTCGGGGAGCTTTTACTTTGAGATCACGATGTACAAAGAAAGGGATGAGGCAAGATGGAAAGACTGATCTTTGCAGATGAGAAGCTGGCAGAGATCGGCTTTCTCGATTTTGATATCGACCTGGAGCTGGGGGAAAAGAACGACTTCGTGCTCTATATCCCCTATCCGGAATGGGACGGGACGCT
>CACYYH010000072.1 GCA_902778565.1 uncultured Eubacteriales bacterium
ATTTTCCCCTGCATTGATTCTGCAGGCAGATCATCGTTTTTTGCCCGAGATGAGCGTGGATGCGATCAGAGCCGTAAGCGGTATCGCCAGTACCATTCCAATGCTGGACGCTATGCCGCTGATGGTCTCCATGGAAACAAAGGCGGTGGAGAACAGATGGTAGAACGTGAGTCCCCTGGAATAGATAAATATGATCAGAGCGAATTCGCTTCCCAGGAAAGCAAGTATCAGAGTATTGGTCATCGTACCCACCATATCACGGCCGATATTCATACCGGACTTGAAGAGATCTTTTCTCTTAAGCGACGGATTGGCGGCGTGGACTTCTTCCAGCGCTGATGAAATGCTCATGGCCACGTCCATTACGGCGCCCAGAGCGCATATAATGATGCTGGCCGTCATGAGGCCTCTGATGTTGATAGCAGTAGCATCAATGTATTTCAGCTGGAGAAGCGGCTCTGCATCTCCAAGCCTGTATCCGTCTATCTTTGCAAAGAACTGGGCTGCCAGACCGAATATCATGGCCAGGAAAGTTCCGGACACCGTGCCGAGGAAGGCCGATATCGTCTTTCTGTGGACTCCTCCCAGTATCGTAAAGCATACCAGCGCAATATATGCGCAGATGACGAAGGTCGATATGATGGGCGGAGCTCCCTTAAGGATGACCGGTATCAGTATGGTGAAGAGACAAAGGATCGTAAATACCAGGCCGATCATAGACTTCAGTCCCGTGCGGCCTCCGATGATAACCACAGCTATGAAGAACAGTATTATAAATATGGCGAGGAACGGTATCCTGTTGAACTCATATACCGTAGCGTAGGTTTCTCCGTCGGCATGGGTCTTGATGGTCAGGACTACTCCGTCACCCTTGGCCACCGGGATCCCGCTGAGGGGGCCGAAAAAGTTGTAAGCCACCATGGTCTCGCCTTTGTAAGTGCCGCTTTTAACGGTGACCTCCAGCTCCTGACTGCCCACGTAAGCATTATCCGCGTACTCATCTTCATTGATCTCTTCACTGAGGATCTCGTTGACGGAAGCCTTTTCAAATTCCACCACTTCATCGCCGTAGGGATTGAAAATATCCTCCTCCATATTCAGTATATCCTCTGAATAGATCAGAAAGAGCGCAGCAAAAAAAACCACCGCAGCCACTATCAGAACGATGACGCTGGCCTTATCCTTTTTTATGGGTTTCTGTACAGTCGTTTTTTTCATCATGCCCTCCCATAACACTATACTGAAAGTATATCAATATCGATTTTTATTGTCAATAAAGCAGATATCAATACATGAGGAAGCAAAATAAAAGCCGGCTGCAGGGATAATCTGCGGCCGGTGTTGTAATAACTAAATTAATCAATACTTTATTTGTGAATCTGAGGAGAAATAAAGCCAGCCTATTCAACGAAGTCTTCACCCTCAAATTCTTTGAACATCAATCTCTTAAGCAGCGGTATAAAAAGCCAGGCAAAAATCGCAGTGACAGCAAAGAATATGCCCACCCAGAAAAATACAGGTTCATTTCTATATGCTTCTGCGAATCCTGCTCCCGGAGATTTTTTGAGCATAAGAAAGATCCAGACCACAGCCATTACCAGATCTAATATTCCGAAGGCGGTAAAATACACCTTCAGTTTTTTGAAATTTGCAGCCTTTACACGATACAATTCAGCTCTGTTCTTTGACCCCATGTCATTGACATTACTCATAATATCCACCTCTCAAATACGCTTTTTGACTATATTTCCCACAAAAAACTCTTTTGTCCCAAAGTTCTGTTTTTATAAATATATTATAATATTTTTTGCTTTAACTGTCTACAATATTAAAAACGACCCGGATGATTCCGGGTCGTTTCAATATAGCTAATAACTTTCAACTAATTAATTTGCTATTAATTATCTTGTGGAAGCGTCGTAGAGTTCTTCTGCGTTGTCCCACTCTTTGATGATCTCAGGGATGATCTTGTAAAGGTCACCTACGAGACCGTAGTCAGCGATTTCCATCATCGGGCAGTCAGGATCCTTGTTGATAGCAACGATGATCTTGGATCCGGACATACCGGCCTGGTGCTGGATAGCTCCGGAGATACCGCAAGCGAAGTAGATTTCGGGCTTAACGGTTGTTCCGGTCTGTCCTACCTGATGTGAGTGATCGATCCAGCCTGCATCTACAGCTGCACGGGATGAACCAACAACTCCGCCAACCTTGTCAGCGAATTCCTTGATGAGGTTGAATCCCTCAGGACCGCCGAGTCCACGTCCGCCGGAGCAGATGATCTTAGCATCTGTCAGGGAAACGAGTTCCTTAGCTGACTTAACAACGTCCTTAACTGTTATGTGGATGTCGTCCTTGGTGATAGCGGGTTTAACGTTTACGATCTCGCCGGTAGCTCCGGGAACTCTCTCGAGTTTCTGCATAACGCCGGGACGTACAGTTGACATCTGAGGTCTGGTGTTAGGGCAGATGATGGTAGCCATGAGGTTTCCACCGAATGCAGGACGAGTCTGCTTGATTCCTGTTGAAGGATCGTTAGGATCCAGTGTGGAAGTATCAAGAGTTGTGTTAGCCTTTGCGAATTCGATGTACTTGGAAACCTTAACGTCAAGGTGTGTGCAGTCTGCGGTAAGGCCGGTGTTGCATCTTGCTGCGATACGAGGAGCAAGGTCACGACCGATATGGGTAGCACCGTAGAGAACGATCTCAGGCTTGAATTCCTGGATTGCATCATAGATAACCTTGGTGTATCCGTCTGTGGTGTACTGTTCAAGAAGAGGATCCTGGATCATGTAAACCTTCTCAGCACCGTACTCGAAGCACTCCTGTGCAAGGTGGTCGATCTTGTCTCCTACGAGAACTGCGCAAACCTGTGTATCTTCGGAAATGTCCTTAGCAAGCTTACGGCCTTCGCCGATGAGCTCCAGAGCTACGTTCTGGATCTTGCCGTGTCTCTGCTCTGCATATACCCAGATGTGCTTGTAATCTGCGAATCTGTCATCTCCGGAAGCAGTCTGAACTTCCTTGATAGCTCCGAACTTACAAGCGGTAAGGCACTGGTTACAGAAGGAACACTTGGCGTTTACCTTAGCAACTCTTTTAAGTTTATTTCCATCATAAGGTTCGAATTCAAATGCGTCATAAGGGCAGGACTTAAAGCACAGTCCGCAACCTGTACATTTTTCTTTTAATATTTCAATAGCCATTATATTTCCTCCTCAAATTAGATGATGTGCTTACCTTTAAGGTTGATCAGAAGGTTTCTTGCCTGCTCGTTCTCAGTATCTCCTTCCACCTTCATGCCGGGAGCCTTAGGTGCAGGTGTGAATGATCTGAATACGTTTGTGGGGGAAGCTTCAAGTCCAACCTTGGTCAGGTCAACTTCGATATCCTTTGCGTTCCAGACCTTGATGTCCTTAGCGCCGAAGATACCGTTAACGCTCATGTATCTAGGAGTATTTAATTCCTTGATGGTTGTAAGGAGGCAAGGAGTCTGGAGTTCGATGAGTTCATATCCGTCCTCTAACTGTCTCTTTACTGTGATGGTCTTTCTGTCTTCTGCCATCTCGAATTCTTCAACATAGGATACCTGAGGCAGGTTAAGCTTTTCAGCAAGCTGAGGTCCTACCTGAGCGGTATCTCCGTCGATAGCCTGACGGCCTGTGAAGATGATGTCATAAGGTCCGTTCTCCTTGACCCATTTTCTTACTGCAGCTTCAAGTGTGTTGGAAGTTGCCCATGTATCGGAACCGCCGACTGCTCTGTCGGATACGAGGATACCCTCGTCAGCTCCCTTAGCGATACATTCGAAAAGAAGGTCGGATGCCTGAGGAGGTCCCATGGAGATGACTGTGATATGAACGTCATCATACTTATCTTTGATCTTTAATGCTTCTTCAAGAGCGTTGTTGTCGTCATGGTTGAGGATTGACGGAACACCGTCTCTGATAAGAGTTCCTGTCTTAGGGTTGATTTTAATAACGTTAGTATCAGGAACCTGCTTTGCACAAACAATAATATTAAATGCCATATTTGTTTCCTCCTACTCTTTATTTCTTGAATGTGTGAGCTGAAATAACCAGTCTCTGAGCTTCGGAAGTACCTTCGTAGATCTCAGTGATCTTAGCATCTCTCATCATTCTCTCTACCGGATAATCCTTGGTGTAACCGTAACCACCGTGATACTGTACGCACTTGGTGGTAACAGCCATAGCAGTCTCTGCGGCATATAACTTAGCCATTGCAGCTGCTTCGGAGTAAGGAAGGTGCTTGTCCTTAAGGTTAGCTGCTCTGTAGATCAGAAGTCTTGCAGCTTCGATTCTTGTCTTAAGGTCTGCCATTTCGAACTGAAGTGCCTGGAACTGTGACAGCTTCTTACCGAACTGCTTACGAGCGTTCATGTATTCTACTGTAACGTCGAATGCACCCTGTGCAATTCCGAGAGCCTGGGAAGCGATTCCGATACGTCCACCGTCAAGAGTGGAAAGAGCGATCTTGAATCCGCCGCCAACTTCGCCGAGAAGTCTGTCTGCGGGAATTACGCAGTTCTGGAAAATAAGTTCTGTTGTTGAGGAAGCGCAGATACCCATCTTGTCCTCAGTCTTACCGATTGAGAATCCTTCGTCACCTTTCTCTACGATGAAAGCGGTGATTCCGTGGTTGCCCTTCTTCTTGTCTGTCATAGCGAATACTACGAAAGTATCAGCATAGCCGCCGTTGGTGATGAAGCACTTAGCACCGTTAAGTACCCAGTTGCCATCTACGAGGTCAGCTCTTGTCTGCTGTCCGGATGCGTCTGTACCTGCGTTGGGTTCAGTAAGTCCGAAAGCGCCGAGCTTCTTTCCGGTCAGAAGGTCGGGAAGGTATTTCTGCTTCTGCTCTTCTGTACCATAGTTGAAAATAGGCCAGCAGCAAAGTGAAGTGTGAGCGGAAACGAT
>CACYYH010000073.1 GCA_902778565.1 uncultured Eubacteriales bacterium
CCTTGGTTCTACTCATATTAATTCACCTCCTGAACTGATTTTACCATGAAAAAAGTAGACATGGTTTTTTTCATGTCTACTTTTAGTTTACCAGTTCAGACCTGAGTCCGTCTTTATTATTTGTAGTTCAGAAGCTCTGAGACGTCCTTACGTCTCGGAGCTTTGTTTTCTTCTCCGATGTATCCCATGGGGATAACAGCACCCACGCTAACGCCCTCCGGGAGTTCCAGAAGCTCCGCAAGCTTCGCATCGTCAAAGTATCCCTGGATAACGGTCCCTATGCCCCTCTCGTGAGCAAGGAGACAAAAGGTCTGTGCTGCTGAACCGCAGTCGAAAGCCTCCCAGAATGCTCCCTTAGGGGTTGAGAAGGAACCATCCTTCTCAAATCCGGATATGCCTTTTTTGTAGGTCAGAATCATGATCTGGGGAGCGTTAATCAGGGCTTTTCTGTTATAGGTGAAGCCAAAGCTGTATTCACCTGATGATATCTTCTCTTTGAGTTCCGGACTTTCCACCAGAACGTAGCCCGGGACCTGGGTGTTCTTCCACGAAGGCGCATATCTTGCAGCCTCTATTATTTCCTCGATCACCTCATGAGGTACAGGCCTTTCTTCATATTTCCTAACGCTTCTTCTTTCCTTTACTGCTGTCATCAGCTCCATAAATATGTCCTTTCTGATTATAAAAGGCTCTCCGAGGAGAGCCTTGGATTTACGGTTAAAACAAAGTTACTATTTCAGGAATGTTCCGAGAATGGATCTCGCAAGCTGAGCACCCACGCTTCCGCCGATGTTCTTGCCTGCAGTACCTCCGGCTGATCCTAAAGATCTTCCTATCTGGCGTCCAATAGATCCTGCAGCGCTGTTTGCCACTCTCTTTATCGCTTTCTTTCTTTCCAGTTCTTCCTTTTCACGCTCTTTCTGGAGTCTCAGAAGTTCTTTTTCCTGCTCTTTCTGGAGGCGAGCCGCTTCTTTTTCGGCTTCCTTCTGGGCCTTTCTGGCCTCTATCTCAGCGATCTTTGCCTGGGTGGCGTTGATCTTCTCCTGCTCCTTCAAAGCAGCCGCTTCTTCCTCTTCAAGGATCCTCTTTTCGTTCAGTCTCTGGAGGAATTCATAAGCCGAATCTCTATCGAACATGTTCTGATATCTGAGGTATGCGTTGTTGGAAAGCACATACTGCTGTTTCTCCTCCGGCGTGATATCTTCCTTCATACTGATGGGAGCCAGGATCTTGGTCTTTTCAACCACAGTAGGAATGCCGTCAGGTCCCAACGTGGATACCAGAGCTTCACCTACTCCGAGGTTCAGGATCGTCTCGTAGGTATTGAACTCAGGGTTGGCTCTGAAGGTATCCGCAACTGTCTTGACCACCTTTTCATCAGCCGGAGTATATGCTCTCAGACCGTGCTGGATCTTGTTTCCCAGCTGGGCCAGGATGGAATCCGGAATGTCCTTCGGGGACTGTGTAATGAAGTATACGCCTACGCCCTTGGAACGGATCAGCTTGATGACCTGCTCGATCTTATCCATGAGAGCCTTGTTGATGTCCTTGAAAAGAAGGTGCGCTTCATCGAAGAAGAATGCCATTCTGGGCTTTTCAGGATCTCCGATCTCGGGAAGTGTCTCGAAAAGTTCTGACAGCATCCAGAGCAGGAATGTGGAATACAAGGTAGCATCGTGGATCAGCTGTGAAGCATCCAGGATGTTCACCATGCCCTTTCCATCGTATCCGGTCACAAAGAAGTCCGCTATGTTCAGAGCCGGTTCTGCAAAGAAACTCTCAGCGCCCTTGGTCTCCATTGCTACGATGTTTCTGATGATGGTAGTAGCCGTCTGCTGGGTTACGTTTCCGTAGGAAGCCGCAAATTCTTTGTTGTTCTCAGCCACGTACTGGATCATGGCCTTCAGATCCTTGGTATCGATCAAAAGCAGCCCCTGATCATCGGCGATCTTGAAGACAACTGACAGTACGTCGGACTGAGTGTCGTTCAGATCCATGAGCTTTGACAGAAGGATCGGTCCCATTTCGGAGATCGTGGTCCTGGCAGGTATGCCTCCGTTTCCGTAGATGTCCCAGAAGGTAACAGGGAAATTTTTGGCCATACCCTTCAGATCGCCTTTCACGTCTGAGAAGAATACCGGAACGCCTGCCTCTGAAAAGGACTCGGCCAGAGTCTTCAGAGTGGTGGTCTTACCTGTACCGGTAGCTCCTGTCACCAGGCCGTGGCGGTTGGCCATTCTGGGTTCTATCACTATTTCCTTTTCACCGGCCATGCCGATGACGAATTTTCCGTCTTTATACATTTCATGCCTCCTGGCTTAACTTTTACTATGAACGATCCGTCCGGTTTAGGTCCAGCCGGCCTTTCTGCTTTTTTCTATTTCCGCCGGCCATCAGCCAACATCACTGGGCGGGTTTCCCTTAAGAGCTCCGCTGGATGCAAAGGTGTATTTTTTGCCGCCTATAGTGTAAGTTCCTCCGGCATACATATTTCCGTTTGTGGGATGGAAGTAATAGTATACGCCGCCTATCTTTTTCCATCCGGTAACCATATAACCGCTGCTGTTCAGGTAATACCAGTCGCCGTTGTATTGGATCCATTTGCTCTTAGCGGCTTTACCGTCGCTGCCCAGCCATCTCCATTTGCCCTTTTCCTTGGCCCATGCATTCTTCACCATATAGCCGTCTGAACCCAGATAATACCTGTTATTGCTGTAGGTAAGCCATCTGCTGCTGAGCATTACTCCCATGGAATTGAAGTAGCATCTGCCCGTACCGTCGTCGATCCACTCGCTTGTAGCTCTGTAGCCGCTTGCTTTCAGGTAATACCAGTTGTCCTTGACCTTCAGCCATCTGTTGCTGAGCATTTTACCCTTGGCATTCACGTAGCAATAGCCCTTGCCGTCGTTGACCCACTGGCTTTTAGCCATGTAGCCGTTATCCTTCACATAGTACCAGTCATTGCCGTCCTGGATCCATCTGTTTTTGAGCATTACTCCTTTGGAGTTTACATAGCAATAGCCTTTGCCGTCATAGACCCACTGGTTTTTAGCCATGTAGCCGTTATCCAACAGGTAGTACCATTTGCCATCCTTCTGGATCCACTGGCTCTTCAGCATTCTTCCATTCTCGTCCACGTAGGCCCAGCCTTTGCCGTCATCTATCCACTGGTCTTTGAGTTTTTTGCCGCTCTTGTAATAGTAATAGTAACCGCCTTCCTTGAACCAGCCGTTCTTAGCTTTGACGGTAATGGTCTTGCTGCACGTCACTCCTCCGCTCTTGGCGGTAATGGTAGCTTTTCCCAGCTTGACGCCGGTGACGACGCCTGATGAATCCACAGTTGCAATGGATGTATCGGAACTGCTCCAGGTCACCTTAGGCAGACTGACTGAATGACTGAATGTGAAAACTCCGCTGTAATATGTTTCTGTATTAAGGGAAGCCTTGGTCGTCTTGCCTTTATATACAGAGCTGGCCATGGATATGGATGAGCCGGACAAAGCGCTGCTGTCTACCTCGATAGCCTGCTTGCAGGATCCGTAGGTCCCATCCTGAGCTGTTTTCATGCTTGTACTCTCAGAAAACTCTCCGGCAACAGCTCCAAAACCCCCGTCGCCGGGAATGAAGCCTCCCAATCCGATGTATCTGTTGGAAGGATTGATCAGTTCAATATAGTGGGTGATGCTTGCGGAACCTTTTTCACTGTACCAGGTCTCAATCGCGTCCATCATGCTCGCCGAGCCGCTCCAGTAAAGGACCTCAACCACCGAATGATTGCCGTTATGTGCGCACGTACTGTAGCTTTTGTACGTAGGTCTGGTGTGAGAGGCATATACTGTTGCCTCCGCCGCACGAGTCTGCGCGATCCATTCCAGGTCGCTGGACCACTGGATCGGGATGTAAGTGGATACGAGTCCCTCAGACCAGGCTTCATATCTGATATCATTGATCCTCTTCAGGATCGTGTCCTTGGAAACATACAGAAATTCACCACTATGGTAAACAATGGTATTGCCGCTTCCCGCAGAAGTGACATCAGTATCCCTTGTAGTTACCGCATATGCCGCTGTAGCCGCGCCTAAAACCATTATCACGGTCAGCACAAATATGATCAGAATCTTACCGGCTTGATGTTTTCTTGCCCTATTCATTCTTTTCTCCTTTATTATTCAAAAAATATTTATTAAATGCATATTATTATATATTATACCATATAAACTTACCTCTTTTGTGATAATTATTGAAAAATCGTCATTTTTGTGAACCGTTATTACCAGTTTTGAGCGATTCATTATCATGTCACAGTCTGAAAACTTCCTGATATCACTATCTCCTGGCCGGTGACGAAGCTGGCTTCATCTGACGCAAGAAAAGCGATGACAGAAGCCACCTCTTCAGGCTCTCCCATCCTGTGGAGATACACCCTGCTTTTTATGCCTTCCTGAAGCACCTTTTCAGGAACGGTATTGTACATATCTGTTTTTATATATGCAGGCAATACTGCATTCACGCGAATACCTTTCTTGCCGCCTTCCTTAGCAAGCGTCTTGGTGAGGCCTACAAGCCCTGCTTTGGATACGGAGTAGTTGGCCTGCCCGATATTGCCATAGGCGGTAACCGAGGAAACGTTCACTATGGCGCCGCCCTCCTGCGCCCTCATTATCGGGAAAACCCTGCGGCTGAGATAATACGCGCCGTTGAGGTTGACGTCCAGCACAGTATGCCACTGCTCATCTGTCATCTTGTGGAACATCACGTCCCTGGTT
>CACYYH010000074.1 GCA_902778565.1 uncultured Eubacteriales bacterium
TCCGATGTAGTATTTATATCCGTTGTATGTGATCCACTTTGATGCTACGGACTTGCCTGTTCCGTCCATCCAGCACATACCTTTGCTGTCCTTGGCGAAGCGGTTCTCCACCCTGTGACCGTCGGTCTTGAAATAGTACCAGTAGCCTTTGATCTTCATCCATTTCTGGGTGACAGCGCTTCCGTTGCTTCCAAGCCATTTATAGCCTTTGCTGTCATCCTTCCACTGGTTGACTGCTCTGTAGCCATCGGTCTTCAGGTAATAGTAATATCCGTCGAGATTCAGCCAGCGCTTGGTGAGCATTTTACCGTCGGATCCCACGCGGCGGTAACCGCCATCATCCTTGATCCACTGGTCCTTGGCCATCTTACCGTCTTTTTTGACGTAATAGCTGTCTCCGTCAGCACTTACCCAGCAGCTGGTGGCCATCCTGCCTTCGCTGTCGACCCAGTAACGGCTGCTGCCTTCCGTTATCCACTGGCTTGTGGCTTTCTCACCGTTTATATAGTAATAGCGGTATCCGTCTTCCTCATACCAGCCTTCCTTGACCTCTTCAGGTTCTTCAGGATCTTCTTCGTCCTGAACTTCAGCTGTAGCTGCTGCTCTGCTTTCAGATATCTGTTCTTCTTCGGGCTGATATTCTGCCTCCGGCTCCTCTTCTGTCTGAGGTCCTTCGTACGCTTCATTCTCTTCTTCAAAAACTGTTACATCTGTCTGCTCTTCAGTAACGGTTTCCTCCGTCTGCTCCTCAGGCGCCGCTTCTTCATCAGTAATGGTTTCCTCCGGAGCCTCTTCAGAGATATCCGCATCCTGCAGTTCTGAGACAGTTTCACCTTCCGTGATCAGTTCTTCCTGCGCAAGCTGTTCATCATCTGCGGTGTATTCTTCCGCATATGCAGGCGCACAGCTGAAAACCGTCATCAGTCCTATCGTAAGAAAGACCGACAAAATAATCGTCATTATTCTTTTCGGCCAGATAATATTTCGCATATATTATTCCTCCCAAGGGGCATTACAGCCCTATTTCTGAGTAAATATTATATCATACGTAATGTTTTAATACAACTCAACCTTTGCCGTATGCAAACTATTTTCACCTGCGATCAATTTCAGTCCGCACCCGTCAGCTCTCCTGTAGAATACATGTAGCTGAAGTGTCCTTTGCTGCAGTCGAATTCGAAACCTACGGGTACCAGAGAAACGTCCCTGATCATCTTAATGCCTGTTATATCTGCTTCACTGACCTGCAGCTTTTCAGCAGTGTTTTTCAGTATCTCCGACCTGGTGTTTTCCACGTAACTGAGATCGAACTTTCTGAGCTCATCCAGCGTATCGAATTCGAAGATCACGTCATCAGGATATTTTCTGATCTTCATCCTGAGCTCATCCAGATGCTCAATGAAGATATCCTCCCAAAGCTTCGGCGCGGTCTCGTCAAGTTCATATTCCTCAGTAAGTATTTTAAGGAATCTTTTGCTGAAATCATCGCTCCAGAAAACATGTCCAAGCATGTACCAGGAGTTTTCTCCTCCAACTGTCACCCCGGAAATGTATCCCGCTTCGTCTTCTTCCATGCACCACTCGTCTGTATGGCCTTCTGAATATACTGCGGAATAATAGGCCTCTTCAACTTCCGCCTCAAAGGGATTCTCCGCAAAATAGTTATCCGCCGAGCAAATATAACTGTTGGCTATTATATCCTTTGCAGCCCAGATGGAGCTGTTGTTGTTTCTGATCAGATAATCCGGGTTGTGCAGTAACTTTACTCCAAAACTGTCAGCCAGATAACCGAACTGCTCGGCTTTGTATCCGGTGACGACGTATATTTCATTTATTCCTGCTTCCTTAAGCTGCCTGATCTGGCGTTCTATCAGGACCTCGCCCTTCACTTCGATCAGCGCTTTATGCCTTTCATATGAAAGAGGCGCAAATCTGCTGGACACGCCGGCAGCCAGGATTATTGCATTATCTGCTTTCATTACCGCTCAGTTCCTTCCTGTACGCCTTCGCATCCTTAAAGAAGCTCCATATCATGATGATCATGATGATGCCTATAGGGAAGGCCGAGATTATACTTACTGACTGGATGTTGCTCATGGAGCTCTCTGAGAATACCAGGCCGATGGGGAGTGCGATCAGAAGAAGGCACCACAGTAATTCTATGGCTTTGTGAGGCATCTCGTTCTCACCCAGATTCTTGTAGCTGTAACATGCTGCAGTGTATGCGATGGAATCGAATGATGTGGCATAGAATGCGATCATGCAAAGAACTACCACCACGAGTATGAAATTGCTGGCAGGCATGGTATCTATGATGCTGAGAATCAGATCGTATAAGTCGCCGCTCTCTTCATAGATCTTAATGAAGTCTGCCTGACCGGTAGCCTGCATTCCCAGTGAATAGTTGCCGAGAACTATGAAGCTTACGATGGTTGAGCCTACGCCGAAAATATATCCTCCCAGGATCGTTTGTCTGATGGTCCTTCCTCTGGAGATATTTCCGATGAAGAAAGGCGCTGCTATGCACCATACCATCCAGTAAGCCCAGTAGTATATGGTCCAGTCCTGAGGGAAGTTATTGGTCCTGGCAGGATCCGCATAAGTGGCGAGTCCGATGAAATTCTGAACCATCTTTCCGAAGGATTCAAATCCGTTCTCCAGGATGAATCTGCCCTGGCCGCTGGTAAACAGCACGACGATGAGAAGTCCGAAGAAAAGGAACATGCAGATCTTGGCCAGTATGCCGATGCCCTTGAAGCCGTGCATTACAGCATATGTATATACGATGCAGGTTATCACCAGGATAATGATGGTGACCACCGTTCTGCTGATCTCTATATGGAAGAGTTTCATTACGATGCTTGCCAGAAGCGGAGTTGCCACGCTGAAGGTTGTGGCAGTGCCGGCCAAAAGTGCAAAGAGCGCAAAAAGGTCTATGATCCTTCCGGTAAGGCCTGTGGCATGCTTGCCGATAACAGGCTTGCAAGCCTCGGAATACCTCTGTCTCGGTCTCTTTCTGACATGCAGCATGAAGCCAAAGGCAACAGCCAGTACGAGATAGAAGGCCCAGGGTATGAAGCTCCAGTGGAACAGAGGGAAAACTCCCGCCCATTCGATGATGGAACCGCCCATGTCCTGTATGTGCGGATTGGTGGCATACATTACCCACTCTGCAAAGGAGTAGAACAGGATGTCGGCTGCCAGACCGCAGGTGAACATCATGCTGCCCCATTCAAAGAAGTTGTACTTAGGCTTCTCAAAAGGTTCTCCGAGAACGATGTCTCCGTATTTTGAAAGCGCCATCACCATCGACACCACCAGGAAGCCCATGCCTATTACCAGATAGTATAATCCCACGGTATCGCCGAAGAAAAACCTTACCTGACCTATCACTTCATTTGAACTTTCAGGAAAAACGAAAAGCAGGATCGTAAGTCCGACGATCAGTATGAAAGGTACCAACGTAACAAGCCAGTCTATTCTTGACGTTTCCTTCTGATTCATCTTGTAGCCTCCTCCATCAATTCTTTTGCATAGTTGTAATAATCTTTTGCGTAACGGTACTGTCTCAGTGCGTACTCGCCGAATTCCACGCCTAAGGCTCTTTTGAACTCGCACCAGTTGGACCAGAGCAGTCCGCAGGCAGCTATATAGCAGTATATCTTTGCCCTGATCTCTTTCGGGCAGCTGCCTTCAAAGTAAATATCTATCAGTCTGTCCACCTTCTGCCTGTTATACAAAGCGTATATACAGAACATGGCAATGTCCACGTGAGGATCCTGCATTCCGGCATATTCCCAGTCGGTGAGCTGCAGTCCTTCGCTGCCATCCGGCAGTTCGTAGAAAAGGAAGTTGTCGTTTACAGCGTCGATGTGAGTCAAGCACTTTTCTTCTCCTGACACATTGTCTATGTACGATTTCAGTGACAGTACGTTTTCTCTTGTTTTAACGTAATCTCGGTATACGGAAGGTTTTCCCTCCCAAAGC
>CACYYH010000075.1 GCA_902778565.1 uncultured Eubacteriales bacterium
GCATCATATGCGGTTCCCGGCTTCAGCTTCTTAAAGCCTTCCCGGATGGCTGCGTCCTCCATGCTGGAGATCCACAGTCGTTCAAAGGGCTTCTTACATCGGGCTTGGTTGTAGACCAGCCGGAAGATCAGTTCACCTTCACGTCCGGCATCAGTAGCACAGACAATGCTTGTGACATCTGACCGTTCCATCAGAGACTTCAGTATCTGATACTGCTTCCTGGTGGCCTGAGAGACCTCATACAGCCAATGTTCCGGCAGGATCGGCAGATCTTCCAGCCGCCACTTGGCAAAGCGTTCATCATAACGCTCCGGCGCAGAAAGCTCTACCAGGTGGCCGACACACCAGCTGACCAGATATCCGTCGCCTTCCAGGTAGCCGTCCTGGCGTTTGTTCGCGCCGATGACCCTCGCCAGTGATTGGGCGACCGAAGGCTTCTCGGCAATGACAAGTTTCATTTGGGTGTTCCTCCTTTTCTGAAAATAGGCATAATAATAGCGCCAGGGACTCGTTTGAATCATTGGCGCTATGTATAGTATCTTTCTCTTTAGGCAGAAAGTTCAGCTATTTCTTACGACTTTTCTTCTCGGGCAGTTCCTCCCACATGTCATCAATCAGGTCACACAGAAACTCCCTGTTATCAACATCATCGACCAGCAGCATTTCTCTTGCCCCGTCATATGGAAATTCCGTTTCTGCATTCGGCATCATTTTTAAGGCAGCAGGGACAGGTTTTACCAATAGCCTGTCATCATAGATGCCCCCGAACACTTTGCCTTTATAGTACAGAATATATTCGCCCATCATGGCGCGGTACTTTATCTCATCCAATCCGGAGAGCTGTTCCAGTATGTAATCCAGATATTCCTTGCTTGAAGCCATGTTATTTCCTCCTGATCGGATGTCTCACTACTGTTTTAAGCTTTTCCGGCGACACTTTTCTCGCGTCACTCAGATAGATCTCATGGTGATATCTCTGCTCTGTGATATCAAGGGCATATCCCTGTTCTTCCATAAAACGATGCATCGCATCAACCGTTGCAGGCTCATCATCATACGCTCCAAAATGCATGCACTGTACACATAGTCCCTCATCATAGGTGAAGAACTCTACCCTGGAGAAATCCTGCTTTTTCTTTTCTGCAGCTTCTCTGACAGCCCATTCATAGTCCGTCTTTGTTACAAAATCCGGGAGCCTGATTACTGAGATCCATTCAAAGTTTTCCTTATGGGCGTAGTCTATTCCGGAAACGCCGTTCTGCCACCAGAATCCCTCCAGTGGGGGAACCACGTAATCATAGTATCCGTCGATACGATGGTCGCCTTTTTTGCTCATCTTGATCGTAAATGCGATCCCATAGAGAAGTCCGATGGCGGCCTTATAATCTCCATCTTCTGTGTTTGGATCTCCGTGCCCCCGCACAGCGAGGAAATTCATCTCCGGGATCGTAACGATTCCCGGAACTGCCTTTGGGAGATAGAATTCTTTGTACTCTTTCTTGAAATCAAACGCCATTGTTTTCAGGCCTCCACAAATGATCCGATTTCGATCAGATTTCCTTCAGGATCGGCAATGTAACATGTCCGCTGGCCCCACGGTTCTGTTGTCGGTTCCATGATCGGTCTTGCACCGGCGGCAACGACCTTTGCATAGGTTGCATCCACCTTAGCATAGTTCTCCACACCAAGAGCGACCTCATAATGACCGTTCACGCCGGTGCAATAGGAGAACGTCCGGCCTGTCATCTTTTCAAAGTCTGTTTTTCTGTAAAGAAGGAACAGGGTTCCATCCTTCTGCAGAAACACATTTGATGTATCCTCGTCTTCGGTAATCTCAAAGCCAAGTACATCACGATAAAACCTGACCATCACTGCCATATCGTCTACCATGATTCCAAAGCCTTCTAATTTCATACTGTTAATCCTCCCTGTAAATCTGTAGTGTTTTCTCCGCATTCCTGCGAATCAGGTCCCGGGCTTCGACTGGTTCCAGAACTTCCGCTTTATCTCCGAATGTCAGTATCCATGAAACAAGATTATCCATGTCTGTATAATCCGCTGTGAAGAGCAGCTTTCCATCATCCGTATCAGTAAAACTATTCGGGCCAAATTCTTCGATAAGACGCCACTTTACTTCCGGAGAGAAGAGTACTTTCACTTTGATGCCACCGGGAAATATCTTTTCGTTCGAAAGATCAGGTAGCGGGACATCCCTGCAGACAAAGCTCTGGTCAGTTTCAGCTACGCTGTCCATCCGATTCAGCTTAAACAGCCTGAAATCTTCCTTTGTTGTGCACCACCCCCACACATACCAGCTTGACCATTTGAAAACCAGATAATATGGCTCTATCGTCCTGCTGCTTTCTCTGGACGGCGAATAATACCTGAACTCCAACAGTTTTCTGTTCTCTATTGAGCTCAGGATCACATCGATTTTCGGTGTAAGGGAAGCCTTATACCAGGAAGACAGATCAATCAGTATGGAGTCCTTGCCACTGATGAATTCCGACGAGCCTGTCTGAATCTTCTCCATCAGTTGGCCGTAATAACGTGTTCCGCTCACACTGTCAAGACTTCTGAGCCCGGCAAGGATCATCTGCATGTCTCTGGATGTCAGAATCGTCCTGTCCATGCGGTATCCATCCATGATACTGATGCCTCCGCCAGAGCCCTGGACCGCCAGTATCGGGATCCCCGCTTTGCAGAGGTCCTCTATGTCCCTGTTTATCGTTCTCCTTGAAACCTCAAACCTTTCTGCGAGTTCGGGAGCTGTTGTCTTTTCTTCCTGGAGTAAAACTGACAGTATTCCGATCAGCCGATCTATCTTCATTTTCTCTCACGCTCCGTTTGTATAATACCAAATCAAACATGACATCAGTCTGTCGTGTTTATTATAGCAATCAAGTTATTTTTTTCAATAAGATTCCGCACCAGGCAAAGAAGATGCATATGTACGAGGCAGCTTTCACTGCCTCTCTTAGCTCACAGCTCCGGACCCTTCTTAGATTTGGTCTTGGCCTTAGGCCTTTCTGAAGATACTTTTACAGCCGTATCCTTCACCAGGGCATCAAGCTTTTCCATGGCGGATTTCCGGGGTTGAGTCTCCTTCGTCTGTGGTACTCTGGTCTTGTAGGCTTCCACCATCGCCTTCAGTTCCGTATTCGGCACCTGAGTCTTTACATCCTGCCAGATGTTCTTACCCTTATCGTCCTGCCCTTGAAGGGTGGGTTTCGTCACTACGGTCGTTCCATCAGCCGGGATCTTCGCCCATAAACCTTTGCCATACTGGTTTTCATGCACGGCCTTTGCGGGGAGCACAAAGCTTGCCCAGGGTGTCTTGTCCGCC
>CACYYH010000076.1 GCA_902778565.1 uncultured Eubacteriales bacterium
TGAAGATATTTCTGCTTTACTTCCTCCTCAGACCTTCCGTAGATGTCAAATCTCTTTCCATCGGCATCATAAGTCTGGATCCTGAAATACGAGATCCCTTTCTTCACATAGATAGACCAGTTCGGGATCCTGGGCTGTTCTTCTTTTTTTGCCATTTATGTTTCCTCCTTCAGTTTGATCTGGTGATGCTATCCTCGCAGAGAAATAGGCATCCATCAATGATGTCACCTTTATGTATAGAAAAAGGGTGAGGATCTGACGACCCTCACCCTGATCTTTCGATTATATTATTCAGAACCCGGTCTGCCCGTTCCAGATTGCAAAGGCTCCATCGAGTGCTTTGGCCACTTCTTCTGGCCGGTTGTATTTCACTTTTGCATATATGTCCATAGTGATCTTGCTGCTCTCATGACCGGCCAAGTACTGGACTGTCTTCGGATCTACTCCGGCGGCGATCAGGTTGGTGATATAGGTGTGTCGAAGCTGATGAGGTGTCACTTCGAAGTCCAGGACATACTGGACCTTCCCATTGTTCTTGGCCATTTCTCCAAGCTGAGGGTACAGCATGTACTTCACATACTTCCCACCCACTTTTTTCTTTGCAGGGCGTGGTTTGGCTGTCCTTACTATGATATAACGCCACAACTGTTTGAACTGCGTGTATGAGAGGGGTTCTCCTTCATTGTTCGCAACCACATATTCTGAAGTTGTAGTTTTCTTTGCTTCTCTGAGGCATTCAGCAAGACATTCAGGAATGGCAATGTCCCTACGTGCCGCCTTTGTTTTCAGTTCGGTCATAATAACAGGTCGATTACTTTCCGTGTGCCAGGCTCTCCGGACCATTACATAAGGAGCATCTGTGTCCAACACTACGCAGTCCCACTTGAGAGCCAGAATCTCTTCTCTGCGAAGTCCGGCGTACAGACCGAGCATCACGAAAACATATGGCGGCAGATCTCGAATCGTATTCAGCAGCAACTCTGCCTGTTCATCTGTCAGTGATTCCCGCTCCTTCTGTGGAATTCCGCCTCCTTTGGAAGAAAGAAATCTCGTCGGGTTATAGGTAATGATCTTACTGTCCTCCGCGGAATTGAAGATGCATTTCAGAATGATGTTAACGGACTTATAAACCGATGCCGATTTCTTTGAGACCGGAATAAGCGCCATCTTGATATCATCCGCAGTGACCTCAGCCATCCGCATATTGCCCAGCGGAGCGATGATGTGCCGGTTCACTTTAGATGTGTAATCGATCAGGGTTGTTGCCCGAACATTTGCAGACTGCATCAGCAGCCATTTTTCACAGTACTCCTTTACTGTTGGAGACCGTCTGTTGAATAAATCGCTTTCAGTGCGATGCTCGGCCTCATCATACTTCTGGCAAAGTTCTTCTATGGTCTTTCCGTAGACGATGATCAGCTTATGATCAGCATTCATGACATAGGCCTTGTAGTATTGGTGCCCATTGATCGTCACGGAGTTAAAGTTAAAATTCGGAATCCTTTTTCTTGGCATTTCTATGACCTCCTATCTGTTCAGTTGCGGCATTATTCTCTCAGGGAGCCTTCCCCGAATCAATGATGTCACCTTCGAACACCGTTTCTCGGATTCCTGAATGTAGTTCCGGTATTGATCTCCCTCGGTTTTGCTCTGTGGGTAGACCGAGCGACATACTCCTGAAGACTCAGCTCCGTAAAATACACGCTACCGTTCTCACAATACTGGACGAAGGAGACTTGTCCGTTTGCTCTGGCAGCATCCAGTGTAGCGATGCTGATGCCAAGCAGTCTCGCTGCCTCCTTCCTCGTAAGCAGTTTTTCCATTATGATTATCACCTCCGTGTTTATGTATCCGGGGGATACTTCTTCAGCATCCCCCTTCAGAAAGGAAAGAAAAGGAAAAGAACTATGGAGCATCGACACATTCCGGTATCGGCATTCCCAAACTTTCAAGTGCAGCATCCTCGACGGCTGACATCTGATCCTTGCTGATCTTCCCGAGATACTTCAGGATCCGCATCTTGTCTATTGCATGGATCTGTTCCAGGCAAACCATCGATTCGGTACTGAGTCCTCGCACATTGTCAAGCATGACGTGAGTAGGCTGCTGCGTTTTCTTTAATTGGGAGGTGATTGGGGCTATCGTAATCAACGAGCTGTAAAAGTTGCCAATATCGTTGGAGAGGACCAACACAGGCCTCGTTCCGCCTTGCTCACTCCCTTTGAATGGATTCAGATTTGCCAGGTAAATATCTCCGCGACGGTAGATCCAGTTCTTCACGGTGCCGGGCTGACGATTGAGCTTCTTATTTCTGGACTCATATCTCATCTGGAACTTCCTCCTCAGAACTTCACCGGGAGAGCAGCCTTTTTGCTGGCCCCGTTGTAAATCAGCACCACCTGGTAGAGATACTTCTTATAGCCAGGGAAATTGTCTCCCATGGCCCTCCCGTCACGATAGATCTTCAGGGGATCCACGGTACGAAACCGCTTTACGGCTCGTTTCGGATCAAACTCACCATTGTAGAGATCAACGAATCGGCAGATACCGGTCACGGTCTCTGCTCTCAGAGAATCCGGATCGCCGTCCCAGCCATCCAGGATCATTTTCATGGCTTCCTGGTATTTCTCCGGACCGAGCTTTCTAAACTCTGTCAGGGCTGCTGCGATGCAGGCAACCCGTTTTCTTCCTTTGTGCTGGCCATAATCGATACGCAGTCCGATCTCTTCATTAGCCTTCAGAAAACTCACCGCCTCCGGATCTCCGGCGAATACCAGGGCTCTCAGCTTCATACCGATGCTGGGCGGTGCACCGAAGCCGCTCTGATTTGCGAAGAGTTTTGCTTCTTCCTGCTCGGTGAGATCCGAGTAGATCTTGCAATAGATCGGAAGCTCTTCGCCGCTGTTCTTGTCCACTCTGGCAGCGACCACATGCTGGCCGTCGAACACGACGTAGTGGCCATCACGCAGGCTGACCTTGGGTTCATTAGCGATCCGCTCGTCAAAGGAACGAGAGATCCTTTTCACTCTCTCAGGATTCAAGCCCCTCTGGTATGTATTACGAGGAATCTCCAGAAGAGCGCTGCTGACCATTTTCTCTTCAAACGGTCTGATAATA
>CACYYH010000077.1 GCA_902778565.1 uncultured Eubacteriales bacterium
CGTTTCGTACTGCGCTACATGCGACGCAGCTTTCTTCGAGGATTTCGAAGTCTACGTCGTAGGAGGAGGAGACGCTGCAGTAGAAGAAGCCATGTACCTCACCAAGTTCGCCAGAAAGGTCACCATAATCCACAGAAGGAATGAGCTGAGAGCTGCCAGGTCCATTCAGGACAAGGCTTTTGCCAACCCTAAGATCGACTTCATGTGGGACACCGTAGTGGAAGAGATAAATGGCGACGGGATCGTTGAGTCAATGGTCGTCAAAAACGTCAAGACCGGGGAACTTACCGAGGTTTTTGCCGATGAGGACGACGGCACCTTCGGCATCTTCGTCTTCATAGGATTCAGACCAAACACGGAGGTCTTCAAAGGTCACGTGGAAATGGACGAGAAGGGCTACATCCTGACGGATCCCGATATGCACACCAACGTTCCCGGCGTATTTGCTGCCGGAGACATAAGACAAAAGTCTTTGAGACAGGTAGTTACAGCCTGCGCGGACGGCGCCATCGCCGCAGTTCAGGCCGGAAAATATATAGAAGAAATGTGATTACAACGCAGATTTTTTGCGATCAACAGGAGGAAATGAAATGTTAGAACTGGATAAGACAACTTTTGAACCTGAAGTATTACAGTCTGAGGGATATACTCTCGTAGATTTCTACGGTGACGGCTGCGTTCCCTGCGCCGCACTCATGCCTTACGTACATGGATACAGCGAAGTATACGGCGACAAGATAAAATTCACCGCTCTGAATACTTCAAAGGCAAGAAGAGTTGCTATCGGCCAGAAGATAATGGGTCTTCCCGTTATCGCCATCTACAAGGACGGCGAAAAGGTGGAAGAACTCGTTAAAGACGACGCCACCAAGGAAGCCGTAGAGGAAATGATCAAAAAATATTATGAAATGATATAGGGAGACTGACAGATGGCAGATTATTCCGTAATCAAAGCCGCAAGCTATGTGCTCGCGCATACCCCCGATATGGTTATCCATAACGGAACCACCCAGACCACTGAGGTTATAGTTAATCCGGACTCCGAATATCTGAAGGAACTTCCCGGACACCTTAGGTCCTATGATGACTGTCTGGCATACATACCCAACCAGGCATACATCGGAAACGTTACAAACGACGAACTTAGAGCTGTGGAATTCCCGTATTATGACAAAAAAGCGGAGAACCCCGCAAGGTCCGGAAAATACGGCGAGATCATGCCTCAGTCAGAATTCTACGGACTCATGCAGATATGCGACGTCTTTGACCTGGTGCTCCTTGAAAAGGATTTTGCAGTAAAAGTAAAGGCTGATCTTGCAGCCTGGGGACTGCTTAAAGAAGAACAGCTCGCAGTACTGGACAAGAATCAGTGGGAAAAGGCCGAGCTGGAGAGACTGGTAAACGAGGAGCATGCAGAAGGCCTCTATGAGAACTTCGAACTGGTGGGCTGTGTGAAGCGCGCCCATGACGTGGACGTTAACCTTTCCGCCCACACAATGCTGGAGAACATCGTTACCAAGGCTTCATCCGTACAGTCCATCCTGAACCTTCTTAAAAAATGCGACATAGACCCCGACAGCATAGATTACGTCATCGACTGCTGTGAGGAAGCCTGCGGAGACATGAACCAGAGAGGCGGCGGTAACTTTGCAAAGGCTGCTGCTGAAGTAGCAGGCCTCAACATGGCTACCGGATCCGACGTCAGAGGATTCTGCGCAGGTCCTTCCCATGCTATACTTGATGCCGCATCTCTCGTTAAGGCAGGAACATTTAAGAACGTACTTGTTACAGCCGGTGGATGCACAGCTAAGCTGGGGATGAACGGCAAGGATCACGTGAAAAAAGGTCTTCCTATCCTGGAAGACTGCATCGGAGGCTTTTCCGTCCTCATCAGCGAGAATGACGGGATCAACCCCATCATAAGAAATGATATCGTTGGCCGCCATATGGTAGGCACAGGCTCTGCACCTCAGAACGTTATAGGTTCCCTTGTGACGGATCCTCTTGACCGCGCAGGGCTGAAGGTCACCGACGTGGATAAGTTCGCGCCTGAACTTCAGAACCCGGACATCACTAAGCCTGCCGGAGCAGGAGACGTTCCCGAAGCCAACTTCAAGATGATCGCGGCACTTGCAGTAAAGCGCGGTGACATCGCAAGAACAGACATACCTGCATTCGTTAAGGAACATGGTCTGATAGGCTGGGCTCCCACTCAGGGACATATCCCTTCAGGAGTGCCTTTCATAGGACCTCTCAGAGACATGATCCTTGAAGGAAGCGCAAGTCGCGGAATGATCATAGGCAAAGGATCTCTCTTCCTGGGAAGAATGACCAACCTTTTCGACGGAGTATCTTTCCTTGTGGAAAAGAACCCCGGCAAGGCTGAAGAAAAGGCTGCAGGCGGTGTGAGCGCCGCTGAAATCAAGGCCATGATAGCTGAGTCCATGAGAGACTTTGCAGAGTCCTTACTTAAATAAGGGGGAGCACATGTCAGATCAGATCAAAAAAATCATCGCTGAACAGTTCCTGGAGATAGCCGATGCCATCGAATCCGGAAGCTTCGGGAAGAAGCCCGTGATCGGCATCGCCGTGGCAGGAACTGAACTCGGCATGGAAAACATATATGAAGGAGCGCGCCTGGCAGAGAAGGCAGGATGCAGGACCGTTGTCATCGACGGTGAGGATGCTCATCAGAAGATGGAGAGCATGCTGGAGTCCGGCGAGATCCGGGGCGCTGTGACCATGCATTATCCTTTCCCCATAGGAGTTTCTACCGTAGGAAGAGTTGTGACTCCCGGCATGGGAAAAGAAATGTTCATAGCAGACACCACCGGCACTTCCGATACCGACAGGGTGGTGAGCATGGTCAAGAACACCATTCACGGCATCGTAGCAGCCAAAGCCTGCGGCATAGCCGAGCCTACGGTGGGCATCGCCAACATAGACGGAGCCAGACAGACGGAGATCGCTTTGAAGAAGCTCTCCGAGGAAGGGCTGGACAAAGTTTTACTGGAGGCTTCCATCAACCTGCTGATGATTTCCGGGTTCGCGCCCGTCGTCGGTGTTCCGCTA
>CACYYH010000078.1 GCA_902778565.1 uncultured Eubacteriales bacterium
ATAATTTTTTTGACACTGTAGTTTTTCCAACCCCCATAAAACCTATTAACATAATATTGTAGTCCATCGTCAATTCCTCTCTTTTTCCTATCATCGTTTTGTTTTGACTGATCTCCCTGTTTAAGCTGGCATAAAGATCGACC
Source organism: uncultured Eubacteriales bacterium (assembly GCA_902778565.1). Taxonomy (GTDB): domain Bacteria; phylum Bacillota; class Clostridia; order Peptostreptococcales; family Anaerovoracaceae; genus RUG754. Next base: position 144 of record CACYYH010000078.1, read on the forward strand.
ACAGTCCTATTGCTCAGCTGGCCAGATCCGAGGCAAATCAGGTGGTTGACAAACCCGTAGTCCTTTTTGCTGATGAAATCCAGCCGGTAGTCTTGGGAGATCTGAACTTTATCTGACAGATCTTTGACCGGCTCAGCTGACAGGACCACATGGCCTCCTTCCTGCGTCTGCTCATAGAGGATCTTTAATTTATACCCTTTGCTGTGCAGCATTTTGGTAAGGCCATCCAGCATCGAACAGTACCGTTCAAACTGGTATCCATTCAGATTTACTCCCGTGCTTTTTTCCGAAACAGTAAAGAATCCCCTGAAAGTGTTTCCCAATACTGTCCGGATGCATGTGTTCAGATCGCCCGATACGGTAAAGTAGTCATTTCCTGCAGCAGGACAGATAAAGCGCTGGGCCAGCATCCCCCTCCATGTAGTTCCCGTGACCTGGACCTGGTCTTCTTTAGTATTCCCGCTGATCGAGCGGATGATGCCCCCATATTCTGTACCTGGAACATAGGCAAACATCCTAGGCTTCAAGGCGCCATCCCATTCCGGATAGGGAATGTAGATCACAAAGTCGTTCGTATCTCCAAGATCCAGGTCGATATCATAATCAAGGAAGCAGATTTCAGCCAAAGCCTCATTGGCAAGAATTACTCTTTCCATTTTGCTTCATCCCTTTCCTTATACATTGTGATCTCAAAGTAGAACTTGCCTGACCAGTTCACCACGCTCTGTCCGATCGGGACCGGAGTAAAGATACTCTCTTCCTTGCTGCGGTTATTGAACTCATTGATCTTCTTCCTGTTTCCCAGCTCCCCGGTCTCCCGTATCACCGTCCCGTTTACTTGGTCGATCGTGAGAGTCTCGCCTTCTACCAGGGTGCAGAAAACACTGTAATGCTGACCCGCGATACTGATCCTAGGATTTGTTGCCGGCCCATAGATCATGATCTTTATCTTGCAGGGGACACTGGTATCGTTTGTGATCCTTCCCTCACCGGCTGTTCTTCCCTTATAGTCGTGGTTGTAGTCAAATTCATAATCCAGAAAGCCTGAATCCATATATGAGGCAGAATCATAAAACTTGACCACTTCTTCCTTGATCCAGAAAGGATAGGGGCAATACACCTCGATGTTCACCTTCTGCCTGAACTCATCCGGCTGAGGGTCTATCGAGGTGATATAGCATTCCGCATAATATGAATTCCAGTAGACCTTTCCCGGTCTCCTGTTCCTGATGTCAAATACCCGAGCATCATGGAAAGCATCAAGGAGCGTGAAGTTCTCCTCCTGCGTCCCCATAAGGACCAGCTGTGCCTGGTATGTGACCGGCTCCCTTTTAAAGCGGCTGACCCTGAGTCCGTACTCGATCTCCCTTCCCTCCGGCGTCCAACCCGAGGAGTGGAAGTTTGACTCCTTCACCTTGAGGCCACTGCTCATGAAAGAGAATTCCCTTCCCCTTGAACTTATATATTTAAGAATCATGTAAGGCTCACCCCCATTCCTTTGAGCGTCCTGCCAAACTCACGCCCGTTCAGGCTGATTCCAATATCAGCATCTTGCATGCCGGCCTTGACTGCCTCATAGATGACTGCTGCATTATCTCCACCAGAGGATGCTGCAATGATCCTGTTCACCGCCCTGTCCATGTAGGAATAAAAGGCGTCCAGCGGAATTACCGCCTCCGATCCTGCCTCGCCTACACCGATGATGGAAGGTGAGTTGAAAATGCCGCCTGTCTTATACCAGTCCACGCTAAAATGCGGGACGCTGCCCTTTAACCAGTCCAGCGGATTCGCAGAACCGGAAACACTGATATGAGGGAGCTTTAGGTGCGGCAGGCTCCACTCGAAGTCCATAAAACCTTTGATCTTATCGATCGCGTTCCTTACCGCATCCCTCGCGCTCTCGATCGGCTGTACTATCGCAGCTCTTATCGAGCTCCAGACTGAAGAGGTAGTGCTCCGGATACTGCTCCACGCATTGGAGAAAAAGCTCCTTATGTAAGACAGTACCGAGACCACCACAGCCTTCACCGCATTCAAGACATTCGTGATATTGGTTCCGATGAAGGAAAGGAATACATTGAGTACGTTCTTCATCGTATTGGTGATGTTGGTGAATGTCCCGGTGATTCCGTTCCAGATGGAAGAAAAGATCTCGCTGACACCCTGCCACAACAGGTCCCAATTTCCTGTGAACAGCCCGCTGAATACATCAAAGATCCCTGTGATCACACCAAGTATCGTTTCAATGTTTACGGCAATGGCATTAAAAGCTCCTATGAAGATCGGTCCCAGGAACTGGCAGAGGCCTTCCCAGATAAGCCGGATTAAGTTTGCTGCATCAGAGAAGCTAAAGCCCAAGGCACTGAGCCGCTCTTTTATCCCCTCCACAAATGTGGAAATAGTGGACTTGATCTTTTCCCAGGTGGAGGTGATCGCTTCCCGGAATCCCTCATTCGTTCTCCATAAATGTAAAAACGCAGCCACAAGGACTGCGATCACTGCTACAACGGCTAGCACCGGTGCGGATACACCTCCCAGTGCTGCTCCAATCTTTCCAAGTACGCCATGGGCATTTCCCACAGCTACTTTCAGTTTTCCAAAGGCACCGGCCAGCTTTACAAAGCCCTGCATGGCGATGCCGACCTTAGAGATACACGTACCGAGTATCACAAGGAAAGGTCCCAGGGCTGCCACAAGCATGCCAATCCGTAGGATCGTGTTCCGCTGACTTTCGCTCATGCCGTTCAGCTTATCAACAAATCCCTGGACTGCAGTGACAACCTTCCGGACAGCCGGCATCAGGGCATCTCCGAATGAGATCGCCAGCTCCTGCAGCTGTGACTTCAATATCGTGATCTGGCCATTCAAGTTATCCTGCATGACTGCCGCCATCTTCTCAGCGGCTCCGCTGTAACC
>CACYYH010000079.1 GCA_902778565.1 uncultured Eubacteriales bacterium
GCGGACGTTCCATGCGGGGAAGAAAAGAACTGAATCGCCTGATCAAGGATTGCGAAGCCGGAAAGATCGACCTGGTACTGACCAAGTCCATTTCGCGTTTTGCCAGAAACATGCTGGAGTGTGTGGAGACCATCAGGCATTTATCTGAGCTCGGCGTGGTGGTTCGGTTTGAGAAAGAGGGACTGGACACAGAAACGATGGGCGGGGAGCTGATGCTCGGGATCCTGGCGACCATTGCACAGGAAGAGAGTAACAGCATCGCCCAAAATCTGCGCTGGAGCCGGCAGAAGCATATCGAGAGGGGACAGCCCTGGGACAAGCCCAGATATGGTTATGTTTCTGTCGGCAGCGAACACAAATGGGAGGTCGTTCCTCATGAGGCGGAGGTGGTCCGCCGGGCTTTCTATATGGCAGGTATGTGCCATACCTATGCGGAAATCGCCGAAGAACTAACCCGCATGGAAGAAAAGCAAGGGACGGGTAAAGTCTGGAATAAAACGCCGGTTGTAAATCTTCTCAGAAGTAACGTCTATCTTGGCGAGTACCTTTCCAACAAGGAGTGCACGATCATAGATAAGGATGGTCAGACAAAGCGAGTTAAGAACAGAGGGTATGTGGATCAGATCCTGATAGAAGATCATCACGAAGCTCTCGTCAGCCGGGAACTGTATGAGGTAGTACAGAGGCTTTTGGATAACGTGACCCTCGGAGGGCATCGTACAAAGTTTTCATCAGAAGAACAGAAGCTAATGGAAAGGGCCATGCAGCTTGCGGCAAAGGAGATAAAATCGTGGAAGAAAACGGCATGAAAGTCATAAAGATCTACACGCCAAAAAGAAAAGAGAAGAAGGAAACGGCTCTTCTGCGGGTAGCTGCGTACTGCCGTGTTTCCTCAAAAAGGGATGAGCAGCATACCAGCTATGATATGCAGATCTCAGTGTATAGGGACAAGATCGAAAGAGAGCCCGGCTGGACACTTGCCGGTATCTACGCGGACTATGGATTATCCGGAACACGGGCAGAAGGAAGGCCACAGTTCCTTCAGATGATCAAAGATTGTGAGGAGGGAAAGATCGACGTGGTGATCACTAAATCCGTATCCAGATTTTCAAGAAATACCCTGGAAGCGGTAAGGTTCATTCAAAGGTTAAGAGGTATGGGCGTCCGCCTGATCTTTGAAAAGGAGAGTATAGATACTGAGAGTGATTATTCAGCCATGCTGCTCACAGTCCTTGCAGCTTTCGCTCAGGAGGAGAGCCGGTCTCATTCGGAAAACGTTAAGTGGGGAAAACGCAAGCGGGCAATGAGTGGAGATGCACCCCTTTATCCGCCTTACGGATATCGAAAGTCTGCAGACGGCACAACCATGGTAATCGTGCCCGAAGAGGCAGAAGTTGTCCGATTCATTTTCCGATCCTATGAGCGTGGGATGCCGATCTCAAAGATCTCTGCAGAGCTCCTATCAAACGGCACCCCGCCACCCAGAATCGATGACAATCGCGTAGGCCGTTGGGAAGATTCCCGGATCTGGCAGATGCTCAACAACGTGAAATACATGGGAGATATTATCACCCAGAAGCGATATACCCCTGACTTTATTACCGGAAAAGAAGTAAAGAATAATGGGACCCTACCACAAAACTATATATGGGGTCACCATGAAGCTATTATCTCAGAGAAACAGTTCAATCGTTGCGGAGATATCCAGCTCATGCGGAGTACGTCAAAGATCCGTCCGGTCCAGTATCCTTATGCGGATATCCTAAAATGTCCTTACTGTGGGCATACCCTTTGGCAGCAGAAGACAGACCAAGGCCGATGCCAGTGCCTCTTTTGTGAAGGTGACGGTGCCTGCCGGGGCTTTGTCATAGACAGGCCGATAGTAGATAAAGCTCTCCTTGGCGCATATGCATGCATGGATGTGGAAAGACCGGAAGCATATAAAAACGAGAAAGAGTTGAAGCTGCTCCATAAGATCAAAGAAGAATTTCCTTCCTTTTCATCGGTAGAGTACTGGTGGCTGGATGACCTTGTTGAAGAGATAGACTTTGGGAAACACAGTTACTCGCCGACAGAGCTTTCCGCCATGCCAAGAGAAATGCGTGTCAATGCGGATGACTCTACCATGACCATTACCTGGAAATGTGGCTTAAAACAGGAGGTTTCAACAGGCATTATCAGGGATTCTCAATTTCCCAGGCATAAGGCGATCCTCTGGGACGCGTATGTGCTTCGCCATGAGGAACGTTATCCAAAGCAGGCAGAAGAAGTTCGAAAGAAATGGAAGAGACGGTGAAAATGGAAGAAAAGAACGGGATGAAGATCCGGAAGATCTATAAGCCGCAGATCGTAGAGCAGAAAACAAAACAATCCCTTCGTGTCGCTGCCTATTGCCGAGTCTCGACGAAATCGAACGAACAGTACACAAGTTATGAGACACAGGTGGCGGTCTATACAAAGAGGATCAAAGATGAGCCCGGATGGACACTGGCTGGTATCTATGCAGACAGAGGCTTATCCGGAACACAGGCTGATCGCCGGCCGCAGTTTTTACAGATGGTAAAGGACTGTGAGAGCGGAGAGATCGATGTGATCATCTGTAAATCGGTATCCCGCTTTTCACGGAATACGCTGGATGCGGTAAACTATATCAGGCATCTTCGCAGCCTTGGAGTGCGCCTTATCTTTGAAAAAGAGAATATCGATACAGACAGCGAGTATTCAGAAATGCTGCTGACGGTGCTGGCGGCTTTTGCCCAGGAGGAGAGCCACTCCCACTCAGAAAATGTGAAATGGGGTAAACGGAAAAGAGTGCAGCGGGGAGATCTGCTCCTGATCGGGTGTTACGGATATAAAAAGA
>CACYYH010000080.1 GCA_902778565.1 uncultured Eubacteriales bacterium
TGGTTCTACTCATATTAATTCACCTCCTGAACTGATTTTACCATGAAAAAAGTAGACATGGTTTTTTTCATGTCTACTTTTAGTTTACCAGTTCAATCATTCCTCGTCTTCTTTATATTCAAGTATATCCAACAGCGCCGTTTAGATGTATAATATATGCATTAAGAAGGGAAGACATTCATGGAAAACGACAGCAAAAGATCCTATATAATGTTCATAACCTCAGTGCTGATCTTCGGTACCATAGGCATTTTCAGAAGATACATACCTCTCTCGTCAGGTATGCTGGCTTTTTTGAGGGGTCTTCTTGGCGCGGGCTTTCTTGCCGCGTACAAAAGGTTTTATCAGAGAAACAAGAACTATAATATAAGCAGCAGAAACATGGTGCTGCTCCTGATAACCGGAGCGCTGATAGGCCTGAACTGGATGCTGCTTTTTGAAGCATACAATTATACCTCGGTATCCGTAGCCACACTTTGTTACTATATGCAGCCCACCATCGTGATTCTGCTTTCGCCGCTGGTGTTCAGTGAAAAACTGACGGGCAAAAGAATGATCTGCGCTTTGGCAGCAGTTATCGGAATGGTGCTGGTATCGGGAGTTATCGGAGGCAGCGCAGGACAGGGCGACGACCTGAAAGGTATCGCATGCGGCCTTGGCGCTGCAGCTCTCTACGCCACGGTGGTAATACTGAACAAAAAGATCCACGTTGAGGACGCCATAGATAAGACCATAGTCCAGCTCATAACTGCTGCAGCTGTTATGATGCCTTATCTGGCGCTGTCCGGCAGAGGCCAGATGGAATTCGATTCCATCGGAACGACTACCGTGATCATGGTGCTTATCGTAGGTATAATTCATACAGGCATCGCATATGCTTTGTACTTCGGAAGCATGGAAAAACTGAAAGCTCAGTCGGTAGCAGTGCTGAGCTATCTCGATCCTGTTTTCGCGCTTATACTGTCGGCTGTGATACTGGGTGAAAGAATGACGGTGTTCGGCATCATAGGAGCCGTTCTCATCATCGGCTCTGCCATTATCAGTGAGACCGGAAATAAAGAATAATCATTATTATATATGTCAGAAACCGTAAAGAAGATAACTGAATACGTGAACGAAGCCGGAGGAAGAGTTTTTTACGTGGGAGGCTGCGTAAGAGACAGGCTCCTCGGTATAGAGAACAAAGACGTGGACATCGAAGTCCACGGCATAAGCCCCGAATATCTTTACTCCATACTTGAAAAGGTAGGAGAGCCTCTGGCATACGGTAAGAGTTTCGGTGTTTTTGCTCTCAGGGGCGAGAACATCGATATTGCCATGCCCAGACGCGAGCGCGCCGTGGGAAAAGGCCACAGAGATTTCGTGGTAGACGTGGATCCCTTCATAGGCACTAGGGAAGCTGCCAGAAGGAGGGACTTCACCATAAATGCCCTGATGGAGAACGCTATGACCGGGGAGATAGTGGATCACTTAGGCGGACAGGAGGATCTGAAAGCAGGGATCATCAGGCATATCGATCCTGCGACCTTCGTGGAGGATCCGCTGAGGGTATTGAGAGGGGCTCAGTTTGCAGCCAGGTTCGGTTTCGGTATCGCCCCTGACACCGTGGAACTCTGCCGCGGGATAGATCTGAGCACGCTTTCCAAGGAGAGGGTTGAAGAGGAGCTCAGGAAAGCGCTTCTTAAGGCGGATAAGCCTTCCATATTCTTTGAAGCCATGAGGGAAATGGACCAACTGGATCACTGGTTCCCGGAACTTAAAGAACTAATAGGCCTGGAGCAGGATCCGGTATTCCATCCCGAGGGAGACGTGTGGACACATACCATGGAAGTCATCGACAGGGCGGCAGGATACAGGGACAAAGTCTCCGAACCATTCAGCTTCATGCTTCTGGCGCTGACCCACGATCTGGGAAAGATCGTCACTACTGAAGAAAAAAACGGACGCATCCATGCTTATGAGCATGAGACCAAGGGGCTGCCCCTAGTTGAAAGCTTCCTTAGACGCATACTGAATGAAAACGACGTCATAGATTACGTACTTAATATGGTGCCGCTTCACATGAAGCCAAATGTAGCAGCGCATTCCAAGCCGGCACTGAAGTCCACCAACAGAATGTTCGATCAGGCCGAAGCGCCTGAGGATCTGATCTGGTTTGCAGCATCGGACAGACCGGTATTCGCCGGCGAGGAGGCTTTTTCGGGGGACACTGAGTTCCTGCTGGAGAGACTGGCAGCGTATGACGAGATAATGGCAAAGCCCCACGTGATGGGACGCGACCTGATAGCTGCAGGGCTTGAACCCGGCGAGGACTTCAGCGAGATACTGGAGTATGCTCATAAGCTCCGTCTGGCGGGAATCGAAAAAGACCTTGCCATGAAGCAGGTGCTGGCATATGCGAGAGATCTTAAAAAAAGGCCTTGATCAAAAGGCCTTTTTTGCAATTAAACTGTAACGAAAGGTCGATAACTGACATTAACAGATAAGGAAGGAGGTGAAAACGTTGGCTGATCTTGAAAGCATCTACAGACAAAACGCCGATACGGTGTTCAGATTTCTGATGGCAAAGACCGGATCTGTGGATCTTTCGGAAGAGCTGACGCAGGAGACCTTCTATCAGGCCATAAAGAACATCGACCGGTATGACGGATCCAGCAGGATAAGTTCCTGGCTTTGTGGGATAGCTAAGAATCTTTTGTACAGCCATTTAAGAGACAGGAGCAAAGAGCCGCTGCCGATCGACACCGTGCCGGAGCCTTCAATGGCTTCTGCGGAAGACATGGTGGTAAAAAGAGAAGAGACCGGATCCA
>CACYYH010000081.1 GCA_902778565.1 uncultured Eubacteriales bacterium
ATTATATCAAGACTGCGTCCGACGGATCATTTAAAAAGAGGATCGTATGGGATATGTACCCCTCCTATTATACGGAGCATCCCGCCTATTCCGATTACGAGGCCTGGCGCGGAACCCTTGTCGCCCACAATTCGGACCTGCTGCCCATTTATGATGACGTGATCGCTTCCTTTGACGGACTTCTGGCTGAACACGGCTATGTAAGGGAAGGACGCCACTACCGCGTGGAGCGCGAGAGCATCGAGACCCTCACCTTCTTCTGTCACTTCGGGATCACCTGCGTGCTGCTCTCCCACCTTTGGAGCATTTCGCCCTTTGTTCCCCTTCAGTCCTTCTGCATGCCCACCTCCTCTGTCACAGAGGTCTACACCGAAGAGCGCCAGAGAGGCATCGCGAATTTCCGCGCGACCCGTATCGGCGATACGACCCATCTGACTATGGCAGGACTGCGGACAGAGCGCCTGCCCCATTCCGCTCTCTTTGCCGAAGTCTACAGCGACTTCACCCAGAGGCACGACTGAAAAAAGCATGATTGAAAAAAACAGCAGGCATCGGTTGAGATGCCTGCTGTTTTTCATCTTTGCAGTTCATAGTCGTGATCTGACGCCAGGCAGACCGAATCCAGAACTGCTTGGAGTGTTTTGCTGTAAACGACAATATTTACTCCCTCCCTGTTCAGAGAGTACTCTTTGCCGTCGATCAGAATGCTTGCGACGTCCTGATAATCATAACTGCTGCTAACTTTGTATCCGATCAGCCCGTTATGAATGGTTCCTTCAACAAGCGCCCTTCCCTCCCCGGTATCTTCCTGTTTCACAGAGTTTCCCGTATCGCAGGCAGCGGTATAAAAGTCGTCCATAGGCTTTGTGACGCCGATCTCCCGCATCGCTTCCTTCAGGTTTTCTTTCATTTCTGAAGCGCCGCCTTTTACGGATACAAAGACATCGTAATCGCCTTCTGAAAGTGCCTTCAGGTACATCTCCGTGTTGTCGATATATATGAGCTCACACTCTTTTTTGATCTTTTCCGAATAAGCCGCCGTCTCCTCCCATTGCTCATCTTGTATACTGGGAGCATTTTGCTCACTGATCAGAAGGCTTCCCAGAAGATCTGCAATTTTTTCCGCTCCCCATATGTTGACATGCCCCTCATCTTTATTATCCACGGAAATATCATAATCCATCGCTCTATAGTACTTCGATGTGTTCAAGTCATAGAAGGCCAGTCCGTTCTCCTGCGCATAGGACTCCACACCATTGTGGTCCTCCACCGACCACCCGCGGGCTGCCGGAGTCTTTACCAAGACCAGCGTGATCCCGTTTTCCTTACACAGAGCTGTTATCTTATCCATGTATTCTTTTGAAAGATCAAGCCACGGTGTTTCTTCTGTAGTCTCAGGCTGATATTCTAAGCCGGATCCTTCATCATCTTCTCTTTCATCATCAGTTCCCCGAATCAGTTTATACTCCGTTTCTCCAAGGCGTTCCCGTGTTGGCGCGAATCCTTTGAGCGCCCCCGTATCGCGGACCTCCGGCTGCGGGAAGTCCTCTGCAGTCAGTTCACTCCATCTGCCGTGAAACTGTATGTTCGGAAAAATAAAACTCTTAAAACTGAGCTCGGGATACTCTTCCACCGCCACACTGACAGCCTCTGCTTTATTCCGCGACCATTTCATGTTGGATAGTGCCTTCTGTATGGAAGTCGCATTCTCATTCGACTCGTTGGCATAATGCACTTCCTGGACAACTATCTTCGGTTTTTGTGTCTTAAGCGCCTCTTTCAGCCAATAATAACTGAGCCATATGCCTTGCCGGCTGCTTCCCAGGTTATAACTTCTTATCCCGTGGAGATCATAAAAATCCTGTGGCGAGAAACCGCAATAAGAGTGACTCGTTCCCAGGAACAGTACATCCACAGTATCTTTTTCCATATTATAGAATTCTCTGTACTGCTCACTGAAATAATATGCCAGATACTCTTTTCCCTTGAGCCTCAGGATACTGCTGGTCCTTACAACGATCGCAGCTACGAGCATGCAGAATACCACGGTCTTCAGTACTCTGGTGGTTTTCCCCCTCATCTTTTTAGAATCCTCCGTATATAAACGCCTGCGCATCATAACCTAAGCCGTAAGTGCCAAATACCAGAATGACAGCTATACACACCAGCGCAAGACCCCATCGGATCGTGATATGCTGCTGCGCGATCCAGTTTCTCACTTCTGTCTTTTCCTGAGCTCTGCTGACTGTGAACAGCACGAAAAGAGCTGCCGCAAGCAGTTCCCACTGCTGATAGGGCATTATGGAAGTAAGCGCTCCGTTGAGAAGAATCCAGGGATTATAGACCGTGAACATGGACCGGATCATATGAAGTCCGGCGCGCAGTCCCTCCGCCCTGAATATGATCCATGCGAGCATTACCCAGAAAAAGGTGCCGATCGTACGATACAATTTCCATGCAAAGGTTCCCTTCGGCATTAACAGCATCTCATAC
>CACYYH010000082.1 GCA_902778565.1 uncultured Eubacteriales bacterium
CACTACAGGAGTATCTCCGGCATCCTGGCATTGAAAAAGAAATACGGTGACAGTGTGGTCAACCAGGCCTGTTTCAGGGCATACCGTTATCATAATTACAGCTATCGCACTGTAAAAAAGATCTGTGAAAGCGGCTTGTATGCTCTTCCTTTTGAAGAAGATCATCCCTCTGGGAAAGAAGCCGTCAACCGAGGACGGGACCTTCAGCTGTACAATGAGCTGACAGGACTGGGGGTGATCCTTCATGAATGATTCTTTAAAAGATAAGATCCGGAAATTACATCTGCCCGGGATCGTCCAGACCGCAGATATGCGAGCGGAGCAGGCAGAAAAAGAACATATGGCATACCTGGAATTTCTGGAGGTCGTTATCAATGATGAACATCTGAGTCGTTCCCGGAACAGACATGCTGAGCTGCTCCGAAGATCACGGATGCCCCAGCATAAGACGATAGAGGAATTCAACTTTTCCTGGCAGCCGACATTAAACAGACAGACGATCTATGGACTTGGAACCTGTGAATTTATACGGAAGAAGGAAAACATTGCATTTATCGGCCTTCCGGGAACCGGTAAAACTCATCTGTCCATAGCTTTAGGCATTAAAGCTATCGACCAGGGGTACTGTGTTCTGTTTACCACCCTTTCCGAAATGATGGAGGACCTGTATATTTCCAGGGCAGACAATTCGTTCCGGCAGAAGCTGAAGAAATATACAAAACCGGATCTTCTGATCCTTGATGAATTCGGGTTAAAGAAGCTGAATCAGACAAATGTGGATGATCTTTATGAAGTGATATCACACCGTTACGAAAAGGCGTCTACTATCATCACATCGAACAAACAGTTTGATGAATGGGGAAACATCCTTTTTGATCCGGTACTGGCATCAGCAATCCTGGACAGATTTGTCCACCACTGCAGCTTTATACTGATCGATGGGGAAAGCTACAGGATGAAAGACAGGGAACGGATCGCTCCAAAACGCCGTGGTCGTCCTAAAAAGGCAGATAAAGAATCATCTGATAAAGAAGCTGACGTTGAATAAAGTGGGGAAACACCTCCGTCCGAGAACAGGTGGGGAATTTTCTCCGACATTTTTGGGACTTTTTTATTGACAATCACACATGGACACAAGTAGTCTCATGGAGCAGATACTGAGCAAAGATAGTCTCAACGCGGCGTATCTGCAAGTCGTCAGAAACAAAGGAGCGGCGGGAATAGACGGCATGACTGTCGAAGAGCTTGGCGCATACCTTTCGGAAAACGGCGAAAGCATCAGGGAACAGCTGCGGACAAGGAAGTACAAGCCGCAGCCGGTCAGAAGGGTGGAGATACCGAAGCCAGACGGTGGAGTAAGGAATCTCGGAGTGCCCACGGTAGTCGACCGCTTTGTGCAACAGGCGGTGGCACAGGTGCTCACTCCTATCTTTGAGGAGCAGTTCCACGACCACAGCTATGGATTCAGACCCAACCGATGTGCACAGCAGGCAGTCCTGAAGGCATTAGAAATGATGAATGACGGACATGACTGGATCGTAGACATCGACCTTGCTAAGTTCTTTGACACAGTAGACCACGACAAGCTGATGACGATTTTCGGACGTACGATTAAGGACGGAGATGTCATCTCGGTGGTGAGAAAGTTCCTCGTCAGCGGAGTAATGATCGACGATGAGTATGAAGATACCGTAGTCGGCACGCCGCAGGGAGGAAATATTTCGCCACTGTTGGCGAACATCATGCTCAACGAACTGGACAAGGAACTGGAAGCAAGAGGACTGGACTTCGTCCGATATGCAGACGACCTGATCATCATGGTCGGAAGCAGACAAGCGGCGGACAGAGTCATGAAGAGTGTAACCAGATTTATCGAGGAAAAGCTTGGACTGAAAGTGAATGCCGAAAAGAGCAAGGTCGACAAGCCGAAAGGAATCAAGTATCTCGGGTTTGGATTTTACTTTGACTCATTTGCCAAAGCATACAAAGCCAGACCGCATCCGAAAGCAGTAGCGAAGTTCAAGGCACAGATGAAGAAACTGACATGCAGAAGCTGGGGGGTCAGCAACTGCTATAAGGTGGTCAAACTCAATCAGCTTATTCGAGGATGGATAAACTATTTCAAAATCGGAAGCATGAAAGAGCTGTGCGGGCGGCTGGACAGTAACATCAGATACCGTCTGAGGATGTGTATCTGGAAGCATTGGAAAACGCCGAAGAATAAAGAA
>CACYYH010000083.1 GCA_902778565.1 uncultured Eubacteriales bacterium
GATCCGCCGATGTATAGACCTCCTTCGGGACGATCTCATAAAAGTCTGCACACGCGATCCTGGCGATCTCTTCACCGACTCTTTTCGTTACGCCGCTGGCGGAGAATACCGCCACTATAATCTTGCCTGCCATAATCTTTCTCTCCTTTTCAGACATGGATACAAGCCTCTGAAGATTTTGTCAGAGGCTTGTATGTAATCAGTTCATCTTGCCGCAGTTGCCGACTTTTTCACCTGTCACGAAATATTCATAGGTCGGGAACTCGAAGAGTACCGGCTTGAAGGTGTGATAGTCGATCTTGCCCTGCTCGTTCAGTACAGCTTCATCTGCATAGGTCGCAAGGATCTTGCAGATGAAATGGTCGAAATGATCCAGCTCGTAGTTGCCGTCCACCTCACACTCGATGGAGACCTTTGCTCATATTATTTCATCTCCTTTTCCCAGAAACGGATTACATTCAGTTCCAGGCTGTTTGCTACTTTTTCGAGTTCTGCGGTTTCTTCAGCTGTCAGAGTGACATTCGCTGCCTTGACCACATCCAGTACCTGGTTTTCTTTGGTCACGCCGATGATCGGCAGTGTGCCCTTGGCGATTGCCCAGGCCACCGGGATCTGCGCCGGACCGACGCCGTATTTATCTGCCAGCTTCTTCAGTTCTGCGTTCAGGACCTCCAGCTTGTCGAGGACCGGGTTGTAGGTCTCAGCTCTTGCAGAGCCTTCCGGCATCGGATGCTTCGTATCATACTTGCCGGAAAGAGCACCCTGTTCCAGGACCATGTAGGCATAGAAGGTAATGCCGTTTTCTCTGCAGTATTCAAGAATGCCGGAATCTTCCGAAGAACGATTGATCAGGCTGAAATGATTCTGGACAGCAGAAAGCTTCAGCCCATGGCTTTTAAGTATTTCATTCGCCTGCTTGATCTCTGCAAGATTGTGATTAGAGACACCAAGAAGCGGAACATTGTCTTTTCCTTCGAAGTACTTTGCCAGTTCCTCTGTCCACTTCGGAGCATCCCAGACGTTATGGATCCAGTAAACATCGAAATGATCCAGTTCCATCAGCTTCAGCTGCATCTCGATCATATCCGCCATGGCAGTCGGAGAAGAAGTATCTGCACACTGCGGAGTGAATTTATCAGAAACCAGATAGGATTCTCTCGGAAGGCCTTTTAAGAATCCGGCGAGGACCTTTTCAGATGTACCCATTCCATAGGCGTAAGCTGTATCCCAGAGATTCAGGCCGTTTGCCATCGCCGTATCAAAGATCGGCTTCAGGCTGTCTGCCGTAAGACTCCCTCCAAAGGTTCCGTCGTTTCCCCACGCCCATGCGCCAAGTGCGATTTTCGGTAATTTTGTCATTGCTTTTGTCTCCTTTATTTTTGATAGTCATTATAGTCACGCGCCTCTCACTCGCCCAGCAGCCGGACCAGGCAGCTGTAAGTGAGCTCGTAGACGCTTTGATACACATAGTTGATTCCCGCTTCCTTCATGGCCACTCTCTGTTTTTCCGTGACCGCCGTATACGGGTAGATCCCGAACATGAAGGGATAGAAGGTATAGATGAAGTTCTGAATGTCAGTCACGCCCATGTCCGGGCAGAACTTCTCCAGCAGCATGCACATGAGATGCATGGAATGCCCATAGGACTTTTTGAAAGTATTCAGCAGTTCCTGCCGGCTGTTTGCTTCCATGTCATAGTTGTTCATGGAAAGAAGCTTTAAGAGCTGTTCACGCCCCGCAAGAGAGCCTGCGATATGATCGGCCAGTTCCTTTTTGGTGAGCTGTTCGTTCCCGCCCATAATGGCGGTCAGATCCTCATTCCAGCGGTCATATTCCCTCTGGAAAAGTCCCAGAAAGATCTCTTCCTTTGTCTCAAAGTAGTTATAGATGGTGGGCCGGGAGAAGGAAGTGATATTTCCAATTTCCTTAAGTGTAATCTCCCGAAAGCTCATTGTCTGGTAAAGCTGCTCACAGGCATTGATTATTTCTTCCCTTTTCTGGGCAATCTGTTTTGGTGTTGCTTTTCTCATCTTTTATCCTCTCATCTTTCTGCAGGATGTTGACACTGTGTCAGCATGTATATTATACAAGCACTCTGACACCGCGTCAAGATGTTTTTGGGAGAATTATTCCCTTACACTCTGCCATTATAATATGTATGGAGGCAGCCCACGCGGCTGCCTCTTCGTTTTAGAGTTCCGGGTCCTTCTTTGATTTGGTCTTG
>CACYYH010000084.1 GCA_902778565.1 uncultured Eubacteriales bacterium
ACTTTCCGGAGGACAGAGACAGAGGGCTGCCATAGCGGGATCCCTCATCATGAAACCGGATCTGGTAGCTGCGGATGAGCCTGTATCCATGCTGGACGCATCCATCAGGACAGGTATCATAGATTTTATGCTGAAAGAACGCGATCTGAAGGGTGTGGCTTATCTCTTCATTACCCACGACCTTTCCCTGGCATGGCTGATATCCGATAAGATAGCGATCATGTACCTGGGCAAGATCATGGAGATAGGCAGCGCCAAAGAGATAGTAAAGAATGCAAAGCATACCTATACCAAGGCTCTTCTGGACATCATGCCGATCCCCGGAAAGACCCTGACGGGAAAGAGAAAGATCCTTGAAGGCGAGACACCCAACGCAAGCTCCGAGATCAAGGGATGCAAGTTCTGCGGAAGGTGTCCTTACGTAATGGATATCTGCAAGGAGACCGAGCCTGAATACATCGAAGTCAGCCCGGGACACCAGGTGTACTGTCACAAGATGAAGGAGGAAACAAAGGGTGAGTGATTATCCTGAAATAAAAGAATATTTTGAAAAGGCCACACCGGACATCCTTGATGATCTGGCTAAGCTGGTGTCCATAAAGAGCAGAAGCGTAGAAAGAAAGAGCTGCGAAGAAGCTCTAGACCTCGTGCTCGGAAGAGCGGATGAACTGGGCTTTGAGACAAGGAAGGGAAAATACGGAGACGTTGGCACGGTCACCTACGGTGACGGTGAGGAGACCCTGGGGATCCTGGTCCACGTAGACGTGGTACCTGAGGGAGATCGGGAGAAATGGAATACCGATCCTTTTGAACTTGTTCTGAAGGACGGACATCTCTACGGAAGAGGTGTGGTGGACGATAAAGGACCTGTGATAGCAAGTCTCTACGCCATGAAATATCTTAAAGACAGCGGGATCCTGCCCGGCAAAAAGATCATGCTCATAGTAGGAACAAGAGAAGAGATCGTCTGGGAAGACATGGATCATTTCAAAGAGGAATTCCCTCTGCCGGACTATGGCTTTTCTCCTGACGGAGCCTTCCCCATATATAACAGGGAAAACGGTTATATGGACGTGGAGCTCATATTTACTGAGCCTTTGCTTAAAGGTGACGAGGATATCAGAGGCGGTTCTGCCACCAACAGCATCCCTGCAGAGGCAAGCGCAATAATCAATGGAGAACTGCTGAGATGCAAGGGTAAAAACGCCCACAGTTCAGTTCCTGAAATGGGTGTCAACGCCATAGCACTGATGTGCGAGGAACTGGCAGAGAAAACCGGCTACGGCTTCGCGAAGTTCGTGGCAAAGTATTTTCCTGAGAAGGCATATCATTCGAATCTGGAGTTCAGGATGAAGGACGGAAGCCTGAAAAACGACGAAAACACCACCATGGTACCTACCGTGATAAGGCAGGAGGGTCAGAGGATCACCGTAAGCATCAACGTAAGGAATGATTTCAAGCTTCCAAGCAAGTCTGTACTTGATGCGCTGGAAAACAAAAGAACTGAAGGAAACTATGATATAAACATCGTGGAGATCCTGGATTCCATCTGGGTGGATGAGGATCTGCCATGGATAAAGAGAATGAAAAAGGTGTTGGAGGATAACGGTATCCCGGGAGAATGCAGATTTGCTCCGGGATGTACCTATGCCAAGAGCATTCCCAATACGGTCTGCTTCGGACCGGTATTCGAAGGAGACCACGACTGCGCTCACATGGATAACGAAGGTCAGAGCCTTGAACACTATATCCTGAGCGCCGAACTTTACGCACAGTATCTGGCAGGCGAATCGGCCTGAAAAAAGGAGGATCGGGAAATGGAAGACTTAAAAGAATTATTGAAACAGCATATAGATGAGGATCTTCTGGTCAAGCTTACCAAGGACCTGGTATCCATCGAGACACATCCGCTTATTCCGGGCCAGGAAACCGCAGCCTGTGTATATATCAAAGAATTCTTTGATAAAGAGGGGATCCCCTGCTACGTGAAGGAAGTGAAGGACGGACGGTCCAACGTGGTTGCGACTCTGGACAGCGGCAAGCCCGGCAGAACTCTTATCTTCAATGGTCATACGGATACCGTCAAGGCTGACGGAATGGTGGATGCATTCAATCCATGGATCGAGGACGGCAAACTCTACGGAAGAGGCACGTCAGACATGAAAGGACCTCTGGCATCCATCATGGTGGCCATGAAAGCCCTGAAAGATACCGGAGCACTG
>CACYYH010000085.1 GCA_902778565.1 uncultured Eubacteriales bacterium
AGCAAAGGAGAATTGATTCCATGGCTGAATCCTTAAACTTCATCCATCAGATCATCGAAAGCGATCTGGAAACAAAAAAATACGGTGAGAATCCCATCATTACCAGATTCCCGCCTGAACCCAACGGTTATCTTCACATCGGACACGCCAAGTCCATCTGCCTGAACTTCAGCACTGCTGAAAAGTACGGCGGACTTTGCAATTTAAGATATGACGATACGAATCCTGTAAAGGAGGATACCGAATATATCGACTCCATCGAGGAAGACGTAAGATGGCTGGGATTCACCTGGAACAAGAGGCTCTGGGCATCTGACTACTTCGATACGATGTACGAAGCTGCAGTTGAGCTCATCAAGAAGGGCAAGGCCTATGTCTGCGACCTCACTCCTGAGGAAATAAAGGAGTACAGAGGCACCCTTAAGGAGCCAGGCAAGGAATCTCCCTACAGGAACAGATCCGTTGAGGAAAACCTGAAGCTCTTTGAAGAGATGAGGGAAGGCAAGTACGCAGACGGTGAGAAGGTGCTCCGCGCCAAAATCGATATGGCGTCTCCCAACATCAACATGAGAGATCCCATCATCTACCGTATCGCCCACGCTACTCATCACAATACAGGCGACAAGTGGTGCATCTATCCCATGTACGATTTCGCTCATCCAATTGAGGACGCCATCGAAGGGATCACACATTCCATCTGCACCTTGGAGTTCGAGGACCACAGACCTCTCTACGACTGGGTGGTAAGAGAAGTGGGCTTCTGGCCTAATCCTCCTCAGCAGATCGAATTTGCAAGACTTAACATAACCAACACCGTAATGTCCAAGCGCTTCCTGAAGCGTCTGGTTGACGACGGCGTGGTTGACGGCTGGGACGACCCCAGAATGCCTACCATCGCAGGCATCAGAAGAAGGGGCTACACTCCTGAAGCTATCCGCAATTTCTGCGAGGAGATCGGCGTATCCAAGGCTAACTCCACAGTTGATATCGCTCAGCTCGAGCACTGTGTAAGAGACGATCTCAAAGAGAGAGTTCCCTCCAGAAACGTGATCTTTGATCCTGTCAAGGTCATCATCACCAATTATCCTGAAGGTCAGTCCGAAGAGTGCGAGATCGAGAACAATCCCGCAGTACCTGAGATGGGCACCCGCAAAGTGACATTCTCCAGGGAGATCTGGGTAGACAGAGCTGACTTTGAAGAAGTTCCACCTAAAAAGTACTTCAGACTTTTCCCGCCTCAGGAAGATGGAAGAGACGGCAACGAAGTAAGGCTCAAAGGCGCATACTTCATCCGCTGCACAGGTTATGCAAAGAACGAAGACGGAACTGTAAAGGAGATCTATGCCACATACGATCCCGAGACCAAGTCAGGTTCCAATTTCGAAGGCCGCAAAGTCAAAGGCACCATCCACTTTGTTGATGCCAATAACTGCGTGCCCATCACCATCAGACAGTTCGACTATCTTATGATCGAGGATCCGGAGGATCCCGGCAGGATGATCGGAAATACCGATTCGCTTCATGAGAGCGTTTGTATTGGAGAGCCTTCGCTTAAGGACTGCGAGCCCGGAGACAGATTCCAGTTCTTCAGACACGGATATTTCAATGCAGAACCTAAACTTTACAGCAAAGAAAATCTCGTATTCAACGAGATCGTAGGACTTAAGTCGTCCTGGAAATAATGAAAACACAGGCCTCAGCATGCGCTGGGGCTTTGTAATATGGCTAAACAGTATATTTTAGCGAGAAATGAGGTATTGCCATGAGAGGTTTGGAAGGAAAGATAATCGTCATATCAGGAGCTGCAAAGGGCATAGGAAAAGCCACGGCAAAGCGATTCATTGAAGAGGGCGCAGGAGGCATCGCAATACTGGATTTTGACTACGACGAGGCGCTGAAGACTGCTGAAGAACTGGATCCTTCAGACTCGGTGATCCAGGTGCTGAAGTGTGACGTGAGCAAACCGGATGAGGTGGAGATAGCAGTAGCTGCTGTCATGGACCGCTTCGGAAGGATAGACGTACTGATCAATAATGCCGGTATAACCAGGGAC
>CACYYH010000086.1 GCA_902778565.1 uncultured Eubacteriales bacterium
TCCACCGGCGGCCCCGGCACACGGCTCTTCACAATCCTCGGCAGTATCCTGATCCTTGGAGCGGGAGTACTGCTGTGGAGGAGGCGGAGAACAATTTAACACAGTTACAAGAGAGGCTGGTCTTCAGGCAACTGATATGCTACCCCCAAGTAGGACACTGAAATATAAAACCTACTTGGGGGTATTGCTATGTCCAGAAAGAGTAAGATTGATCCAGCACTGAAGGTTGAACTCGTAGAAAGGTATCTTGAAGGAGAGATTAGCGCCAAAGAGGCCGGGCGGCTGGCAGGGCTAGCCGGAAACGGTGCAGATACTTTCCATAAATGGGTCAATATCTATCGTAATGAGGGACCAGCAGGCTTGTTGGCACAAAGCCATAACAGGCACTATTCTGAAGAAACCAAACTACAGGCTGTCTATGATTATCTTGACGGAAAGGGATCTCAGATGGTTATAGCAGCCCGGTATGGACTTCGTTCAAAAAGGCAGTTACAAATGTGGCTTAAGGAGTACAATACTCATGGAGGAATCAAATCCCGCACAAGCGGAGGAGGTAGCTACATGAGGAAAGCCAGACAGACGACGCCGGAAGAACGTCTTGAGATCGTACAGGATTGCCTTGCCAATAATAAGAATTATGGTGCAGCTGCATTGAAATACAACTGCTCCTATCAACAGGTACGCAACTGGGTATTGCGTTATGAGAAGATGGGATCAGCTGGCCTGGAAGACCGGCGTGGAAGGCGCACAGGCACACAGCCTGCGCGGACACCTGAAGAAGAACTTCGGGATAAAATCGCAGAACTGGAGCGAAAGAACCGTGACCTCCAGATGGAGAATGATCTGTTAAAAAAAGTCAGAGAGTTAGAGATGAAAGATCGCTATCTCTGACTCGGCATCTGTATAAGTATCAGGCGATCAAGGAACTATCAGAGACTAAGCACTATCCTGTACAGCGGCTCTGTAAATATCTGCATCTGTCACGGGGAGCCTGCTACCGCTGGCTGAAAAACCCGGTCAGTTACAGTGAGAAGAAGAACCAGGAGATTGCAGAAAAAGTCAAGACCATCCATGAGAGGCATCCTGATATGGGATATCGCAGAATACGGGACGAACTTGACAGGCATCATGATATCGATGTCAATGATAAGCGGATCCTTCGAATCTGTAGAAAAGAGCATATCCAGTCTACGATTAAGTGGAAGCCTAAGAGTTGCACCAGGAACAGCAATGATCCGGTACATATCGCAAAGAACTATCTGAACCGGGATTTTCATGCTGACGCACCGAACGAGAAATGGCTTACCGATGTGACAGAGTTCAAGTATTACATCGGCATCGAAGTTCACAAGGTATACCTGAGCGCCATTCTGGATCTTTATGACCGCAGGATTGTAGCTTACAAGATCGGAGACCACAATGACAATCCGTTGGTTATGAACACCTTTGATGCAGCTGTGGCACTTGAACCGGACGCCAGGCCTCTGTTCCATAGTGACAGAGGTTTCCAATATACGAGCAGGCAGTTTTGTACGAGGTTGAAGAAACACCATATGAAGCAAAGTATGTCCAGAGTTGCGCACTGTATTGACAATGGTCCAATGGAAGGCTTCTGGGGCATCCTGAAGCGCGAAAAGTACTATGGAAGGCGATTCACGTCCAGGAAGGATCTGGTTTCTGCTATTGAGGACTACATCAGCTACTATAACACCGAACGAATCCAACGGAATCTGCATTTGATGACACCATTCGAGTATCATCAACAATACTATTTGGCGGCATAAGAATACCGCCAGCTGCAACTGCACAACTGGCGGTACGGAACTTTTTAATTTTTCACTGTCCTCTTGACGGGTAGCACACCAGTTCCCGGGAGAGCTTTACTTTGCAAACAGCAGCATTTCATGGGATGGGAAGGGCGTTGCCTTCTATGATCCGTATGGAAAGGGAGAGACCTTTATCAAAGCTTTTGCCTCGATAAAAGTCTTTACATAATTGGCAGTGCATCGTTCAGCCA